>JADFIJ010000147.1 GCA_022566775.1 Pseudomonadota bacterium | reverse complement strand
AGGACCTGAGCCTGAATGGCAGCGCCAATCTCATCTACGGCAACACTGAGCTGCGGCTGTCGGCTGCCTCACTGGAACTCGTTGCCCCGGTTATGCAGACAGCAGGGATCGATGCTTCTGCCACAGTGCAACTGGAAAATCTAAACTTGCGGCTTGGCAATAGCTTCGACCTGGATTTCGGCTTCAGTAGCACGCAAATCAGCCCCGGTATTGATGCCCTGTCATTCCCACAACTCTCGGCCGCCGGCAGATTCGAATTGCATGACGGCAGTCTCACTACCCTGATAGAAATAGAATTTAACGAACAGCTGAAGATTGGGGCAGCCATCCAACATTACTTCTTTCGCGATACGGGCGATGTCGAAATAAAGCTGGCGCAATACGATTTCGCCACGGCAGCACCACTGTCCGCGCTGCTCGAACAAAGTGTGGTGAACGGCGATATCGTAGCCGGAAAAATTGCCGGACAGGGCAATATCTCATGGAGCCAGCAAAGCGACCAGAGCTGGCAATTCGGTGGACCCGTGCGATTCAGCATGCAAGATATCAGCGGATTTTACGATGACGTTTTCTTCGTGGACTTGAATAGCGAATTATTTGCCGAGGTGACAACGCCACTGGGACTGCTATCTGTCGGCTCTCAACGAGCGACCATTGCCTCGGTCGATGCCGGTTTACCGGTGCAAAATATTGAATGGCAATACCGCTTCGATACCGCTGACAATCAATTTAACATCGATGGTGCGAGTGCAGAGCTACTGGGTGGCAACCTTGCCATTCCAGAATTCGAGTACCGGGCCGATCGCGATCATAATGAATTGGCCGTTGTAATAGACAATCTCGATCTGGCGTCAATTGTGGAGCTGGCAGACTATCCCGGCCTGGTGGTGGAAGGCCGCATTAGTGGTTATCTTCCGCTGCAACTTCGTGGTGATAAAATTCTTATCGAGGCAGGACTCATCGCTGCGTTGCAGCCCGGTGGAGCTATCCAATACACGCCGGCGAACCCAATCCCCAGTAGTAATCCCAGTATCCAGTTGGTCAATGACGCGCTGTCGAATTATCAATTTACCACCATGAATACAGATGTATTTTACGATGAAAATGGAGATCTCCGACTGGCAGTTCAACTTCGAGGCACTAATCCCGATATGAATAATGGCCAGGGGATCAACCTGAACGTGAATATTACGGACAATATCCCGACCCTGATACGCAGCCTGCAAGCGAGCCGGATTATTACCGATGCGCTGGAACAAAGCCTTGGAAATCAGTAACTTTTCCGGTTTCAGGCGGTCTAATGATTGCACCGTCCCAACAATGAATTAAGGCGAGGTTCATCTGTCCACGTTATAGTTCAAGCTACCATTAAAGAGCGAATCCGACCCATGAAGAAATCACACCTACTCAGCACCCTGGCTCTTTTGAGTATTGGCATTTCCGCCTGCACCCCAACTGTGCAAGTGGTGATCCCGAATGAGCCCATAACTATTAATCTCAATGTACGAATCGAACACGAGATTCGTATCAGGGTCGAAGAAGAACTGGATGATATCTTCACCCTCGACAGTGGTTTGTTTTAAAGGAATTCACCATGAAGAAATATTTGAATATTGCAGCGACTTTTCTTTTGCTGGTGTTGTTGGTTCCTACCGCCTACGCCATCACCTTGCAGGAAGCGAAAGAACAGGGCTTGGTAGGTGAGCAACGTGATGGCTACGTCGGCATGGTGGTGAATACCGCACCGGCCGATGTGGCCGCCCTGATACGGGATATCAATGGCCAGCGCCGGCAACGCTATCAACAAATTGCCCGGCAAAATAACATCAGCGTCGACCAGGTTGGGGCTCTCGCCTACGAGCGTGCCGTAGCGGCGACCCGCGCCGGACACTACATTCAGAACGCCGGCGGATCCTGGCAGCAGAAATGATAACGCGGGTAGACTCTGCCAGGGCACCTCTGGATAATAGCATTCGCTGCCGGCAGCAAAAACGATAATCCCGAGCCTCCCTATCGGCAACCGGCGGCTTAATCGAATTGAAGCTTACTTCGATTAAGCTCACCGATGCTGGAGCAGCCCATCAAGATCATGTCCCGCTCGACTTCCTGGCGGAGTCGCTCCAGTGCTCTCTCAACCGCAGGTTGTCCACCGGCCGCGAGCGCATATAGATAGGCACGCCCAATCATGCAGGCCCTGGCACCCATCGCCAACGCCTTCAGCACATGGGTGCCACGTCGCACACCACCATCCAGAATCACTTCAATCTTGTCGCCGACTGCATCCACGATCGCTGCCAGTTGATCGAATGGCGCGGTTGAGCCATCCAACTGCCTACCTCCGTGATTGGATATCATGATGGCACTGGCACCGATGCCCACGGCCCGCCTGGCATCCTCTACCGACATGACACCCTTGATCGCGAAGGGCCCACCCCAGGTCTGAATCGCCTGTTCTGCATCTTTCCAGGTGATTGAGCGATCGAACTGGCTGTTGATGTAGTCGATCACCGAAGTCAGCTTGCCCGTGCCCGCTTCAATTTGCCCCGCCACATTGGCTAACTGAAATTTTTCCGACATCAGAAAATGCAGAGCCCAGCTGGGATGCATCATAAAACTGATCATGCTGTTAAGAGTAAACTTCGGTGGCATGACCATACCGGTGCTTAGGTCCCGCTCCCGATTCCCGGCAACCAGTGTGTCAACCGTCAGGCACAGCGAAGAAAACTTTGCCTGCTTGCAACGCTCGATAAAGGCATAGCTGAGGCCCCGGTCCTTGTGAATATACAGTTGGAAACATTTAGGTCCCGGCGTGAGTGCAGCAATTTCCTCGATACTCACCGTAGATAGTGTGGAGAGCGTGTACATGGTCCCGGCCTTATGGGCGGCACGACAGACCGCGCGTTCACCGTGGTGATGAAATAGTCGGCTCATCCCCGTCGGTGAACAGAAAACCGGCCATTCGATATCCTGTCCCAGCACCTTGACTGACAAATCCATCGCCGACAAATCCGCCAATACATTGGGGATCAGCCTGACCTTATCGAATGCCTCGGTATTGCGCCTGAGGGTGATCTCATCGTCGGAGCCGCCATCGATATAGTGAAACAGCGGCGCCGGTAGTCTTTTTTTGGCCAGCCTCCTGAAATCTGCCGTATTATTGCAGTCCTTGATACGCAATGTGCCATCCTCATCTGCCTGTTTTTATCGGACTCAACAGATTTACACCCAGTTATTCGGCCGCCGAACGCCACCGCCTGTACGCAGTCCTAGCCCTAATTATCAAGCGGTTAGGTGAAATATCCGGGCTAGTCGACGGCATTCAAATCCGTCTTGAAGGTTTCAGTCAGCATCGCCACAGAGATGAGGGACAGGACCGAGGCGATGGCGATATACACCGATACCCAGATAATGTCGTAGCTGACCCACAGTATGGTGGCGATAGTTGGCGCAAATGCACCACCGAGTATGGCGCCTACCTGGTAGCCCAGAGAAGCCCCTGAGTACCTCACCTCGGTGCTGAACAACTCGGTGAAAAATGCCGCCTGGGGACCATACATCATCCCCAGGGACATCAAACCACCGCTGATCGCAAGCACAGTTAGCCAGAAGTTACCGGTATCGATAAGTGGGAACAGCAGGAAACCCCAGGCGCCGGTGAGTATTGCACCGAGCATGAAAATGCCACGGCGGCCGTGCCGGTCTGAGTAGGACGCGGCCATGAACTGGGCCGGAATTTGCAAAGCCGAGGCGATCAGCACCGCAATCAACATATTGTCCCGGCTCAGGGCGGCGCCGTTCGGGTCACTGCCATAGGCCAACACGAAGCCTATGAGGATATAGAACGTCACCTGAATCGAGAGAAAGGCGCCGGCTGCCAGGGCGATTCGCTTCGGATACTTAGCGATCGCCTCCAGTACCGGTGAACGTTTTATGACTACGACCTCAGGGTGCTCGGCTTCCTGCCGAGCCCTGGCGGCCGCCAATTCCTTGAACGCTGTAGTATCTTCCATGTGCAACTGCACATACATGCTGATACCAATCAGCACCACACTGGAAATAAACGGAATGCGCCAACCCCATTGCATAAAGAATTCTTCAGATACTGTCGCACTGATGATAATGAAAGCAAGATTGGCAAGAATGACCCCAACCGGCGCGCCGGCTTGAGCAAAGGCGCCATAATACCCTCGCTTGTCTGCGGGGGCGCTCTCGGTGACCAACAGCATGGCGCCACCCCACTGACCGCCTATGGCCAGACCCTGGGCGAATCGAAGCAGGCTCAGCAATATGGGCGCTGCCACGCCGATAGTCGCGTAGGTTGGCAACAAACCGATGAGTGTGGAGGCGATCCCCATCAAGATCAGGGCGATAACCAGAGTACGCTTGCGACCAATCCGGTCACCGAAGTGTCCAAATAGTATCCCGCCCACGGGACGGGCAATAAAACCGAAAGCGAAGGTTCCAAAGGACAAAATTAATCCCATGGTTGGGCTGCTGTCCGGGAAGAAGACCGCTGGAAAAACCAGAGCCGCCGCGGTGGCATAGATAAAAAAGTCGTACCACTCGATGCTGGCACCGGCGAGAGAGGTAAACGCGACCTTGCGCATATTGGTTTTTAGATGAGTTCCCCCGGCAGGATTGTTGTTAGCGGTCGCCGTAGTATCTGTAGTCATGGTCTCTCCAAAATTCTATCGCTGCAAATGAGCCGGTTCTTATTCTGGAAGCAATGCTGTCTGCGCAATAAGCTGACAAGACTCCCTAGAGCATGTGGCAGAAAGCATAACAGGAAAAACTGGAATCCAGCACCTATTTACCGGGCTAATGGGCGCGCAATTGCCGTATTATTAGTCCCATGCTGTACACCTTGATCCGCACTCTGCATTTCGTTGCCATTTTTGTGCTAGCTGGCGCCCTGGTGATCGAGAACATGGCTCTAAAACCGACGATAAACGGAGAAGACGCCCGCAACCTCGCCAAGGTGGATGTTGTCTATGGCATTGCTGCCGTACTGACTCTGCTGTTTGGCCTCACTCTCTGGTTATGGGTCGGAAAACCCAGTGAATTCTATTCCCTGAATCCAATCTTCCAGTTCAAGCTCGGACTGTTCTTTCTGCTGGCTTTACTCTCTATCTATCCCACGATGTTTTTCCTCAGGAATCGCAAGTCGACTGCTGACGCAATCGAGGTTCCACCGGCAATCGGCTTACTGACTAAATTGGAGTTGGTGTTACTCTTCATTATTCCTCTACTCGCTTTTCTCATGGCCCGGGGGATTGGCTTGGATGCATAACAACCGTCATTGGAAAACGAAATGTTAGCTACAGTGAAAATTCCAATAATCTGCCGCCGACTCCTGGGCGCGCCCTCGCTCCTGTGTTTTTGTATCATGTTTACGTCACCGACTCTCGCTCTCGACAAGGAAGCCCTGCGCCGCGCTATCACCGGGCCGGATCGTGACGTCACCGATTTTGTCAGGGACCAGGTACGCAAGCCTGTGGAGGTGTTGGATTTTCTCGGCATCGAAGCGGGAATGACCGTACTGGATCTATACGCCGCCGGCGGTTATTACACCTTCATCCTTTCGAAGGCCGTTGGACCCGAGGGCATCGTCTATGCACAAAACACAGCGAGGGGCTTACGCTTCGAGGAAGATCGCCAGGACATTAGCCAGGGAGAGGCGCTGGACAACAAGATACGCGAGGGCAATCTCAGCAACGTGCGACAGATAATAAGGCGGCTCGACGATATCGGCCTGGCCGCGGAGTCTCTGGATTTAGTCATCGTTGCCCAGACCCTGCATGACTACTATAACCCCGACCCCCAGCGGGCGCTGGAGATGTTGTTCAAGCTCAAGACCCTGTTAAAGCCAGGTGGCGTAGTGGGCATCACCGACCATGTCGGACTCCCAGGTCGGGATAATCGAGACTTGCATCGAATGGAGATTCAACAGGCTATTGATGTCGCCGAAGAGGCCGGCTTTCAGGTAGAAACCAGCGAGCTGTTACGCTCGCCCAGCGACGATCACAGTCGCAATATCTTCGACCCACGCCTGAACCGTAACACCGACCGCTTCCTGCTGAAATTGCGGAAGCCACAGCAGAAACTAGAATAAGTGCATTATCCAGGTCCAGCCTTTGGACCTGTTTCCCGATATTTGTTAACCTCAACGCCAGTTCCTGCATCGTCAAAAGACGGTATCGGAGGGAACTCCGACAGCAATGATCCGACAGCAATGATCCGACAGCAATGATCCGACAGCAATGAAGAGTAGCCAGGCACTACGAATGGGGACGCCGCAGAGCCAATCCGTGGCGAGGGAAAGTCTGATGAAAAAGCAAAACAAGCCAGAGATCAATGCGCTGTATCGACAAGACCCGCTTGGCGCGGATCGGCTACTCTGGGGGCGTCGAAGCGATGGACTGAGTCGCCGGGGCTTTCTGAAAAACAGCGGCCTGGTGGCGATGACCGCCGCGTTGGGAATGAGCATCCCATTCTCGCGTTTTATGCCAGCGGGATTAATACCGGCAGCGTTCGCCGCGGACAATGCACCCACACAGATTACCGGGAAAGATGGCTTGATCGTCTTGAACGACCGACCACTTAACGCCGAAACCCCGGCACATCTACTGGATGACGCAGTCACCCCCAATCGCTATATGTTCATTCGCAATAACGGCCTACCCCCGGAAAATATAGATTCTGAAAGCTGGCGTCTGCAAATCGAAGGCGAATCCTGTGAACGCGCCACCAATTTTTCCATCGCCGATCTAAGGTCACGCTTCGAAGCAGTGACCTTGCAGCTGCAACTCGAGTGCGGAGGTAATGGTCGCAACGAGTTTTCGCCGGCGGCCAGCGGCAATCAATGGACCACCGGTGCGATTGGCTGTCCGTCATTCACCGGTGTGCGTCTGCGTGATGTCCTCGACTACTGCGGAGTCAAGAGCGACGCTGTGTATGTGGGCTACTTCGGCGCCGATACCCACACCAGTGGCGATCCGACCCGAGTAGCAATCTCCCGCGGTGTACCCATCGCCAAGGCCATGGAACCGGAGTCGCTCATCGCCTGGGCCATGAACTCAGAGGATATTCCGTTGCAGAACGGCTATCCACTGCGCATGGTTTGTGCCGGCTGGCCCGGTTCGGTGTCCGGCAAATGGTTGAACCGATTAGTGGTAAGAGACCGGGTCCATGACGGCGAGAAGATGGCGGCGCCTTCTTATTCTGTGCCGATCACGGCGGTGGCACCGGGGTCCCGGGTGCCGAATGCAGACATGCGTACTATCGAATCCATGCCGGTGAAATCCCTCGTCACCTTCCCTCAATCCGGCATCAGCCATGACCTTGGGCAGAGGCTCGTCGTGCGGGGACACGCCTGGGCCGGCGATAATCAGGTCAGCGCCGTGTTCATCTCCATCGATTTCGGTGCGACCTGGTTACCCACGTCGGTACAGGCGGTGAGCAATCGCTTAGCGTGGCAGAACTGGGAGAGCTGGGTGCAGTTTCCGCAAGCGGGCTACTACGAAGTCTGGTCCAGAGCCATGGACGATCAGGGCAGATCACAGCCCATGGTGGTGCCAGGCTGGAATCCCCGCGGCTATTTGAACAATACCTGTCATCGGGTCGCGGTGCAGGTGGTATGATCAGCATGCTGGCAATTCGCAGATCCGCCGAGGGAATTCTAGTGCTGAGCGCAGTGGCTTTGCTTCTGACCCAAGCTTCCTCGGCACAGGAAATCGACAGTTTTACCGGCCTGAAGATGAGTGAGGGCTGGTTACAGGTACAGGCTACATGCACGGAATGTCATTCGGCGCGACTCATCTCACAAAACTCCGGCAGCCGTGAAGTCTGGAAGAGCCGCCTGCGATGGATGCAGGATACCCAGGGTCTTGGCCAGCTGACAATCAACCTGGAGGATACCATTCTGGATTATCTGGCGAGCAATTACGGCCAGAAACCCGCCTCCCGGCGGGCCGGGCTACCAGACCAACTGATGCCGGACAATCCCTATGAGAATGCGCAGTGAGATGGCAGCTCAGCAACTCTCAATGCTGGAGGATGACCCGCAGCTACCACCGGGCAAACTCAAGGCTTCCAGCATTTCCCTCAGTAAAACCATCAATGCTCCCGCACAGGAAGTGTATGACCAGTGGCTGATTCCGGTGTTCGTCGGCGATTGGATGTTCGGTCGCCACAGCATCGTCAGGCTGGAAAACAAGGTTCGCAAGGGCGGCGAATTTACCTATGTTGTTAAATCGGGAAATCTGGAAATTTTATACAGGGGAACTTACGAGTTATTGGATATACCCGACACCCTCATCTTCAGTTGGGTCGAAAGCGCGCATCCAAAGGCGGTGAGTCGGGTGGTAGTGAAGTTTCAAGAAGAGCATGGGAAAACCCGGATCAGGCTGAGCATAAAGCTGGACCCAAAACTACATACATTAAAAGAGACAATCAAGGAACAATGGAGCGATCGCTGCACGGCGCTGGCGGAGAAATTTAATAGGTAAATACTAAGGATTTCAAGCTTCTAAAGGTTCCTACCTGCCGATGTTTGCACTCTCTGCTCTGCGAATCGTCAGTTCCGCGGCATACGGCAAGATGTAACCGTCCGCCAGATTCTGATCGACTACGGCTTTCACCGCCTCCACATAGTCATCATGGCTTGGATAGAGCGCGGTCAGGGTGGCCTGGTCGAATGGCTGGTGGGAACCGTAGAGAAAACAGAATCTACTGTCGCCGTTGTTCATGCCGGTATTCCTGGCGGTAGCCACCACGTGTTCGGCCAGGCGTATACCACCGAGAACATTGCCATACTCATCTCTGGCGAATGCCAGCTCCGGCAACATCCGCGCAACCTGCAGCGGGTCGGCCGTAGGGGGAGCAACATCATCCCGCACCCAGGCGACCAGGTGCTCGAAGGCCGCATTCATCACGTCCCGAAACGGCACCCGGCTGTGCGCAGGTAGCTGACAACCGGGATCACGGGCCGCCGCAGCGGAGAGCGCAAGACCATCTCTGTGCAGTCTGACTTTGGGCCACTAGAGTTCAAAAAAGATATCGACATGTGAAGTACCGGCAACCACGCACT
>JADFIJ010000010.1 GCA_022566775.1 Pseudomonadota bacterium | reverse complement strand
CACCTTCCCTGGCAGCATAGTTAAGTACGTTCAAATAACTGACATTTAGGATTCTTGGGCAGCACTTCGTCCACTAACAGTGCCGCACTATCCACCATGCGGCGGGCACCGCCGCTTGGGGTTATCGTGTTGATTTGCATCCAAAATTGGACCACTACCCCGGCATATTTGCATTGAATATTGACCCGCAAACAATGCTGCGGTGCCCGAATCTACTCACTCTGGCCGGGTCAATTATCTTTGCAATTCCCGGGTCAAATTTGAATGCAATTCAACACCCAACCAATTCAACCGCATTCTTCCGTAAATCTGTCAAAACGTAGGAATTACGTAGCCTTGAATCAAGTTCATTAAGCATGCTCAGAAATTTCTCTAGCAAAGTCAGCGCGAGGATGAATGCTGCTGATCATGCTGGTCGGAAGCGTTGGTACACAATTTGTGTATCAATCTCGAAGAAGAGTCATACCGTATGTTGAATGATTTCTGGCGGAAATCGGTGGTGCTTGTACATCTTTGATCAGTTCATGTGCCGAATTGTCGCAGAATGCTGTTTAACTTGTCCGTACCCGACACGGTGCACCCGAGAGCAGCTTTCCTCTGTTAATCTTCGACTACTCTTGCTTTGTTAACTTTGCGCAATAGGCCATTACCAACCCTTCCGTAATGTTGGTATAGCAGTATTCGAAAGCAGCAGAATTCTCGAACCATATCAATCCTTTTCCACCTGTACTGGTAACGAACATTGCTTCGTCACCATTGGATCGAATCGAGCCCCACACGTTGATGATCTCTGAGGAAGCTGACATGCTCGAAGTTCGAGATCGCCCAATAAATGTTCCGCCATCCTGATAATCGACCGTGAAAACCAATTCGGATTCAGAAATTATTACACCACCAGTTGATACCTGACCTGAAGTGTCAGAAGAGACAACGCGGATATTGCCGCTCCAGCGGCCTTCCATATTCGGGTACTCTGCAGAGATAGCAAAGTGGGCTAAAAGAAGTGATAGCGCAATGACAATACGGGATAAGTTATTAACCATTTTTACCTCCAACTGTAATTGTTTTACTACCTCACTTTATTTCCTTCACCGTCAGTGAAGCAAAAATAATTAGGAACTGCCTAAGAATCAGACTCTACTCAAACCTCCGCTTTAGACCACAATTGGAGTGGCGTACAACGTGCCATTTATAGGCAGGGCCACCGAGCTGCCCGAGGAACTGCACTGATCTTCAATTTCTTGCCTGATTTATCTTTAAAGATCAGGAATTTAACATCCATTTGGGTACTGACAAGTTAAGTATTCTGGGGCAATGTCACACCAGTTCTCTGGGCCATTAGGACCAGAATAACCCCAACGAAGGCTTTCAGCTGCGTAAACATTGATAATAATTATCAACCCAAAAAATATAATAAGCGCACAAATCCTTACCCATTTCATATATATTACTTGTCCAAATCTGTTGTAGACAATTAGCGACCAAACCCATTTTTAACGCTCTCTGCATCATTTTGCTTGACGATCAATAGATCCGACTGCAAATAGTCGAGTACACTTTTTGTTAAATTCCCACTTATTGCTTCTGTAAATTTGGATTTGGATAATGTATCCATAATTATAATGTCCGCCTCAAGTTTTTCTTTATAGTCCAACAAAGCATAGAGCGGCGTTTTGTCAACCAGATGAACAGATTCCGGGTCTATGCGATATGCGGATAGCATTTCTACGAGAGCCTTTTTATGTTTGTTTTTTAACGACTCAGTATTAGAAAAAGGCCAAGGAGATTCAGAGTAGGCATGTACCACATGCAAATTGCCATGCAATTGTACTTTTGCTTGAAATGCAACATCCAAAATCGCAGAATGATAAGGCAATGGACGATGATAACTAGGCATCGGATCAACTACCACTATGATAACAGGAGAATTTTTCCAGTCTTTGTTTTTAACGACTAATAGCGATCGCGGGCAGGTCCGTACCAATTGCCAACTGTCATTTGCTGACAAAAACCGTTGCGGAGATGCATTCGAATTGACATGTTGAACGACCAAATCGACGTCGTATTTGTTACTCAATTGTGCAATCTGATCGTAACGCGGGTATGTGCGAAGAAATCTAAATGTAACCTGATAATGTTGCTTTGTCAGTTTGTCCGCAACAGCCTTCAATCGTCCTTCAAGTATTTTGCAATACTCCCTTCGCTTTGCGATAGCATCTTTCCCAAATTTGGAATAACTGTCACGTAAGTATTCCTCGATACCACAACCTACAAGAATCAGGTGTGCTGTTTGCTTGTCCGAGATAAGCCGTATCGCATTTCTAACCTCGACAGGAACTTGGTTTGATTCTTCACGATAATCTTTATAAAGGTCAAATACGATTAGAATCCTATTTACTGTATCCATTAATGTTTTTCCTGAGTAGTGAGAAGGCTACAAAATCAATAGTCTCGGTTACGATTCTGGAGTATTCAAAATTTGAATTCCCCTAAATGTAATTTCTCAATGTTTAAAGCCTAAAAGCATCACCATTGACCATAAAATGCACTGCAATGCTGGCGCCATAGCCCACAGCTATAGCCCATGTCCATTTTAGGTGAGCGAAAAATGTGTATATGCCTCGCGCCTGACCCATGACAGCAACGCCGGCTGCAGAACCAATGGAGAGCATTGAACCACCCACACCAGCTGTCAGCGTTACTAGCAACCACTGGCCAAGGCTCATTTCCGGATTCATCTCAAGTACCGCAAACATTACGGGAATGTTGTCTACGATAGCGGAAACGACTCCTACAAGAATGTTGGTAGCGGTTGGTCCCAAATCCGTATACATCAGCTCGGATAAGAGAGCCAAGTACCCGAATGCACCGAGACCACCAACACATAGGATTACGCCATAGAAAAACATCAACGTATCCCACTCGACCCTACGTAGATTTTTGTATATGTCATAAACGGTTTTATTGGACTCGAGGTTACCATTACGAGATGTTGTTATGTTGAGAGCAGTCCCACTTACGATTTGTTGATTTTCGGAGCTATCACGGCGCTGCAGGAAATAACCAAACAGTTGCAAGAAACCTAGCCCGGTCATCATTCCAAGTACTGGCGGTAAATGCAGGAAGTTGTGCACAGAAACAGCCATGGCGATTGTCACCATAAACAGGGCTACGACCACCCATGCACCATATTGTAAATGTGCTTCTTCTTCGTGTACCCGATCAGGCTGGGCAGTCGACACCGCGAATGACAGTATGGTTGCAGTCACCAACCAGTTAACCAATGATGGAACTACGAGGGAAAAGAACTGAGTGAATTCCACCAAGCCCTGCTGCCAAACCATGAGCGTGGTAATGTCGCCGAAGGGACTGAACGCACCCCCTGCGTTAGCGGCAACGACGATATTGATGCAGCCCAGAACTACGAAGCGGTGATTATTGCCACCGACCGAGATGATCACCGTCGCCAATACCAGTGCCGTCGTGAGATTGTCAGCAATCGGTGACATCAAAAAAGCAATTCCACCGGTGTACCAGAATATTTTGCGTAAGGAAAATCCCTGATTGATCAACCATACACGCAGTACCGCAAAAATTCCGCGCTCTTGCATTGTGTTAACGTAGGTCATCGCTGCCAGCAGGAAAAGGAACAGTTCTACAAATTCGAGCAAGCTGTGGCCGATTAATTCCTCAGCTTCATGGGTGTTCCCAACGCTTGCATAGGCGAAGGCAACCAACATCCAAATAAAACCTGCAGCTACGATAACCGGCTTGGACTTCCGCAGGTGGATATTCTCTTCGAAGATGACGAGGGTGTATGCGGCGATGAAAATGGCAATGGCCAGTAACCCAGCCCAGTGTGTTGTTAGTTCCAATTTGTTTTCTCAGTAGTAAACATAATCATTAGTAATTAGGTTGATTTGGCTTTCTTAACGCGAGCATCGCGAATAAAACACTCGCTATCGGGATCAAAACGAAAAAGCTCGTCTTCGCTAAAATCGAAGTACCAACCGTGCAAAACCAATTCATTGGTTTCAACACGGGTTCGAATGCAGGGATAGGTCGTCAATCGACTAAGCGATAAGCGGATGGATGCTTGTTCACAGTTTTTTTCCCGCGTCTCCAAGGGCAAGCGATGACTAATATTTTCCAGATACTCACATATAGGCTTGGCCTGCCGGACCCAGCGATCAACCTCGCTATCATTGGCAGAGAAGTAGGGGAGTTCCATCATGGTGTGAATGCCCATGCAATTACTGTGGCCCAAAACAACTATATGCGGGACGCGTAGTATCTTGACGGCAAACTCTAGCCCCGCAGCTGTCTCACAGGGATAGTTTCGCCTCGAATGGATAGGTACCAGATTGGCGATATTGCGAATCGAAAACACTTCGCCGGGATAAAGCTCAAACACCCTACTCGGCTCCATTCGCGTGTCACTGCAGGAAATAATCGCTGCTATCGGCGATATTGCGGGCTCCAAGTCATCAAGGAATGGTAAATTCTTCGCATTGCCGTCGGAACGACTATCACGGTTGCGGTAGCGCTCCAGCAGTATTTCAATCACGTGACTTCTTTCACCAGATGCGTTAGAGCCGACAAGGTTCAATTTGGTCGTAAATTTAGATCGTGTGGCTAAATTAGCGGATTAATGTGTTAAATAATATTTAAATATAGTTCACTATATGTTATATTTTTATTTAACATTAAAAATTACTGGAATCAGCGAATGAGGCCTACATTAAGGCAATTGCAATTGCTTATTGCTACAGCGGAGAACAAGAGTTTCAGCGAAGCAGCTAAGGCGATGTGCTTGACACCGCCGGCCCTTAGCATCCAAATCAGCCAGCTTGAAGAGTCAATGGGAATATCACTTTTCGAACGTATAGGTAGACGAAAGTGTCTTACGCCAGCGGGTGAGATATTACTGGCATCATGTAAAGCAATTTTCGAGGAGTTACAGAACGTAAATATACGACTAACTCGACTGAAGTGCGGTATGAGTGGAGAGTTGAAAATTTCAGCCGTTACCAGTGCCAAATTCTTTGTTCCACATCTATTAGGTGGCTTTCATAGACTCTATCCAGATGTAAAATTCAAACTGACTGTGGCCAATCGAAATCAAATAATGGAACGTATAGACGATAACCTCGATGACCTCGTTATTATGGCCCACGTACCAGAAAATTCGCGTGTCGTTGCAGTTCCGGTCCTCAGCAACCCGTTAGTCGTTATCGCCCGCCCTGGCCACCGGCTAGCGAAACGCAAAAAAATCGCTTTAGTCGATCTAGAGGGTGAGGATTTTCTATTTCGAGAAGAAGGTTCTGGCACCAGAATGATGACTGAACAGATTTTTAAAGAAAAAGGCATCTCAGTTAACAGTGTGATGGAATTGGGCAGCAGTGCAGCAATAAAGCAAGGTGTGATGGCAGGTCTCGGCATTTCAATAATTTCCAAACACGCCGTTTGGTTAGAAATTAGAACTAAATACCTTATCGAACTGAAACTAAAAACATTACTGAAACCAAGACCCTGGTATTCAGTTCATCCGGAACAAAAAGAACTATCACTCTTAGCCGAATCTTTTCAGAATTTCATTCGGATTAATGCGGAGAATATTATTAGTTCGGTGGAGTCATTGAGAATTTGATGAGGGTGTAAAGTTTTCTGTGTAACTGCCAGGTTCAAATGTAGCCCGTCAGCCGGTCTTCGAATTCAATCATAAATCTATTCAATGCCATTTTCCGATTCCGGATTGGCATTGTCCATTTCTTCGACGCGGCCTCGATTGCCAGGTAGACAACCTTCTTTGCCGAGTCATCGGTTGGAAATAGCTTTAGGTTTTTAATCACCTTGCGAACCACGCTGTTAAGTGACTCGATGGCATTGGTGGTGTAGATCGCGTTTCGTATCTCCAGTGGATAATTAAGCACGGTATCGACAAGTTAACAGCCCTAGGAAGTGGGTCAAATCTTGACTTGACATACTATTCGACTGTAGCAAAAACTATAAGCCGTTTAATTCGCCAACTCAATGAAGGCGCTCGGACAAGCCAGGCTTTTGATATGTTAAGTCAAGATTTAACTCCTTCCCAGTAAACTAGGAGTCTGGCCAGGGAAATGAGGATGCTTCATATACGAAAGTCAGGAGAATTGGCTAAGCTATAGAGAGGAAGCAAAAAGATGAATCGAAATGAAATGGTTTCCATTGCAGAAAAATATATTACCGGGTTGGGTGCTGGAGATTTTTCACAGGTACCTTTCTCCACCGACATAACATACGAAAGTCCGCTTACTCCTAAAATCCAAGGACAGGAGGTTATCGATTTCCTATCAGGTTTATTTCCTCTCATGCGGGGTGCTGAAGTCGTACAGCACATCGTGGAAGGGGAGTACATAGCATCGCTTTTTATTTTACACACACCCAACGGGAAAACTTATATATTCGATAAGTTCAGGGTCGTCGACGGCAAGCTGAGGGAGATCAATCCCTACTACGATCCTTCAGTACTAAATGAAGCAGTAGTATAGGCAAAACAAAAGCTATGTCAATTTGAACCCACACCTTCATTTGGCGGAAACTATCGTTCTGCGAACACTGACAACCTTCGGAAATCCGGAAATCTCTCTGGAAACTCCACGACATTGACTAATCTAGGCGGTTATCCGTCCACTAATTTAGCCATTTTTGAATTGTTTGCAATTCCAGGCCGCAGCCAGTTCTGCCACCTTCCCTGGCAGCATAGTTAAGTACGTTCAAATAACTGAAATTTAGGATTTTTGGGCAGCACTTCGTCCACTAACAGTGCCGCACTATCCACCATGCGGCGGGCACCGCCGCTTGGGGTTATCGCTCCGACAGTGCCGCGAGCACTTGTCTTTTAAGATCCTCGAGATCGAATGGCTTCCTGATAGCATCAACAGCCCCAAAACTTATTGCCTCGGATTTATCTTCTATATATGCGCTCATAAAAATTACTGGCACAGAAGGCTCGATCTTTTTCAATTGATTGAGCACGTCGACTCCACTAACTCCAGACAGGGCAATATCCAGCAGCACAAGATTGATCTTAGCACTGTTCTTCCGAAACGCTTGCCTCAATTGCAGCTAATTCCCTTTCCCTCAGATCCAAATTACCTTTTCTCAAGCCAGTCCACTAATTTAATCCCGCCTCATTTTCTCTTAGCTGTACCACCAGATTTTCGAGGGCTTCGTAGCGATCAGTGGCCATCATCTTGCTGTCGGCGTCGCATTCGAGCGTAATAATATCGATTTGCTGACAAATTCTGGATACCTCGGCAAAACCATAGGAGCCCACCGAACCTGACAATTTATGGGCTAATGACTGCAGATTTTTTAGCCGAAAACTAAATTCCTCCTGTTTCGAAACATCTCTTAACTCTTGTAAAGTAGACGCAATATCACCAATCCGACTATCTAGATTGCTGGCAAACTTATCTTGCAATATAGCCAGCTCATTTAACATACCTTTATCGTCCTTCGGCATGGCTTTTCAATAACCCGATCTGGACATTTGGATGATCCTTGCTTGCACTAAGCTATCGTGACTCCGAAGACAGGGGATACGGGTTTCAATTCCAACAACAAAACGCCAATCAGGGCCCGGTGTGGCCTTCGATAAATTTGGCCACCTGATCTTCAAATTCTTCAGTGATGGGCTTAACTATTACATCGTCGCAACCGGAGGCAATCGCCGCACTGGTTTCAGATGTCATAACCGAGGCGGTTAGCGCCACAATGAGTCCAGTATAGCCTCGATTCCGAAGAGTTCTAACGGTCTCATGACCTTCCATCACCGGCATATGCATGTCCATGAGTATAAGATCATAAGTTTCTGCCAGCGCTTTTTCCAGGCCAATCTTGCCATTTTCGGCGATGGTAGTGTCATGACCGGCAATCCCAAGTCGCAAGGTGATCAGGTCACAAATATCCTGATCGTCATCTACAAATAAAATCTTGGCCATCTAGTCAGTGCTCTTTTGATCCGCAGGAATTGTGAAACGAAATGCGCTCCCCTCACCTAGTTTGCTGGAGACATTGATATGTCCACCATGAAGTTCGACCAGAAGTTTCACAATGGCAAGACCCATACCTGTACCACCGGCCTTGCGTGTAGCCGATTCGTCTACTTGTTTAAAGCGTTCAAACACCTCATCAAATTCTGCTTCCGGGATACCGCAACCGGTATCCGACACCAGACATTCTATGAAAGCCCCGCTTCTTCTTGTCGAAATGCTGATATTGCCAGTGGCGGTAAACTTTATCGAGTTTCCCACCAGATTAAAAAATATTTGTGTCAACCGAATCTCGTCAGCGATAACAATTTCACCATGGGTTTCATAGAGCAATTGGAGGTTCTTGTCTTCGGCCGATTTTTTGAACTGTTCAACGACTGAATAGACCATCGCATCCATGGGAACAGTTTTAAGATCTAGCTCGAAATTCCCAGCTTCAAATTTAGAAATGTCCAGCATATCGTTAATTAGTCGGAGCAGGTGGCGACCCGAACGGTTCATTCTTTCGGCGTAATCCGCAATATCATCGAGAACGGTTCCTATGCGGCCCTTAATCTCGTCTCGGTCCAGGTTACCCTGCTCCAAGGTCTCCATCAGCTGCTTGACAGATGGGAGTTCTCTGGCATTTTTAAGCACCGGAGTATAGCCGAGGACGACAGTCAATGGTGTCCTGAATTCGTGGCTTACTATGTTGAGAAAATCGGACTTGGCCTGACTTGCCCGTTCAGCCTTGGCGTAAACATTGGCCATGTTATATAACAATCCAACCAGGACACAGATATAACTGACCTTCTTCAGAGTGTGTGCCGCATCGAATTCAAAATCGAACAACATGCCGGAGAAGGACATGAAAGCGGCCTGCCCCAAGAAACCAACAATCAGTGAAATAACCAACCAATGCTCAAAATTATCGAAGCGCCAGTATCCTTTATGTAGATGCCCTACTAAGGCAAGGCCAAAGAAGAGTGCCGGGACAAACTCCTCGGGGCGTTGGAAGATATACTCCGGATAATAGGCCCGTGGCAGGGGTACCAAGAAGAAAAACAGAAAACTTGCGCCAGTGAATGCCAGCGAGAGCAGATACACGTTACGCTCAGAAATTCGACCGGCGATACCAAGATTGTCCTCGCGTCTCCACGCCAAATAACTGAAAAACATGAAGAGTGATAAATACGCACGCGATGCAATCCAGCTCCATGGAATGAGCGAGACATTATCTGACGGCATAAAAGGCTCAAAAAAAGCGGAGGTCACGACGGCATGGTAGCCATCGAGGAACGCTGTTCCTAGAAACCACGTACCTATGAACAGGAAAAGGTTGTTCTTTCTCGTGTAGTAACGAACCAGTGACAATACCCCAACAATCAATGCCAGGGACGTGGCCAGTGCTTCCATCGTAGTATGAAGTTGCTGTGAACCCAGCCAGGAATTACCGCGAAGCAATGTATAGCCAAGGAGTAATCCTACACCTGTTATCAGATAGATGATGACTCGCTTGTGCGTGTTTCCCAGCTTTTCGCCAAATAGGTGCGAGTGGACAGACAGCGATTTTACTTCGCTTGAAACCGCTACCGCACTCATTTATCCATGAATGATGGCATTTTCGATTAGACTAAACGAAAGAGTAATCAAGGAGGCCAAATCTAGTGAAGCTCTGATTAATTACTCAATTGCTATCATCTAACACTTCAGTATGGCAAATCAAGATACGGCCCCCTACTTCCTCGCTTCAATCTCCGGGTAAATAGTAGGGCGTGGGTTATTCATCATTGCATCCAGTAATTTTTAACTAGAGCCAGGGCCATGGGAATTACTAATTAAGCACTCACAGTTCGAGTCGCTCTAATCCAGTACTCGGCAAAACTGCAGTGCAGGAAAAAGGCGAGTGTAAACGAAATGATAGAGAGTGCTTCGATTTCAGACTGAGTGGGGTTGCCCACTATGATCAACGCAGGAATAAAGAGCAACCGCATGGTGGCAATGCTGAGCCCGATAGCGAACGCTCGCAGCATCCATTCTCTATGCAATCTGACCTGTTTCACCCGAATATAGTAGAAACCCCTGGTGATTGAAAACAGAAACAGCAGGCCGAAAAAGCCAATAATGATTTGCTCCGGTAACCCGGAAAACGGGATGACGAGTCCAATAAAGACGGCAGTCATACCCAGTATCATTCCGATTGCGCTGAGCAGTCTTCCGCTCCAGCGGTGATAATCCAGTGACTTCTTGCGCACTCTTGCCGAGAACTGAAACGGTGCCAGTGCCAAGTAGAGAGCGCCGAGAAATATATGCAGGTATACTGTGGTGGGGTAGAGCAGGAAGCCTTCATTAGCGCCGCCACTGACCAGGAAAAAGACGGAAGCGCCAATTCCAGCTACTGCCAGGAATGTTACAACACAGGAAAGTACGGTTCGGCCTGTCATGTTATGGGCGTCATTAGTATTGATCATAGCCTTGGGTGAGTTCGATGAAGACGCGCGACGAATCCTTGAAGAGTATAGGTAAAACAAAAGCTATGTCAATTTGAACCCAGGGTAAATAGGGACAGATTTATTTTTGGAATAATTAGGCCCTGGAAAATAAATCTGTCCCTATTTACTGTCTTGATTGCTAATCTGCCTGAAAGCCTGGGGCATCACTGCATTGTTCAGAGGTGCCTTGATATCTGTTGCGACGTAATTCGAGACTTTACATTATCAACCCCGGGAGATCTCTCCACGGCCAGTGTGGTCGGCACACTATCGGTCACCGCAACCACCCCGGAACCACGTGACCATATGAGTGGCAGTGGTTAATAACGTTACAAAATATGGAGACTTTCTAATGGCAGGAAAACGCAGCAGGATCGAATTCGAAAGCAAGGGCATCAAGCTGGCTGGTTTGCTGGAAACTCCCGACGCAAATTCCGTAGGGGCCTATGCACTGTTTGCCCACTGTTTTACCTGTGGCAAGGATATAGCTGCCGCCTCGAGAATATCCCGAGCCCTCGTTGCCCTGGGTTATGCGGTACTGCGATTTGATTTTACCGGGCTGGGGAACAGCGATGGGGATTTTTCCAATACAAATTTCTCCTCCAATGTAGATGACCTGGTGGCGGCCGCCGATTTCCTGCGAGAGCAATATCAGGCGCCAAAATTATTGATCGGCCACAGTCTCGGTGGTGCTGCAGTTTTAAAGGCGGCGGAGAGTATACCGGAAGCAGTTGCGATCGCCACCATCGGGGCACCGTTCAGCGCCCAGCATGTCAGCAAGCAACTGGGTGCCGACCTGGATAAGATTACCGCCCAGGGAGAGGCTGAAGTGGATCTTGCTGGTCGCAAATTCAAAATGAAGAAGCAATTTGTCGATGATATTCGATCACAAACACCCGAGCATATTTCCAAACTACGCAAAGCCCTTCTAATCCTGCACTCACCGGTCGATGACATCGTGTTTATTGCCGAGGCAGAAAAAATCTATCGCGAGGCGCTGCATCCCAAGAGTTTCATCAGCCTGGACACGGCAGATCACTTATTGACGCGAAAGGAAGACTCAGAATATGTGGCTGCCTGTATCAGCGCCTGGGCCAGTCGATTCCTGCCCCGACAGTCAGCGACTTCCGACAGCGAATCAGATGTCGTCGGTGGACAGGTGCGGGTGGAGGAAAAGAATCAGCATTTCAGCCGTAACGTCTTTACCGACTCCCATTTCTGGATCGCCGATGAACCGCTCAAGGTCGGGGGACATGATCTGGGGCCGGACCCCTATGAGCATTTGCTGGCCGCCCTTGGTACCTGCACCTCCATGACCCTGCGCATGTATGCAAATCACAAGAAGATTGCGCTCGATGATGTGGTGGTGGAATTAAGCCACCAACGTCAACACCGAAGTGACTGTGAGAATTGTGAACAGCCGAAAGGTTTTATCGATGTTCTGGAACGAAAAATTACCTTGAAGGGAGATCTCACAAAAGCAGAGAAACAAAGACTGCTGGAAATAGCTGACCGCTGTCCGGTCCATAAGACCCTGGAGAATAATCCTCGGATAGTAACGGTGGCTGGTGCCTAAGCGATCCTGGTTCTCTCGCCTTTAGCAGATTTGCCCCTGAAATAGACGCCGGGGGAAACCAGGCCGGACCTCTCCTAGCGCAAGGGACTAACCAGCTCGCCGTCGACCGTTGCGCGCAGGAGAATAAGCTCGACTGTCCGACCCGAGCCATTAATCTGTTCGAGGCCTACCAGCAAATAGTCCCAGTCGGTAGCCAGCCAGATTACCGTGCTGCGGGAATCGGAATCCCTGCGCACCTTTTCGACCCTTATCGTATTCAGCCTGCCAAGATTGGTTTCCAAAACCTCTTCGCCAACAATTCTGTAGTGATGGACATCAATTTCATCGGTATCCACAACCCGGAAATGAAATTCAGTTTCAGCGGCTTGTTTGATAAGTTCACGAATCTGTAGTTGATAGGCCAGTTTATCCAGAACCCCAAGCTCGATCGGAATCCGCCAACTCTCATCATCCTCTGTACTGAAGGCAATATTATTCTCCCAGTCGAATTCTACTTTTTCAACTGATTTGCTCACTCCGGACTGTATGTAACTATAGGACTGCGGTATTACACGGCCGTCTTGCCAAAGAAAATCGCTGCGTTCATCCAGTTCCGCGAGGCTTTCTCCAAATATTTCTGCCGCGATTGTGTTGCGCAAGCTATAGCGGTTTTCCGAAAGTTTGATGAGAGACCTTTTGGCTACGGCTGAAAATCCATATGCCTTCGCTTCATACTCAGCACTGAACACCACCGGTTCGGCAAAGACGTTCGCAGCGTAGACGAGCACCCAGAGCAAACTGCATAGGCCAAGCTTGGCCACATACTTCATCACTCCTGCGCAGCCATCGGTAGGACTTGCTTCATACTAGACACCTCTGAAAAGTCTGGGCTAGCTACCCATGCGCCAGATCTCGCCCTCGTCCAGCGAACGTTCCCTGTGCATCAATAACCAGTCGGAATGTTCGTTCAGGGCAGATTGTCCCAGGGCCAATAGTATCTGTCGTTTTTCCGCATCATCGCCTGCCTCGGCGAGTCGGCGTTGGGCATTGCTATAGATGCCCAGCATGTACTCGTACTGCTTTATCAGTTCTTTTTCTGCGGTGGCGTAGGCGTAAGCTTCTCGCACAGCAAATCCTAACAGCGCCCCGGCCATAATGACCATGAGCACATTGCTCACAAGATCTGATAGTGATGGACCAAAGATCAGGAAAACAAAAACAATAACAATACTCGTAACCAGGCTTATTATGCCCAGCAACCGGGTGAGCTTGCTTTTCTTTATCCTGTCGCGGGTCTTCCTCTGAAAATAGCTGAGCTGTCCCTCAGAGAAGTTTCCCACCCACTGTTGCAAAGTAAAATCGAGACCGCTTCTGCTCTGCTTGTTTTCAGCGTCACAGCGAAACCCTGCTACGCGCATTACATTACGTATCCAGCCGAATTCAGGATCCTGACTCTGCAAGAAACTGTCGTGGGTAAACTTCCATTTGTTACCTGCACTCGCACCGGCGGCAGCCCAATAGAACTGCACTCTCAGACCCTCAGCCAGGGTGCGATAGTCCAGATATTTCCTCTGCCAGCCGCCGCGCTTTGCCAGAACATTGGTGAGCAGGGCTGCAGCGAAGAAGCCAAGAAAGGCCAGCAAGAAAATTCGCATCGATTCCAGGTCTGAGTAAAAAATAAACATCAGTCCCATCAGAAAAGCCAGAACATGTGTTATGAGAAGGGTGCGAACAGTTTTACGCTGATAGAAGATCGCCAGAAAATCTGCGATATAGAAGAAGTGATCTACATTCTCAATGCCTTCGGGTAGATCTGCGTGCTGGCTGTCTTCCAATAATGAATATTTTCCTGCGTCGATCTCCTCGGCCATTCTGGTTGCATCTTCGCTGAATTCAGCACTGCGCCTGAAAATTAACTCGTGCTGTGCCGGCAGCTCCTTCGACCGCGGGCATTCCTCGTCCTTGGTATACCAAAACCAGTCCAGGGCCGTGAAATCCGCATGGGGTTCCGAATCCTCCCGATCACGGGAACACACGATATGAAAGACCAGATCACTCTCGTCGTCTACTAACATTTGTTGTGAAGTGGCGGTCTTCGAGGTGATGCCCGGCATGACGTCATCATGATGAAACTTTACTACCTGTGCGGTACCACCGATGTGGTGTGAAGGCTTGCCGTCCCAAATTGCGATTAAGATATGACAATGTGCACTGAGATAGGCCCCGAGCTGGGCGTAGGGGTAGTCCCTTTCCCAGTCGGAGGCGCTGAATTCTTCTGGTACTGGAGGTTTACTGCTCGGCAGTTCAAAGACCTGGCTGGCGCTCGTACATAGCGAAGCGAATCTTTGTTTTGCCGCTTCAGACCTGAAGCCTTGGAGGTAGATCTGCCTCGGTTTCGGCAACGGGACGATCAGTTCGATTGCCAGTTCTACCGCCACTTCCGCCACCAGTAAATCTGCCCCTTCGGCAAGTGGAGACAATACCACCAGTCGATTGGCAGGGTAACGATTCCTCAGCTCTTCCAGGAAGGTTCTTACTCGAGCTCGAATTGCCTCTATCTCCGAATCGAGCAAATCACGATGACCGGTGACAGCCACCACCAGGGGCAGAGCGAATTCATCTGTGGCGCTTGCTGCGATGGTGTGTTGGGACCTGGCTTGCGACATTCGGAGATTCTGCACGTTTGGCCGTGCATTCGCAAATCACCTTAGAAAGAATATCAAAAATTCCTTGCTGCCCTTTTTCATGCTACGAATGCACGCTCGACTACGTAGTGTCCCTTATGGCCCTGGCGTGATTCCTCGAAACTCCAATCATTCAATAGTTGACAGGTATCCCTAAGCATGGCGGGACTGCCACAAATCATGAAACGATCCTGGGAAGGGTCCGGTTGATTCAGGCCGATGTCGGAGAACAGTTTACCGGACGACATCAATTCGGTCAGGCGTCCTCGGGTTTTGAATTTTTCCCTGGTCACGGTTGGGTAGTAAATCAATTTCTGTTTAACGTCTTCGCCAAAAAATTCATTCCTGGGCAATTGTTCGCAGATGAACTTCCGGTAAGCCAGTTCGGCAACATAGCGAACGCCATGGCTAACAATTATCTTATCGAATCTTTCGTAAACCGATGGGTCTTGAATGATGCTGATAAAGGGAGCGATACCCGTGCCGGTGCTAATCAGGTAGAGGTGTCTGCCTGCCAACAGGTGGTCGAGCACCAGGGTACCGGTGGGCTTGCTGCTGACGAAGACCTCATCGCCGACCTGGATATTCTGCAGACGGGAGGTCAGCGCACCATCCGGCACTTTGATACTCAGAAATTCCAGTTCTTCATCGTAGTTGGGGCTGGCAATGCTATACGCCCGCAGCAGTGGTTTGCCTTCCACCTGCATACCCAACATGACGAAGTGCCCATTTTCGAATCGCAGCGATCTATCTCGGGTGGTTTTGAAACTGAACAGGGAGTCATTCCAGTGATGGACATCGGTAACGCTCTGGATCGAAAGGCTGGTCACTGCGGATTCTCCTAAAATACTCGAATTCGATTGCGTGCAGTGTATGATTCTCCTACTATATCTGTAAAATTGATTATTTAAATATATTTTATCTAGTTTATAGATATGCGCTTCACCCTCAAACAACTTCAGGTGTTCCTGGCGGTGGCAAATCATGAGAATGTCAGCCATGCCGCCGTTGATTTAGCGATGTCCCAGTCCGCCGCCAGTACGGCGCTGAAGGAGCTGGAAAAACGCTTCGATGTGAAATTGTTCGATCGCATCGGCAAGCGCCTGCAATTAAATGAGCAGGGCATCGCCCTGCGCCCAAAAGCATTGGCACTGATATCCCGAGCCGAGGAGTTGGAGAGCATCCTGACCCAACACAGTGAAGTTGCCCAGCTCAAGGTGGGTGCCACACTCACCATCGGCAATTACCTGGTCGTGGAGATAATGGCAAAGTTCATGCAGCGGTACCCCGCCGCCCGAATCGAGCTGGATGTAGAGAATACGGCGGCGATCGCCGCCAAGGTGCGCAACTTTGAGCTGGATATCGGCCTGGTGGAGGGTGAATTACAGGAGGCGGACCTGGATGTACGCCAGTGGCGCGACGATGAACTCGCCTTGTTTTGCGCCCCCGACCACCCCCTGGCCCGAAACCCCCAACTCAGCGATGCGGATCTGCTGGCGGCCAGGTGGATCGTTCGAGAACAGGGCTCGGGTACGCGTCAGGCATTCGATCGGGCGATGGCCGGCATACTTTCCAAACTCGAGCTGCGACTGGAATTACAACACACGGAAGCGATCAAGCGCGCCGTCGAGAAGGGGCTTGGTATCGGTTGCCTGTCGAAAATTACCCTGGAAGAAGCCTTCAGGCGTGGGTCATTGGTGCAGCTTTCGGCGCCGCACAGAAACTGGAGGCGCAAGTTTTACTTTATCTTGCATCGACAAAAATATCTCAGCAATGCTGTGCGCAGCTGGATGGAATATTGTCAAAATACCATTTGAATTGCCCAGGCAATAATGCAACGCGTTAACCGTGTTGTCTCAGTGCTGGCTAAGATTCATTGCTTTTGGGTGACAGGTTGAAGTGTTGATAGAGGTAGGCCAGTCCCAACAGACTCAGGCCCAAGCCCATAAACGATGCCACCCTGAGCAAACCTTCCAGTCCGGCCATATCGAACAAAAATATCTTACCAATAACCCCCATCATCAGGCCAAAACCTGCCCTGTACACGGAGTTTCCGAAATGGATAGAACCGGCGAGTAGACAGGCGACTGCCATCAGCAACCAAACAATCGTGTAGGTATAGAGTTCACCATTGCCTGTTGTTAGAGTGATGTCCAAGGCCCCCTGCCAGAGATGACGAATTTCCAGAGAGATGAAAATAAACGCCGACAGGCCAAAAGTTATCCCAAGCATTCGTCTGATGTCGGCATCATAGAAACGGTAAAGAAGCAGGCTGATTACAACTGGAAATCCATAGGCTAGCAACAGAATATTAAGAATCGGTGTCGCCGAAACTTGCTGACCCGACCATAGTGGATTGAGGGGAAATAACACCACGAGGTAGCTGGCTAGCGCCAATGCCAGCAAAATTCTTGAGGCATACAGGTAGAATATTTTTAGATTTTGGCTGACCTTGTGACGCTGGTAGTAGACTAAAGCAAGTGATGACCACAGTGCCGTGTTAATCGCAAATTCCATCAGTTCCACTTGCTGCCTGAATATCTCGCCATCATATAACCAGTAACGAGTCTCTGCCCACAGGGTAAGTACGAACAGGTGTAGCGTGGCTGCCTCCAACCATTTCTGTAGTGGCTCGTTGCCTCTTAATCGCCACGTCGCAAGCCCGCAAAATACCGTCGCACCACCGTAGGTCCAAAGAGACCAGTGCAGGTCTGCGGAATACATCAGCAACCATGGGTTGAGTGTTAAGCGGATAACAACGACGGCCAGTACTAACTTCAACAGCAGATTCATGTGCGGGAGATCGAAGCGATGTATCACCCAGGCTATGGATAGTAATTGGGCCGACAGTGCCAGCGTCAGGCCCGCCTCCCGGAACATTATGGCGACTGCCAGGGAGTAAGCGAAATGCCCTGCCAGAATTAACCACACCACGAACATGTCCTGTTCCTGATCGGTACTGCGCAGTGCTGCTGTCAATTCTCCCTTACGAAGACGCCAGAGCGCAATGGACAGATAGAATACGCCGAGTATTACCGACAGCGCCCCCCAGTAGATCGACTGAGACAGATCGGTGACGAGTAAATAACAAAGGGATAACCAGGCCAGAGGTGAAATTACAGCGAGCGCAAACCAGGCATTCTCATTGGATCCAAGATTGAGATTGCGCAGGGAGAGTGCACTGTAGACAAATGTCATCCACAGTGCATAGATAAGGAAATCAAACTGATCCGGACCGATCAAGCCCTGGAGTTTTATGCCGTCGTCAAAAGTTAGTCCCAGGCTCAGCCAGGCGATAAGCTGGATGACCAGAGAGGCCAATGCCAGCTTATACAGATCGCCATGATGACCTGCAGCAATGATCAACAAGCCAACCAGTGGCGTCCAATAAAAAATTGCAGAACTGGCCGAGGCTTCGACTATTATCGATATCCCAAAAGCCAGGACTATCAACAGCAGGGAACGAAACACCGGGGCCTGGCTGATGTGATAGCCCTGAATCTTATCGCCCGCATCGTGTGACTCTGAAAAGCCTCGATCCGGCTTATTGAGCAGCCAATCCCAAAGTGGAAGCGCGAGGTAGATATAGGCCAACGCCGCCAGGTAGTAGCCTCTGTAGCCGTCCGCAGCATCGATTGTCAGCGAAACAAACCACCAGCCGAATGATCCCAGCAGCATATAACCCCAGAGCCAGCTCCTATAAACATGCTGCATTAACAGAATTGCCGCAGATGTAATGATGAGAGAATAAATGTACAGACCAAGAATGCTGTCATTGCCGGTTTCCACCAGCAATGGAATTGCATAAGCGCCAAGTATCCCTAATATGGCCAGCACTGGGCCATGCAATACCGCTAGCGCTAGTGTGGCCATTGAAACCATGGCCAGAGCCACAAAAGCAGGCACAGGAGAGATAAGGCTGTAGAGATTTAACGCAGCCAATAGTGCGGCATAGAGAATAATACTGGCCCCGCCCGCCAGTGCCGCGAGCGCCTGGTACTGAGACACGTTGCGGCGCCGCCCAAATTCTGCCAGGGCATGTAGCGCGAGCGCGGCACCCAGACTCAGCATGACTCTGGCGGCAGGTCCCAGCAAGCCCTGTTCGATCGAATATCGCACCATGAAGATACCCGAGAGACCGATAGAAATACCGCCCAGCCAAATCATCCACTGATCTTTCAAGCGGGAAACCAGGTCGGCTGTGCTTTGTCCAGGCAACTGTGAGTCAAGATTCGGACTCGCGGAAACCTCCACCGTGGTTTCGTTGTCACCAGTCCAGACATTTTCCATGACGGCTGCCGACTTGAGAACGGCACCGGCGTCTGCCACAGTCACCTGCAAATCTTCCGAGATATGGGGCGGCTCCTGCATCCCATGCTCAGGAGCTATCGCGGCCGGGGCTACGCCGCCAAGATTTTCGATTCTATGCAGTATGTTCTGCATATTTTTTCGCAGCGTGGCCACATCTTTAAGCAGTGAATTAAGTTTAAAGAACGCGACCCAGCCCAGTACCGAACCCAGGATCAGTGCGAGCACTACAAGCGTGGCCATTAACGCCAGCATATCAACGCTCGATGCAATGGAGATGAATTGAGGTGTAAAAGCTGTTGAGTTGGCATATTGTCGATACCAGGAATCGGGCGATTAGATTAAGATGAGAATAGAAGCAATCTCCAGCCGAGTAAACTGCTGAATGCAAGGACAAAAAACTCTATCCCTCAAGGTCGCCGAGTTCACTGTCGGCTATCGCAAATTACTAACTCTCGCCGCCTGTCTCTTCACCCTGGTGCTGGCAAGCGGGATTCTTCGCAGCAGTTTCGACACCTCGCTGGGGGCCTTGCTGACTCGCAGCGATCCCTACCTGGAGGAACTGGACAGACTGGAGGCGGAATTTCCCAGTGCCGTCGAGATCAACTTCGCCTTTATCGCAATCGAAGATGATTCCGTGTTCAGTAAAGCTGTGCTGGATGCGATCGCAGAACTGAGAGACGGGTATAAGGCGATTCCCAATGCGACGCGGCTCACCTCACTAATCGATTACTATTCTCCGGAAACCCGGCAACGCCTGTTTACTAATCCCCTGACTGACTATTCACCGGAGGAATTAGACGCTCTCGCCGCTACGGCTGTTAATGACAGACTGTTAACCGCAAACCTGCTGTCAGAAGATGCCAGCCTCACCTTCGCGATAGTGGTACTGGATGCAAAAGACGCCGACTCCCGCCAACGCCTGGAAATTGCGAATGCCGTGTTGCAGCTACGGGATGAACTGCGCGCCTCAAATCCCCAGGTAGGCATTCACGCAAATGGCGAGGTCCTGCTGGAACAGTCCAGCCAGGAGGCCATGATCGATGATCTCACCAGTCTTCTGCCTCTTATCATACTCACCTGTGTCGCGGTTATTTGTTATTGCTTCAAGTCCGCCACACTGGCTGTCTGCATACTCACTCACACTGTTTTCACGCTGTTGTGCACCATCGGCACCTTGGGTTTTCTTGGCTTCTCCTTCAATACCATCTCCATCATTGCGCCCCTGGTGGTGGTGATGATATCCGTAGCCAACAGCGTGCATATCATCTCCATCTATAAACAGGCCCTACACAGGGGCCAGAAAAAAACGGCGGCCATGGAGCACAGTGTTAGCTATAACTTTCAACCCATCACACTGGCTGCCCTGACCACCGCCATCGGCTTCTCTTCGCTGAATATGTCTTCATCACCGGCGATACAGGATTTCGGTCAGATCGTGGCCATGGGTATAGTATTCGCCTACGTACTGACCCTGCTGATACTGCCCGCCTTGCTCATCAGGTTTTCAAAAGTCATGGCGGCAGCCGATCCCGCGGACTCGCCATTTTTACACGAGACGCTGCAAAAACTCATGGAATTCACGGAACGCCATGACAAACCCATATTCTGGTCATGCACCACCTTCGCGGTACTGACGATCATGCTGCTGCCCCTCAACGAGACCGATTTCAATCGCCTGGATTTCATCGCCACGGATGCCGACATCAAGCAGTATTACGAGGAGGTGAGCCAACGCCTTAATCGGGGTCCCGCGCTTACTTATGGGATCGATGCGCTGGGCAGTGAGGCGGCAATCGAGCCGGAATTCCTCAGCCGAGTTGAACGCTTCAGCGCCTGGCTGGACCAGCAGGCGCATGTGGAATCGGTCGCCAGTATTGTCGACGTATTGAAGACTGTCAATCGTGTGCAACACCAGGACGATGAGGCGTTCTACCGCCTGCCGGATGACAAATCGACGGTGACAAATCATCTGCTGAGCTATGGCTTGGCGCAGAGTGAAGATTTCCCACTGTTTGGCTTTATCAACGCAGATTTTTCCTTACTGAATTTGTTTGTCAACGCCACGCCAATATCGAATCAGGAACTCATCGACCTTGACGAGCAGATCACACGCAAGTTCAACGAAGATTTTCCAGACGCGGAATTGATTCACGGCAGCGGCATACTGCTGTTCGCGCGTATGGACGAATTGGTTACCATCGAATTGTTGCAGGGTTATAGCCTGAGCCTGGTACTGATTACACTGAGCCTCATCGTCGGACTGCGCAGTGTCTATTTTGGCATATTGAGCGTGATTCCAAATCTACTGCCTGCAACCATGGTTTTTGGAATGTGGGCGCTGTTTGTGGGACAACTGGATCCTTTTGTGATGATGTTGTTCAGCATCAGCATTGGGCTGGTGGTTGACGACACCGTGCACATCCTTACTCACTACCTGGAAAGCAGAAGAGATGGCGCCGACAAGGCCAGCTCCATCAATCATGCAATAAAGACGGCAGGCCCGGCACTCAGCATTACAACCCTGGTGCTGGCATTGGGCACCACCATCCTGATTGGGGCCAGCACCCTGTATTTTCAACAGGCGGCAAAACTGTTGGTACCGATCGTAGTGCTGGCCCTGGTACTCGACTTGCTCTACTTGCCTACCATCCTGCGACGATTCGACAATCGCTTTAAGTCAGAAGCGATGACATCCTGATCTATTGGACCTATCATGAGACCCTACAATGAGACCCTGGCATGGGGACAAACTATTTATGGAGCACTGGAATGAGCGATAATAAGAGATCTTTAAGCCGCAGAGAATTTACCAAACTTGGCGCGACTGCATTGGCAGCGGCCTCTGTAGGAGCAAGCACCATGGCAACCGCCCAAACCGCAGCAAGCGCACTCGAATCAGAGTTTTTAATGGAATTGTCGCTGGATGTGGCTGCGCAACTCGACGCCGGTCACACCAGTATCGCCCCGGTTACCGGTGGCACATTTGGCGGCCCGCGCCTCCAGGGCACAGTACGCGATGGCGGCGCCGACTGGATAACACAGGTCTCCGGTCACACCAGCCTCGATGTGCGTATCACGCTGGACACCGATGATGGTGCCATCATCTTCATGAGTTACACCGGGGTCGTGCACCCGGGCGAAAATGGCCTGTACTGGCGGGTCCGACCCATCTTCCAAACCGCGTCAGAGAAATACGACTGGCTGAATCACATCGTCTGTATCGGCAAGAGCAAACAGATCCAGGGCAAGGTCGCCTACGATATATTTCAGATTCTCTAACCCGGATATTTCACCTGTTGCCTGAAGTTTCACGCCGAGATTTCGTGTTTTGGGCGGACTCGTGAGCGTAAACGTAGCGTTAGCTACGTCGGAGCGAGCATGTGCGTTCAAAACACGAAAGATCAAGTGAAAATCAGGCAAGCGAAAGACTGTACAAAGTGTCACTGAAGTAAATATTGAGAACAGGCTATTGGACAGGCACGAAACCCGAATTTTCAAGCGTACTGGTGAATTAACCGGGTTAAGTTTCTCAAACCTAAAAAAACCCGGCTACTGAGAACGTGGCCGGGTTTTTTTGAGCGTAGGAGTCTTAGTCTTCCCCACCCTGTCCGGTGAACTTGTACTGCATCGCACCGAAGAACATCTCATCCCAGCTTTCATTGCCCCAATCTACATTTCTGTCGGGATTGGGATTGGCTGGATTTTGTGCCGAGTTATCCCACGCAGCTACCGCCGTGATCTTGGTACCTTCTGGCACAAATTTTGGCTCCGCGAAAGTATAGCTGAGCTGCCAGTTGTAATTGTACTTGGCGATGTTGATCAGCTCTTCGCGGGTGCCATCCGGATAGTCTGCGTAGAAACGCATGGACTTGCCGCGGAAGTGCATGTGGGGCAGAAAGCTATACAGCTCGGCGTCTTTTGCCAGCACCACGAAGGCTGTCTGCTGAAAATTGGGGTCGTGGGCCGGAATGGTGGTCCAGGTATTCGGAAAGATGCAGGCACAGTTGCCGGACATTCTCTCTTTTGGCTCCTCGCCTTTGGGATAAAACCACAAGCCGAGTTGACTGCGATCGACGGTTTCGCGGCCATTCGGCGTGTAGTGCATATTTAGCGCCACCACCGACCCTGCCTTAATCAGCCCGCCAACACCCGGGGGATTCAAGTCTGGCGTGCCGCCAGGCACGTAAGCGGTGATACTCGCCTTGTCCGGGTTACCACCACCGCCCAGAAATCCGCCCCTTCTGGTGCCAATCTCCTCAGGAAAATCGAGGCGATTAACCGTGTGGTGGAGCACTGACCTGTCGCCGGCGACTATCTGGCTGCCACGCAACCAGCGATCTTCGTCCATGACGATGGTGACTTCGGTATTGATGAAAACACCATTTCCGGTTGCCGGCACTGTGGTTGCCGGAATATCCAGAATCAAATCGGGCTCACCATTCGCCCACTTGGAAGTAGGCCAGGTCAGCTCGGCGAGGGGATCGGTATCGCCATCTTTTGCCGCGCCCGCGTCGACCCAGGCAATAATATTACGAACATCCTGATCGTCAAGCAGACGGTCGTTAACAAAGTCCCCCACATGTGCGTCGATCTGACCCGGCGGCATACGCTTGGTCATCAGCACTTCCCGAATCATGGGTGACCAGCCTTGCACCATGGTGTGGCTGTCCATAGCGAAGGGCGCAACACCACCTTCACGGTGACAGCTTGCACATTGCTCCGCCAATACAGGCGCCACATCCCGGGTGTAAGACACCGCAGCCTGTACCGGGAAAGTTACCGCCTCACCGCTAGCGGCCAGCAACGGCGTGCTGACTTCCTCACCTGCCAGAATTTCCTGGATGGCGGCCTCGAGACCGGCAATGGCACCGCGATACTCGACGATGAAAGACTTGGGATTAAAGATCAGCACTTCACCGGTTTTCTCAATCCCGAGTGCTGCTGAAATAACCCGAGCATCGTCCACCAGCACGGGAATATCAACACCGTACTCGGCGACCTGGGCTTGTAATTCCGCTCTGTCCTGTCCGCCCATTGGGTTGATCATGAGGAACTCTACACCCTGGCTGTCATAGGTGGTTTTAAGGGCATCGAACGCCGGCAGTGCGGCCGCGGTGGCAGCGCTGCCATTGGCCTGAACCAGCAGGGCGACGGCGGCATGATCGTCATACCAGCTCATGCCATGGTAGTTACCCTCTTGATCCAGTAGCGAAAAATCACCGACTCTGTCGGCCGCATTACTGAATGCAGGAATCAGCAGCAGAGACATAAGACACATTTTTAACAGGCTCACGTTTTTCACGGTTCTCTCCTCGAAATTAGAATTGGCCCATCCACCCGCCAGGAAACCACTACAGGCGGGCTGTGCCACGGTCGCGCTGGTTTTAAAACACCGGGGCTAGCAGGGGGATAACGGCGCTAGAACGGAACTAAGGGTACGAATTAAGCGCTTTTCAGTCAATAGAATGCACTTCGTTTCACCGTTAAGCGGGTCTGATTGGTCCCGATGAACCGGAGGCTAGCCTAAAAGCGCGCGAATTCATTGCGCCGCTTGCAGCAGGGCCAGTAATTTAGGGAACAGCACCGGATTCGCCATCAAGATGTCCCGATCGTAAAATTGGGGGTCGATGCCCGCAGGCACGGGGCTAAAATGCCCGGTTTCTGCACCCGCCTCCCGGGCGATTAGCTGTGCCGCCGCGAAATCCCAAAGGCTGAGGCTTTCGTAATAACCATCCATCCTGCCCATGGCCAGAAAGCAGATATCCAGTGCGGCGGTACCCAGCCGGCGAATATCGGCGCAATGGGCCAACACCGCATGCAGTCGGGTGATCATCGGTGCTATGCCAGACTTCTCATAGGGAAAGCCAGTGGCGATAATGGCCCTGGACAGCTCGGTTTCCTCGGCCACCCTGATGGTCTCGCCATTGAGAAACGCTCCGCCTCCACGTCGGGCCGAAAACATCTCGTCGGTGAAGGGATTAAACACCACCCCCACTTCTATCTGTCCATCTTCCACGAAGGCAATAGAGACCGCCGAGTGATTATGGCCATGGGCGAAATTTACGGTGCCGTCGATGGGATCGATGATCCAAACCGGCAGAGTAAGATCTTGGATGTTGCCGAGATTGGGGGAGGACTCTTCGGAGAGAATATGGTGATCCGGAAATCGCTGCGCGATGCGCTGGCAGATCAAATTATCCGCCGCCAGATCGGCGTTGGTAACGAGCTCGTTACCATTTTTTAATTCCAGGGTGAGCGCCGCCCCGGCTCGCTCGGTAACAATCAATTCGCCCGCTGTGCGCGCCAGAGCCAGGGTAAATTGCAATACATCAGTCATCTCGAATCCTAGAGCCAGGCGCGTGCAAGGTATAGCGCAGACCCAGCCCTAAAGCCAGATAATTGCGCAATTCGATAGAGGCGGGAGCTAACGCGGCTCTGGGTATTCCAGTGCCTGCAAAAAATCCATCAACTGGGCCAGTGATTCGGGCAGATCGAAGGCAGTAAAATTGAGTCGTACATCGCGATATCGATCTGCTGCTGCGGCGATGGTCGGTTCATCTGCAAGTTGATTGTAGGCGCTTATTAGCGGCGCTATTAAATCCTCTAAAGGGGCCCTCATGGCTATCTCGTTCTGATCGAGACCGATGAGCACTCGTGTCAACATCTCGATCAGGCTCTGTTGTGCCGCAGTGTCAGCAGCCAGGAGGGTGTCGAGCCCCGGCCGGGTCGCTGCTGCCGGTGATGCCGCAGCCTGAGGATTCGAGCGGACCAGGCCCACCGCTACAAGTTCCTCCACCACAATGTCCCCCACTTCCTCTTGCAAGCTAGCACTTGACGCCACACTGGCTACCGACGGTGCCACTCGTGCCTGCGCCAATTCGTCTGCAACTACCCTCTCCACCCCATTTCCAATAGCGTTCGCCGCCAGTAGTCTCGATGCGTTTAGGGTATCGACAGCGGCAGCGGTACTGGAATCCCGATCCAGGCCACTCGTAGAGAGTGATTCTATGCCCGCGATTGCGTCGTTCGGCGCAACTGACCGCTCTGCTCTTTCCAGAGAGGAAACGGCTGCAGTCGAACTGGCTGCTGCCGTCGGTGACAGGCTATTTTCCAGGTTCGCTTCTCGGCGACGGTTTTCAAGCACCGGACTATCATTCAACGCCAGCGATTGCGGCGCGGTGGGCAAGTTGGCATTGTCAACTTTCAGCGCCAGTGTGGGGGAAGCTTCTTCTGCCACAGGAAGTTCTTCGACGGAGAGCTCATTAACAGAGAGCAGGGATTGGGTCGCCTGAACCCTCAAAGGAGCAGTCGCATCGAGTTCCACATCGAAATCGGCGATACCGCGACCCGCCGCTGAGGTCAACGCGATTTCATCCACCGACGGTGCTACAAAGTTTTGAAAAGACAGGGATACCGCGACGACCGCCACCGAAATAGTCGCCACGGCAGAGAACCAGTTTTGATTGAGCCAGCTCTTGCTGACCACCAGAAACCGCCACCGCGAACCGGGTTCGGATGCGCCCGCCTGGGTCCTGGCGTGGGCCAGAATATAATCATCCACGTGTTGCGGGGATTTTGGCGGCTCGGCCTTACTCAATAATACCGAGAGCTCTGCATCATCCAGGTCTTGTTTAGTCGGCATATTGCACCTCGAGTATTCGTTTCAAGTGCGTGCTCGCATAGCGAATACGGCTCTTGATAGTTTCTTCGTTCGTGTCTGTCATGACAGCTATTTCGCGGCGTGAAAACCCTTCTTCCCGCAGCAGAAATGCTTGTTGCTGCTCCTTGGATAAGGATTCAAGAGCCAGCAACAGATCCATCGACAGATCTATGGCATCGGCGGAGGGACTGTGGGTATCGGCAATATTTTCCACGATCGACTCGCCGCTGCCATCGGTTCGATCCACCAGGTAATCAAATTTATTTTTCCGCCAAAAATCTACCAGCTTTCGATGCGCTATCGCATACAGGTAAGTTTTGAACTTGGCCGCGGCCCGGTAATTTTTTGCCGAGTCAATTATCGCTACCCAGGTTTCCTGGGCTATTTCTTCGATGACACTCAGATCGACATGGGATCTATATAAATAGGCGAATAAGGAATCCTTATGTCGAGCGTAAAGCTTCTCAAACGAGCTTGAGTCACCCTGCTGATATTTCAACATGAGTGACTCGTCGCTGATTTTTGTAAGCAATCCTAGCATCTTGAGTTCATTTTATAGCCTGTCTTGGATTAATGATATTAACCGGAGTCTCCCAAGATTTTCGCCAGCTCCACCAGTCCAAGCAACTCGCTGCGATAGCCGTGTACGTCATCACCCCTGGACTCGCGTGCCAGCAGCAGCAGCTCATCATAATCCCAGTCTGCGGTATGCTTGCCACCACGCAGTAGCTGACCGAAGCCTGCAACTGCTGCCGCGAAACGGATATTTTCCGTGGCCTGAAGGTTTTCTGAATCGATGTTCTGGTTTCTGACCGCAACGCCGAATTCTGTGCTTCTGTCTGCATCGGGTAGCTTGTAGCGAATATTAACGTAGGCAAGCTCATCGCTGAAGTCTTCTGTTTCCACGTCTGGCTGGGCATACCTGCGGTCCGGAATCATGGCTCCCCGAGACCCTCTCAGACTCACTTCATACAGGGCCGTCACGGTATGACCGGCACCAATTTCTCCGGCGTCAATATTATCATTGCGAAAATCTTCCCGATTCAGCACCCTGTTTTCATAGCCAATCAATCGGTATTCAGCTACCACCGCCGGATTGAACTCGACCTGTATCTTGACATCCTTGGCGATTGTCAAAAGCGTCGATTGCATTTCTTCCACCAGCACTTTCCTGGCTTCGCTCAGTGAATCGATGTAAGCCGCGTTACCGTTGCCTACATCGGCAAGCTGCTCCATCAGAGAGTAATTGTAATTGCCTGTTCCAAAACCCAGGCTGGTGAGGGCAATGTCATTTTCGCGCTTCCTGATAATTAGCTCTTTCAGGTCTTCGATGCTAGTGATACCCACATTCAGATCGCCGTCACTGGCGATGATGACCCGATTAATGCCATCTTCAATCTTGTTTTCTTCTGCAATTCTATAGGCCAGTTCGATCCCGGCACCGCCATTGGTGCTGCCACCGGCGCTGAGTGAGTCGATGGCCTGTCGTATCTTCGATTTTTTATCTGCGCTGGTTGACTCCAGTACCACGCCAGCTGCGCCTGCATACACGACCAGCGCGATGCGGTCATCCGCGCCCATTTGTGAAACCAGCAGATGCAGGGATTGTTTCACCAGACCCAGTTTGTCTGCAGACTGCATGCTACCGGAGACATCTACCAGAAATACCAGGTTTGCATTGGGCCTCTGATCGAGGGCCGGTTCGAAACCCTGGATTCCCACCATTAACAAATGATTGTCCGGATTCCACGGTGACACCATCATCTCGGTGGTTATTGCCAGTGGCTGATTCAGGCTGTCGGGTGAGGGATAGTCGTAGTCGAAATAATTGATCATTTCTTCCAATCTGACTGCGTCAAAGGGCGGCAGTCTGCCTTCCCGGGTCAGCATGCGGCGAAGATTGCTATAAGCCGCAGTATCGACATCGATACTGAACGTCGACACCGGTGATTCGCTGACGCGCTTGATTTCATTTTCATCGATGCGTGTATAGTTTTCGGTATTCGCCAGCACGCGAGGTCCCGGATGGTAAGTTAGCCGGTCATACGCTAATTCATTGCTGACAACTGCCGAAGACACCGAGTTGAGGGGAGCAATCCTGACCCGATCTCCACTGGCCACCACCTCGCTCACCTGGCGCGCCTCTGCGCGGCCAGCACCGATAGCCCTGTTGGACACCTGGCCTATCGGTGCTACCACTGCGTCGATTTTTGAAGCCTCATCGATGATCGCCGCAGAATCGTTATCTTCGATACCCGAAATTGTCTGCGCTGAGATGGTCGCCGGCGGGACGACGGGCTGAATTCCCGACTCAGTCGGTTTCGCACTGCAGCCCACCAGCAAGATGGTGGCGATGCTGATGCACAAAATAGAACTGCGGAATGGAATTGCCACAGTAGGCATGCGGAGCTTGGATTTGGCGTTTACTTTGTTCATGTTGGTTCCCCTTTTTGCGTGATTGATGCTGTTACTATCATTAATCGCGAAATAATGGGAAAAGGGGTTAAGCACTTAGAAAAAATGTGGTGATAGTGAAGTTCCCGCACCGCGGACAGCCAACTCCTACCCTGTGTATGAGGTAGGTTAAGGTATGATCCCTGCAAGCCCGGATGAGGGCGCGGCGACAATATGCTGCGGTGCCGGCCTCAGCCAGGAATGTCTGGTTTTATTCTTTCTGTGCTCCTGTTGCGATTCGGTTAGTATACAGGCATTGCAAATTTGGCCTCTGGACCATATCTAAAAAGCTAAGATGACCATTCCTCCAATTATTGCGTTGACTACCTTACTATTGATCGTAGTAGCAGTTGTTTTCCGCGTGATCTATTGGCCACAATTGCGCTTGAATCGAATATACCGCAAGGAATTTCCCGACAACTGGCTGGAGATCTTGCGTCGACGTCTACTCTTCTACGGTAACTTGCCAGAGAAACTACAACACCAGCTACAAAACCTGATCAAGGTGTTCCTGAATGACAAACGGTTTGTCGGTTGCGGCGGTCAGGAAATTAATGATGAGATTCGCGTTACCATCGCGGCTCAGGCCTGCCTGTTGTTACTCAATAGAAACAGCAGCCAGTACAACCAATTGCAGTCGGTGTTAGTGTATCCATCAACTTTTGTAGCAACGCGGCAGGTGCGTGATGACCTGGGGCTGGTTTCCACTAATCGCACCGCATTGTTAGGCGAATCCTGGAGCCAGGGAAAAGTTGTACTGGCCTGGGATAATGTTGAGAACGGCGTGCTAAATCTGCAGGATGGACACAATGTCGTACTGCATGAGTTTGCTCATCAACTCGATCACGAAACTGGCGCAACAAACGGCGCACCGGTGTTGCAGACTCGGGGTGCTTATAAGAGCTGGGCGCAGGTATTTTCAAAAGAGTTTGAGGCATTACAACATCAGGCTTCACATCAGCAACAAAGCCTGATGGACCATTACGGCGCTACCAATCCTGCCGAATTTTTTGCTGTTGCCACGGAAACATTTTTTGAGTGCCCCCTACAAATGCATCGCAACCATGAAGAGTTGTATCGCGAACTGGTTAATTTCTATCGGGTAGACCCTGCCGGATGGATTACTTCGTAATTATTGTCTTACGAACCGGATGATGTATTTTTTACAGATTTAAACATTGGCGGAAACGTCAGCCATGCCATCAGCACTAATAGACCGAAAGCCGTGTACGCCACGGCAAATACCCACAGCGGTGCCTGGTAAAAAAGAATCTTCTGCAGCCAGTACTGAATAAAACTCTCCTTGTAGATCAGACTACCGGCTTGCTGGCGCAACCACATCTCCAGCGTAGTCAACGGACATAGGGCCCCAAACCATGCCTGCAGGATTACGATGCCAATACCCACCAAGTGTGCAACTCTAAACCAGGGGTTGACTATCCATGTCCATTTTCGAACGCCGCCGATTATAATCAATAACAGACCAATAACTATAAATGCAACAATCAGCGCATGGAGAACCAGGACCGCATCTGCTAACAGCTGATAAAATTGCTGCATCTTTTAAAGATCCATCTGCCGAATTAGTTGTGTGACGTGCCTATTTATGTGTGCCTGGTTGCTTCCAAGACTTCTTCACCTGGCAGCATCGAGGACGTTTACAACTCAGCAACCTAGCACGCTCGCCGAAATATTGAATATGCTGCCTCAAGCCTCTGCCAATCCAGCTCAGCGAGGCTCATAAGTAGAATAAAAGCTCTCTCTATTCAAGTCTACAACTTCCTTGTCAGGAAATATCATCCTGTTGGTTCCAGCAAGCCGCTGAATTCTCGCTAAAACTCCGCCATATTTCCCAACCCAGCGGTTCTTCGTCCATCGATCGGTTGTTTTCAAATTGTTTAAACTTCTGGCCGCCGCCAGCCCCACAGCCTTCCCAGGCAGCGAGTAGCAAAAAGAGAAATTAAGAATGCTCAAACAACTCGCTCTGTGACGGTGCCCTCCCTGGTGGCGGCCGGTCGCTGTTGTTGTTTGAAAACAGCTTTCTCCTTTAGGTGCTTAAGAATCTTCTCAATAACAGCCGAATCCTCTATACAAGCGATGGTTTTTACTGGCCCTTTGCACCTCTCACAGATCTCGATATCGATGTGGCCTACAGGGTTGTAGGTCAGGGTTGTGAGCAGGACGCAAAAGCTTTGAACACGCGTTTCAGTCTTTGCATCCAGGTCATTGACGCATGCCGCTCTGCCGCTGTTTTCTCATCCCAGGCTTGTGGCTCTTGCCCTTTTCGGCCCCTGCCCCGTTTGGCTGGCGTCATATGGATCCGGTGTTTGCTGTTGGGGCCCACTCCAGCGTGAAGGCTGAACCCGGCTAGCTTGGCAACGCGTTCAGAGCCTGGGGGTAAATCTAGCTTGGGAGGAATAGTTTGCAGGGTGAACACCTTGCGTCCACGTTGTGAGCCCATGGCTATGCAATAAGTCACTGAGTGGGCATGGAGTTCCTGCATCGGGTCTTCATTAAGGCCATCGAGATTGAGGTAACTTTTACATGTAGGTTCCCCTGTTTGCGTGATTGATGCTGTTACTATGGATAGCCGCGAAATAGTGTAAAAAGGGGTTAAACACGTAGAAAATATGCAGCGAGTTTGAAATTTCCGCGCCGCAGACCCCAAACTCCTACCCTGTACATGGGGTATGTTAAGGTATCATCCCTGCTATCAATTGTTCTCTCACAACGGGATTCCTGCATGGAAGTCTACGGCTGGGGCCGCTTTCCCAAAGCATCCGCTGCGCTACTGGAGCCTGTCGACTCAGAATCGCTGATCAAAATTCTCACGGCGAAAAAGAAAATCGGGTCCATGATCGCCCGTGGCGCCGGCAGAAGTTACGGCGACAGCGCCCTGTCCGAGAATTTGATCAGCAGCCGCTTTCTCGATGGCTTCCTGAGCCTGGATGAGGAGTCGGCGACAATCCGCTGTGGTGCCGGCGTTAGCCTGGACAGTATTCTCAAAGTCTGTATTCCGCGAGGCTGGTTTCTGCCGGTGCTGCCGGGCACCAAGTTTGT
>JADFIJ010000146.1 GCA_022566775.1 Pseudomonadota bacterium | reverse complement strand
TTAGGTGCGCTCAGGGCTGCCGCCCAGATGGTGAGCTACGAAGTCTTCATGGGAATTTCCTTGCTCGGCGTGGTGGCACTCTCCGGCAGTTTTAATCTGCGTGAGATCGTGATCGCACAATCCGATGGCTGGTATATTTTTCCACAATTCATCGGCTTCGTGATTTTTCTAATCGCCGGCATCGCCGAGAGTCATCGTCTGCCCTTCGATATACCGGAGGCAGAACAGGAAATCTGTTCGGGTTATCACACCGAGTATTCGGGCATGAAGTTCGGCATGTTCTTCGTCGGTGAGTATCTGGGCCTGGTGTTAATTGCGTCGCTTCTCACCGTGTTGTTTTTTGGCGGTTGGTTGGGGCCGGCTTTCTTGCCACCCATTTTCTGGTTCGCGATCAAGGCTTTCGGTTTTATTGCCTTCTTTATTCTGCTGCGGGCGGCTATTCCACGACCACGATACGATCAACTGATGGCCTACGGTTGGCTGTTTTTGCTGCCGCTGTCGCTACTGAACCTGTTGGTCACCGGCGCAATTATATTGGTCACACAGTGATGGGCAGGGTGAAACATGTTTAATCTCATTAAAGATACATTGCTTAGTCAAGTGGTAACGCTGTGGCGGGTCTTCTGCCATGCCTTCGTGAAAGCGGACACGGTGCAGTACCCGGAGGAACAACCCTATATGTTCCCACGCTGGCGTGGCCGCATCATTCTCACTCGTGATCCGGACGGAGAAGAACGCTGTGTCGCTTGTAACCTCTGCGCCGTGGCCTGCCCGGTGGATTGCATCGCCTTGCAGAAGACCGAAGATGAAGACGGTCGTTGGTACCCGGAATTTTTCCGCATCAATTTTTCCCGCTGCATCATGTGTGGTTTCTGTGAAGAAGCCTGCCCCACCTATGCGATTCAACTGACGCCGGATTTCGAAATGGCCGAATACGTGCGCCAGGACATGGTCTGGGAGAAAGAAGATTTACTGATCAGCGGCACCGGTAAGTACCACGATTACAATTTTTATAGGGTCGCAGGCAAAACAATCAAGGGCAAGGACAAGGGCGAAGCGCTTAACGAGGCTGCCCCCGTCGATGTCAGGAGCCTATTGACGTGATGATTCTCTTTTATATCGCCGGCACCGTAGCAGTTGTCTCCACTGTAGGGGTGATCGTGCAAAGCAATATTGTGCATGCCTTGATCTACCTTATTTTGTCGCTGCTGGCGGTGGCCGTGGTTTTCTTTTCTCTGGGCGCACCCTTCGTGGCGGTACTCGAAGCGATCATCTACGCCGGCGCCATCATGGTGTTGTTCCTGTTCGTCATCATGATGCTGAACATGGGGCAGCATACGATAGACCAGGAAAAGACCTGGATGGCCGCCAAAGACTGGGCACTGCCAGCGGGCCTGGCGGCGATATTGTTAGCACAATTGCTCTATGTTTTACGGGATTTTCAAGTTGACATCGTGCCCAACGAAGTCGGTGTGCTGGAGGTTAGCGCCCTGTTGTTCGGCCCCTATGTGCTGGCCGTCGAGCTCGCTTCCATATTATTGCTGGCGGGCCTGGTGTCTGCCTATCACCTCGCAAAGAAATAACCAGCAGAGAATAGCAACCAGCTAACAGGCAGGCGTAGAAACAAAAGAGAAATCAATGCAATCGATTCCCATTGAACATGGCTTGATCCTGGCCGGCGTTTTATTCGCGCTGGGGCTGGTTGGCGTCTTGACCCGGCGTAACATCGTCTTCGTGCTGATGTCTCTCGAGGTCATGTTGAATGCCAGCGGCCTGGCCTTCGTCGTCGCCTCTGCCCGCTGGGGACATGCCGACGGCCAGGTGATGTTTTTAATGATATTGACCCTGGCTGCAGCAGAAGTCGCGGTTGGACTCGGTTTGATTATCCAGATGTATCGAAAATTCAAGACCGTGGATATCGATGTGCTCAGTGAAATGAAAGGCTAAATGAAAGGTCAAAAATCCATGGGAGAGCAGTTCGATAGAGGTCAGATAAAGAGCGTGCCGTGCAGGACTTGATCTGGTTGTTACCCACGTTTCCCTTGCTGGGCTTTTTATGCCTGGTGCTGACCGGTGGCTCGCTGCCGCGGAAAATCGTTGCCGTCATCGGTGCCGGTTCGGTGGGACTTTCCTTCCTGAGTGCAGTGCTTATCGCCGCCCAGTTTCTGGCGTCGGGCGAGGACTATTTCGTAAAAGAAGTCTGGGTGTGGATGGCGGTTGGGGAGTTTACGCCGGGTTTTAATTTCTACCTCGATGGTTTGTCCCTGGTGATGATGCTGATTATCACCGGCGTCGGTTTTCTGATCCATCTCTACTCCACCGGTTTCATGGCTGACGACCCCGCCTATAGCCGATTCTTCGCCTACATGAACCTGTTCGTCGCCGCCATGCTGATGCTGGTACTCGGTGACAACCTGCTGCTGCTGTACCTGGGATGGGAAGGAGTAGGCCTGTGCAGTTATCTCCTGATCGGCTTCTGGTATGAAAATCCTGACAACGGTTACGCCGCACGCAAGGCCTTCGTCGTCACCCGGGTCGGTGACACCGCCATGGCCATCGGCTTGTTTCTGCTGTTTACACAGCTGGGGACCCTCAACATACAGGACATGTTAGGGGCGGCGCAGCAACAGTGGGCAATAGGATCGCCGCTGGCGATCGCTGCGGCACTGCTATTACTCGGTGGTGCCGTGGGTAAATCTGCGCAACTGCCGCTGCAAACCTGGTTACCGGATGCCATGGCCGGCCCGACCCCGATCAGCGCCCTGATCCATGCCGCCACCATGGTGACTGCGGGTGTCTACCTGGTTGCCCGCACCCACGTTCTGTTTGAACTGGCGCCGACGGTGCAGATGCTGGTGGCCTTCGTCGGCCTGGCCACCCTGTTGATGGCGGGTTTTACGGCGATGACACAGCGCGATATCAAGCGCATTCTCGCCTACTCCACCATCAGTCAGATCGGTTATATGTTCCTGGCTCTGGGGGCCGGCGCCTGGTCTGCGGCGGTGTTCCATCTGATGACCCATGCATTCTTCAAGGCGCTGCTATTCCTCGCCGCCGGCACCGTGATTCTCAGCCTGCATCATGAACATGATATTTTTAAGATGGGTGGCATACGCAAGCAATTACCGATTGCCTTCTGGTCATTCATCATCGGTAGTGCGGCCCTGGCGGCGCTACCGTTTACTTCGGGATTTTATTCCAAGGACGAAATACTGCTCGCTGCCCTGGCCGTCGAAGGCCCAGGTCTGCTGCTCTGGATCGGCGGTGTCATCGGCGCCTTCTTTACCGGAATCTACAGCTTCAGACTGGTGTTCGTGGTGTTTTTCGGCGACAGCCAAGGACATCAGGAGGTGAAAGAAGAGGCGGGGTGGACTATGGCTGCGCCGCTGATGCTGTTGATGGTGCTGGCTTTGCTTGGCGGCTGGATTCAGGTGCCCCTGGATGCTGTCTTCAGTTCCGGCGCCGGCCATGAGGAAGCACCCGTTAGCTTGCTGGTGCACGCCGTCATGATCGCTGCGCCATTCCTGGGTATCGGCGTCAGCTACCTGTTTTTCATGAGCAAGGTCTTCGATGTGGATAAGTTAATGGCGAACCCCCTGGCAAGCTCCCTGCACCGGTTCTGGTTCAGCGGCTGGGGCATGGATGCCTTGTACCAGCGGATCTTCGTTAACCCCTTCCTCTATCTGGCCCGGATTAACAGGAATGACCTGATCGACAGCTTTTATGCCTTGCTCGTCTCCATTACCCGCACCGCCCATCTGATGCTGGCGCGGACGCAAACTGGATACCTTGGCTGGTATGCCCTCAGTATGGCGGCCGGTCTGGTGTTGATTATTTCCCTGGGGGTGATGCTGTGATACTGGTGGCATTGATCGGTATTCTTTTTCTGGGTGGAGTTCTGGCCTGGCTAAGCGAGCGTCTGGATTCCAAACTACCCCGGGTGATCGCCCTGGCCGCGCTGTTGCTGGACCTGGTGCTGATGTTGACCCTGTTAGGTGGTGACAGCGCCGACGGCGGCTGGATCGTTGCATTAAATGTCCAGTGGCTACCTCGATTTGGCATTTCTTTTCACCTCGCCGTAGATGGCCTGAGCTTGTTGTTGCTGCTGTTAACGGCGTTCCTCGGGATAATCGCCGTGGGCTCGGCCTGGAGCGAAATCACCGAGCGATCGGGATTCTTCTATTTCAATTTGCTCTGGACCCTGGCCGGGGTGCTGGGTGTATTTACCGCCCTGGATTTGTTTCTTTTCTTCTTCTTCTGGGAAGTGATGCTGATCCCCATGTATTTCATCATCGCGATCTGGGGGTATGAAAACAAAAATTACGCCGCCATGAAGTTCTTCCTGTTTACCCAGGTCACGGGTATGTTGATGCTGGTGTCCATTCTGACCCTGGCCTATTTTCACTATGTTCAGTTCGGATTTTTCAGCTTCGATTATTTCGACCTGCTGAAGGTGAACACCAGTTCGACTATCGAGATGTGGATCATGCTGGGATTCTTCGTCGCCTTCACCACCAAGTTACCCATCGTGCCGTTTCACTCCTGGCTGCCCGATGCCCACAGCCAGGCACCCACCGCCGGCAGTGTGATCCTGGCGGGGGTCTTGTTGAAGACAGGTGCTTACGGGCTGATCCGCTTCGCGGTGCCACTGTTTCCCGAGGCATCCCTGAATTTTGCACCGATCGCAATGGCCTTGGCTGCTCTCAGTATTCTGTACTGCGCCAAGATGGCGTTTGCCCAGACCGACCTCAAACGTCTGATTGCCTACACCAGTGTCAGTCATATGGGCTTCGTGCTGTTGGGGATTTATGCCTGGAATGAGATTGCATTGCAGGGCGCGGTGATGACGATGCTCGCCCACGGCCTCAGCGCAGCCGCGCTATTCATGTTGGCCGGTTCTCTGCAGCACCGAATTCATAGCCGGGATATGCGTGACATGGGTGGGTTCTGGGCCAAGGTTCCGCGCATGTCGGCGGTGGCCCTGTTCTTCTCGATTGCGGCTCTCGGTATGCCGGGTCTTGGCAATTTCATCGGCGAATTCCTGGCGCTGTTGGGGGCATTCCGATCCAACCTGCCGATGACGGTGATCGCCACCTTCGGGCTGATCTTCGCATCGGTGTATTCACTGTGGGTGATTCAGAAAATATTTCACGGCGAATATTCGAATTCGAAATTTGATGACAGCGATCTCACCGACCTGAACCGCCGCGAGCTGGCTTATTTTGGTGCCATGATCCTGGGCTTGGTGTGGATGGGCATGTATCCGCAATCCTTTCTCGACCTGTCTGCCGCCGCCTTGCAGGAACTGCTGGCCGGGACCCAGGAGCTTGTTAGTACGGTGGTTCAAAACTAATCATGACAATGACGCTAGCCGACTTACTCCCCTTAATGCCACTGCTTATCGTCAGCGCGACAGCGGTGCTGGTGATGTTACAGATCGGAGTTCGCCGCAGCCATACGGTGACTGCGACGATCGCGGTCACCGGTCTGTTGTTAGCCACTCTGGCAGCAGCGCTGATGATGTCTGCAACCAACCAGCAAGTAACACCGCTTCTGATCATCGATCAATACAGCCTGTTCTTCACCGTAGTCTGCTGCGCCGCCGCCATGTTCATCGTCATTCTTAGTTATCCTTATCTGGCCAGGCTGGACGACGACAAGGATGAGTACTACCTGCTGCTGGTCATCGCCACGGTGGGTGCAATCGTCATGGTGAGCAGCAATCATTTCGTCAGCACGATTTTGGGGCTGGAAACCCTGAGCATGTCCCTGTATGGCATGCTGGCCTATCCACTGCACAGCAAGGAGTCGGCGCAGCACCCCCTCGAGGCGGCGGTGAAGTATCTGGTATTGTCCGCGGTTTCTTCCAGCTTCATGTTGTTTGGCATGGCACTGATTTACGCCCAGACCGGGACCCTGGCATTCTCCAGCCTCATCGACCTCAATAGCAATGCCGTCAGTCTGAGTGACAGCTATGCGATCGTGGGCTTGCTGCTGTTAATTTCGGGTATGGCCTTTAAATTATCCCTGGCTCCATTCCACATGTGGACCCCGGACGTGTACGAGGGTGCGCCGCTACCGGCGACGGCCTACCTGGCCACCATAGGCAAGACGGCGATGTTCGTGGTGCTGCTGCGGTTTGTGGTGATGTCGGAAGCGCTACGTTACGACGCCGTGGTGATCGTGTTCTCATTAATCGCCGCGCTCTCCATTCTCGCCGGCAATGTGCTGGCATTATTACAGAACAAGCTGAAACGCATCCTGGCCTACTCCTCGATAGCACACATGGGCTATCTGATCATCGCGGTGATAGCGAGTTATTTTGCCGCCAGCACCATCAGCATCGAGGCGGTGACGTTTTATTTATTGGCCTATATGATCATGTCCCTGGGCGCCTTCGGGGTGGTCTCGGTGGTCTCCTCGAGCGAGAAGGAATTCGATCTGGTATCGGATTACCAGGGCTTGTTCTGGCGCGACCCCTGGCTTGCCCTCATCTTCACGGGCATGCTGTTGTCCCTGGCGGGGATTCCACTCACGGTGGGCTTTATCGGAAAATTCTATCTGTTCTTCGCCGGCGTAGAGTCCGCCCTGTGGCCGCTGTTATTGGTGCTGGTAGTCGGCAGTGGCATCGGCCTGTTCTATTATGTAAGAATCGTCTATCACATGTTGTTGCCGGTGCCAACGTCCCCGCAATTCCCCAGTGCCACCGGCGAACGCCTGGGCTCCTACGGTGTGCTCACAATCCTGTTCCTGCTGCTGTTGTTGCTGGGTGTTTATCCCGCACCGGTCATGGCCCTGATCGAAACCGTTTCTGCCTTCATTTAGTGTCGGCCTAGCGCCGCAGCCGGCGCCGTTCGCTTCCCGTTGTTGGTATTGGCGAGTAATCAGATTATTATGGGCGCGGCGTCATTCGGCAGCATTGGAGAGCACATGCCAGCTAGCAAGGTCTCTGTAATTGGTGGTGGCAGCTTCGGCACTGTCCTTGCCAATATTGCCGCCCAGAACGGCCACGATGTCATGTTCTGGATGCGCAGCAGCCAGGTGGTCGACGACGTCAACCGGCAGCACGAAAATCCACAGTATTTACCAGGCTATGAACTCAACCGAAAGGTGGTTGCCAGCGCCGATATGGAGGCCGCCGTCGCCGGCAGCGATATCATTTTCGTCGCCGTCCCCAGTTCCTCGTTTCGGCAGGTGGTACAAAGCGTGGCTGCCCATGCGCCCGCGCAAGCCATGCTGGTCAGCACCACCAAGGGCATTGAACCCGGCGCATTCAAGCTGATGAGTCAGATCCTCGGGGAAGAGTTGCCCGAGGCCAGGGTTGGTGTGTTGAGCGGGCCCAACCTGGCCAAGGAAATTGCCAGCAAGCATCTCACCGGTACCGTGATCGCCAGTAGTCATGACGCCGTCAGGGAGTTGGTCAGGGATGTCCTGAAATCGGAATTTTTCAAGGTCTATACAAATGATGATATGTTCGGGGTTGAACTGGGCGGGTCCCTGAAGAATATTTATGCAATCATCGCCGGTGTCGCCGCCGCCATCGGCATGGGGCACAACACCAACAGCATGCTGGTGACTCGGTCTCTGACCGAGATGGCCAGATTCGGTCGCGAACTGGGCGCCGACCCCATGACGTTTCTGGGGCTGTCCGGCGTGGGGGATCTCATCGTCACCTGTTCCAGCGCCTTGAGTCGCAACTACCGCATCGGCTTTGCCCTGGGCCAGGGTAAATCCACGGAGGAAGCTGTCGCCGAAGTCGGCCAGGTGGCAGAGGGCGTCAATACAGTTAAACTGGTGGTGGAGAAAGCGGATGAACTCGGCGTTTACATGCCCCTGGCTACCGGGCTATACCAGGTAATCTATAAGGGGCAATCGATAGGCAATATAATCTCATCCTTGATGATGAGCGAACAGAATTTAGATGTGGAATTTGCCGCCCCAGAAGAGAAAATACTCAGTCGTGAGGAATAACCATGTCGGAAAAATTTGAGGACATCGTAGATAATTTGAGACAGCCATCGGCCTGGATACGGGTGGTTTTCATGCTGGCCTTCGCGGTTTTCCTGTACCTGATCATCGCGCCGGTAATCCTGGTGCTGATAGTTGTACAGGCATTATTTGCGGTAATCACTGGCGCGGAAAATGAGAATCTCAGGTTTCTCGGCAGCGCACTCACCGTCTATGTCTCGCAGATACTGGAATTTGTTACCTACAACTCCGAAATCAAGCCCTTTCCCTTCTCCGATTTTCCAGGGGCCGGTGAACAGGCGGGCGCACAAGCCCCGGCCCGAAATGATGGGGCGGACAGAGAGGAACAGGTAAAGGCGCCCCCTGCACCGAGGAAAAAGGCGGCGAAGAAGAGGGCGTCGAAAAAAACTGCCAAAAAAACAGCCTCTAAATAATCACCAAGGTGAGTTAAAGTGTGTGCTAGTAATAATGCCAGCAAGATGGGGCTTAAAAGAAGGGGGAATTGGGGGTGCTAATATACTTGCTTCACAGCGGAATTGTGGACGTGAGTGGGGGTAGTGCTCAGGATCTGGAGCTCAGCCGTGACGGTGTAATGCAATCCCGTGCCATGGTGAGGAAATTCAGAGTGTACGCGCCGCAGGTGGACATGGCATTAATCAGTCCATACCGGAGCGCGAAACAGACTTCCGAAGCCCTGGCTCTTTCGTTTCCGTCGATTCATTTCGAAGTCAGTGAACTGCTGGCGCCGGATGCAGATGTGTATGCGGTGATGGATGCCGTGGAAAATTTTGATGTCCAGCAATTGTTGATGATCGGCCATAAGCCGCTGTTACCCCTGCTGCTTTCTGTCATGGTGGATGGGACCGCCGATTCATCGAGGAGTATTGGGTATAGCACCCTGGTCTGTGTGGAGATGGATTTCATCGCTCCAGGTTGCGGAGAAATAAAATATACGATGGAGCCATGAATTCTTCAATTAATAATTTTCTGAAAAAGTTAATGCTAGCGATCGCCGCTGTCCTCATGGCGAGCGCCGCAACGTCGCAGCCACAGCTTACTGAAATCGGCCTCGTTGACCACCCTCTGCTGGCCGGATTCCCGGATTCTGAAATAAGCAGTGTCGAATACAGCGAAGATGTGAATTACCGATTCGTCCTGGGTAGCCTGCAGCGAACGCGAGGGCAGGTCGT
>JADFIJ010000292.1 GCA_022566775.1 Pseudomonadota bacterium | reverse complement strand
CCACAAAACCGATTCAACTCATCAGCGGCGGCTCGCCATTCTGCGAGACATTTTTCGATGATGTCAAAGTTCCCCAGAGAAACCTGGTGGGTCGTCTCAACGAAGGTTGGAGCATCGCCAAACGTCTGTTGCAACATGAGCGCACCATGATCTCCAGTTTTGGTCTCTCCAGTGGCCAATCGGACCGGGGTGGCACCACCTCGACGCTGGCCAGTATCGAGGGGGCAGCGATGCACTACCGGGGTGATAGCGACAGGCTTTCCGATGCTGTTCTGCGTGATCAGATTGCCCAGTTCAAGATCGACAGTGCGGCGTTTGCTTACACATCACAACGTTCCATCGAAGAATCCAAACAGGGGCAGGGGCCAAATGCCACTTCTTCCATGCTCAAGAACTATGGCTGCGAGTTGAACAAGCGTCGCTATGAACTTCTTATGCAGGCGCTGGGTAGCCAGGGCCTGGGCTGGGAGGGTGACGGTTTCGACAGTGACGAGCTACAGGTGACCAGGCAGTGGCTGCGTTCGAAGGCGAATTCCATCGAGGGGGGTACCTCGGAAATTCAGCTTAATGTGATTGCCAAGAGGGTACTGGGATTGCCTGACATCATGAGCATGTCCAAGGATCAGGGACGCAAATAGCAGCGACGAGAGAAAATAGATGACACTGGTACTCAATGAAGATCAACAACTGTTAAAAGATTCGGCGCAGAGTTTCTGCCAACAGCTTGCGCCCGTAAGCCTGCTGCGGCGCCTGCGAGACTCTAAGGATGAGACGGGATTCGATCGGGATGTATGGAAGCAGATGGTGGATTTGGGCTGGGCCGGCATGGCGATACCGGAAGCCTACGGAGGCTATGGCTTCGGTTACGGCGGCCTCGGCGTGGTGCTGGAAGAAACCGGTCGCACCCTGGTCAGTTCGCCACTTATCTCTACGGTCTTACTGGCGGCGACGGCGATCAACGAATTGGGTAACGAGGAGCAGAAACAGGCGCTGTTGCCAAAAATTGTGGCCGGTGAATTATTGGTCGCACTGGCACTGGATGAGAACAGCAGCCATGCTCCCAGCCGTATACACACCAGCGCCGAAAAATCTGGCGATGGTTTTATCTTAAACGGTGCCAAGACTTTTGTGCTCGATGGCCATGTTGCGCAGAAATTAATCGTGGTGGCGCGCAGCGCCGGTGAGATCGATAGCAGGCAAGGCCTGAGCCTGTTTCTGGTGGATGCCGGGCTTGAGGGTATAGCGATCAGCCGAACCCACATGGTGGACTCTCGCAATGCGGCGAAGATCGAATTTAGTCAGGTCGAGGTGGGAGCAGACGCCTTATTGGGCGAGGTGGATGCGGGCTTCGACGGCCTCGATAAAGTACTGGATATTGCGCGCATAGGTCTGGCCGCGGAGATGCTGGGAAGTATCCAGGAAGTATTCGAGCGGATACTGGATTTTTTGAAAACCCGGGAGCAATTCGGGATTCTTATCGGCTCCTTTCAAGGCTTACAACACCGCGCCGCGACCATGTATAGTGAGATCGAGTTGTGCAAATCGGTGGTAAGGGCGGCGCTGGCTGGATTGGACGATCCCGGCACCAGCAGAGAAGAGATTGCAGTGCTCGCCAGCATCGCCAAGGCCAAGTTGTCCGAGGTGTTCTTCGGGGTGAGCAACGAGGGCATCCAGATGCATGGGGGTATTGGTATGACCGATGAATTTGATATCGGTTTCTTCCTGAAACGGGCACGGGTGGCGCAGCAATTTCTCGGTGACGCCAGTTTTCATCGCGATCGATACGCCAGCCTTAACAATTTTTAAAGCCGGTCATCTCCGATGCCATTGTTAATCATTGCAGCGTTACTGGCGATACTGGTCTACCTGCCTTCATTCTGGGTGCGCCAGGTCATGAACAAGCATAGCCAGGCGTTGTCTGACTTGCCGGGCACCGGGGGGGAACTCGCCAATCATCTGATCAAACGCTTTCAGTTGCACGGTATCAAAGTCGAAGAAACCCAGCCGTTTCGAGATCACTTCGACCCTGCCGCCCAAACTGTACGCCTGAGTCCTGACAATTTTAATGGCCGCTCGCTTACCGCCGTCGCCATCGCAGCGCACGAGGTCGGACATGCGATTCAATTTCACCGCCAGGAAAAAATATTCGAACTGCGCAAGCGCTATCTGCCAAAGGCCCTGCTGCTGAGTCGGATCGGTGTTGGAATCATGCTGGCTTTCCCGATTATCGCCGTGGTACTACGCTCGCCGCCGGCCGTTGGCGCCGTTATCGGCTTGAGTTTGCTATTACAGTTGGCCGGGGCCTTATCCTATTTGATTATCTTGCCGGAAGAGTGGGATGCGAGCTTTCACAAGGC
>JADFIJ010000145.1 GCA_022566775.1 Pseudomonadota bacterium | reverse complement strand
AGCAAGGCACATTCGATCTTAAATTCTAATCCTTTGAGTTGACTCGATTTTATGTGGGGATTTCGCGGCTCTGGAATAGCTTTAAGCAGGCCGTTGTCTTACAGGCGTGGTTAAAGTAGTCGCTCCAGAATTTCTTCATAGATAGCGGATAATTGGTCCAGCTCCTGAATATTCGTGCATTCGTTTACCTTGTGAATGGTCGCGTTAACGGGTCCCAGCTCCACCAGTTCCGCGCCCGTTGGCACGATAAAACGCCCGTCCGAAGTGCCACCAGACGTTGATCTTTGCGGGACCTTGCCGGTAATGCTCTCGATGCTCTCACAGACCAGGTCGACGAGTTTCCCCGATGCGGTCAGGAAGGGTTGCCCGGATAACTGCCAGTCGATGTCGTAGTCGAATTTATCCTGTTTCAGGCCGTGCTCATCCAGGCATGCCGCGACCCGTGCTTTTATGGCGTCGGCATCGAGCTCCGTAGAAAACCGCAGATTAAATTCGACCTCCATGAATTCTGGAATCACGTTGTTGGCGCCACAGCCCGCCTTGACAGTCGATATTTGAAAACTGGTAGGCGGGAATGCGGCATTGCCCTCATCCCATTGGATTGCCGCCAGTGCGTTCAATGCGGGCATGCCTCGGTGAATGGGGTTGGCAGCCAGTTGAGGATAGGCGATATGACCCTGTACGCCGCGTATTTTCAACCTGGCGTTGAGTGAGCCTCGGCGTCCGATCTTGATGGTGTCGCCGACAGTCTGCACGCTGCTGGGCTCACCCACCACGCAGTAATCAATCTTGATCTCACGTGCCTGCAGCACATCCATCACCGCCCTGGTGCCATCTATGGCCACGCCTTCTTCATCGCTGGTAATCAGGAAGGCCAGGCGGCCCTTCAAGGTACGGCTGGCGAGTACGCGTTCGGCGGCCGTGACCATTGCTGCCAGGGAGCTCTTCATATCGGCGGCGCCACGACCATAGAGGTGGTTCTCGTGCTCGGTGGGAGTAAACGGGTCGAATTGCCATGCGTCGATCGGTCCTGGTGGCACCACGTCGGTGTGTCCTGCGAACACCAACAGGGGACCGTCGCCGGCGGTGACCGCCCATAGATTGGAAACATCTCCGAAGCAGGAATTCCACCTCGAAATCCATGGCGGCGAGTCGGCTGGCTATCAGCTGCTGGCAGCCACCATCTTCGGGTGTAATCGATGGCAGGGCGATGAGTTGTTTCGCCAGATCGAGAGTAGGGGACATTTTATTCCTGGTCAGAGGTTTCCTAGTTATGACTGTGCAGGTCCTGGTTGAGCTGGCTGGTGGTCTTCAGGGGCATGCATTCGACCGCGCCGGAGAGAGAGTTGCGTCGATAGAGCAGATTTTTCTGACCACCTAATTCTTTGGCCTTGATCGTTTTTTGCAGTTCACCGTTGGCATCGAGCAGTCTGACTTTGGTCCCTGCCGTGACATAGAGTCCGGCCTCGATAATGCAGCCATCGGCGAGTGGAAATCCGATGCCGGCATTGGCACCGATGAGGCAGTTCCTGCCCACGGATATAAGTTCCCTGCCACCGCCCGAGAGCGTGCCCATGGTGCTGCAGCCCCCGCCCAGATCGCTGTTTGCTCCCACCATCACCCCGGCCGAGATACGGCCTTCGATCATAGCGGGACCTTCGGTGCCGGCATTAAAATTGACGAATCCTTCATGCATGATGGTGGTGCCCTCACCGAGATAAGCCCCCAGCCGCACCCTGGCTGTGTGAGCGATACGGACACCCGCGGGCACAACATAGCTCGTCATCCGGGGAAATTTATCCACCGACATGATTTCCAGGCTGAGGCCCTGCAGACGTGCCTCCAGTTGTCGACCGGGCAGGTCGATCAAGTCGATCGCGCCTCGGTTGGTCCAGGCGATGTTAACGAGAACACCAAACAGTCCCTCGAGATTCAGGGAATTCGGCTTGGCGAGTCGGTGGGACAGCAGGTGCAGCTTCAAATAGGCTTCGGCAACCGAGGCAGGCGGTGAATCGCGGCCGAGCAGACAGATAATCACCAGTTGGGGGCTGGCAACCAGACGCTCCAGCAAGTCGGCAGTCGCGGCCTGATCACATTCGCGCAGTGCCTGCACTAACTGCTGGTGGACTTCACTATCGAGTTCCACACAGTGGTTGGACCCGGTTTCCAATCCACAGACATTCATCACCGCGTCCGTAAGCGACCGTGCCGGAGAAATTTCTGGTTGCGGGTAAAAAACCTCGATGATCTCGCCATTGGAATTGGTCGTAGCCAGGCCAAGGCCAAAACCGAGTGCTGCTGTGTCACTCATTAATCAGAGGCTCCTAAATTTCCTAACCCTGGCTCTTGCGCAAAGGCCTCATGCATTTGTTTTGCATTGAATCCCAATACCCAGGTGGAATCTGTCTGTATCAATGGGCGTTTGATGATCGAGGGTAGTCGCTGCATTCATTCGATAGCAGATTCTGTGTCCAGTGAGCTTTTGTCCGCATCCGATAACTTGCGCCAGGTAGTGCCTCGAGTGTTTATCAGATCCTGCCAGCTAAAATGTTCGAGGAATTGTCGTACCAGATCGGCAGGGCAGCCCGCTTTTTATAGTCGCGGAATTCAAACTCGAGCCGGTGTGACCTCAGCCATTTCCTAGTCTTCCTGATCGTATCACAGTTGGCTATGCCGAAGAGTCTAATCATGTAATGCCTGTGTGCGTGGTGACTTCATCCCCGGTATCTCAGGCTATAAGCCGAGCTTCCAGCTGCGATTTTATTTCATCGAGCAAGGTATTGACCGCCGTCGTATCGGTAATTGGTTGGCCGCGTGCGTCGGTCACAAAAAACAAATCTTCCACTCTCTCCCCCAGCGTCGTAATGCGGGCGTCTTTCAGATGAATGTCGTTATCGACAAATATTTTGCCGACACAGGCCAGTATTCCAGGCTGGTCGGGACAGTTTATCTCCAGGGTTGAATAGTTCTTATCCGCTGTATTGACCAGGTTCGCTTCCACCCGCTGGCCGAAGTACTTCTCCTTGCGGGTACGGCGAAAGCGGGCCGGTTGCAGCGGTTTGTTGCCGGCAGTGAGCGACGCGATCATGGCCGATTTTACTTCCGCCAGGCGCTTTGGGTTAGGACCGATGGGACGGCCGGTGTTTTCGAGCACGGTGAAGGTATCCAGGCAATAGCCATTGGCCGATGTAAAAATCCTGGCCCCGAAAATATTGAGACGGAGTCGTTCCAGCGCGGCGGTGGTGTTGGCAAAAATAAAATCGCTGTCGGTGGTGTAAATGAAAATCTGGGTTGCACCTTCCACCGTGTTTTCAGAAATTTCCTTTATCGAAACCAGGGGGCCATCATCCGTAAAATTGATTATTGCTTCCGTATGCCAGCTTATATTGGCGGCGGATTCCCTGACGAAGTATTCGTCATCTGCATTGGACCAGATGTCTGTAATTTGATGGGAATCGAAGCCGTGATCGGTCAGCTTGCGTAGCGCGGTTTCTTTTTTGTCTGCTATTCGTTCTGCCTTGGCAACCGGGTTTTCCAGTCCCAGGCGCAGCGCTCGCTTGGTATTCAAGTAGAGTTGGCGCAGCAGGGTGGCGCGCCAGCTATTCCACAGTTCTGGATTGGTCGCCCTGATATCGGCAACAGTCATTGCATACAGATAGTCCAGATGCAGCTTGTCGCCCATGATCTTGGCAAAATCGTGAATAATTTCCGGGTCACTGATGTCCGTGCGCTGGGCAGTCATGGACATCAGCAAATGTTTATCCACCAGCCAGCAAACCAGTTTGCTGTCCCAGTCACTGAGGCGGTGCCTTTCGCAAAAAGCCGCCGCATCCGCCATGCCGAGGGTGGAATGATCCCCGCCACGACCTTTGGCTATGTCATGGTACAGACCCGCGATGTAGAGCAATTCAATCTTGGGCAAATTGCGCGCGATGTGGGCCGCCACGGGAAATTTTTCTGCGGCATCGGCAAGCAGAAACCGTCGCATGTTTTCAATTACCTGCAGCGTATGTGCGTCGACCGTGTAGATATGAAAGAGATCATGCTGCATCTGCCCGATGATCTGCCCAAACTCCGGCAGATAACGCCCCAGAATGCCATATCTCGACATGCGCCGAAGTTGCAGAGTGACCTTGTACGGTGAGCGGATCAGATCCATAAACAATGTCACATTACGACTATCATGACGATACTCATCGTCTATAAGGCGTCGGTTGTCCCGCAACAGTCGAATCGTGGATGCCCTGATTCCTTCGATGTCGGGGCGTTGCGCCATCAACACGAAAATCTCGAGGAGGGCAAAGGGATAGCGCTCAAACACATTCGCGGAAATCACTTCGATATATCCGTTGCGGATCTGAAATCTATTGTTGATAGGCTCGATTTTTTCTTTTTCACCTTCGCGCAGGATGGCTTCATCGAGATGCTGCAACAGGACATCGTTGAGGGCTCGCAGATTCGCCACCACTCGGTAATATTGCTTCATCAATTTCTCGACGCCGAGGCTTTTTTCGTCATCCTCGTAGCTGAACAGTTTCGCGAGTTCCCGTTGCTTGTCGAATAACAAACGATCTTCACGGCGACCCTCGAGCAGGTGTAAGCCATAGCGTAACTTCCACAGAAATTGTTGACCCTTGTTAAGCATGGTTTCTTCAGATTCTTTAAGAAACCCAAGTTTCACCAGGTCCTTGAATGAACTCGAACCGAAGTGGCGTTGGGCAACCCAGGCGATGGTCTGTATATCTCGCAGTCCACCCGGCGAGTTTTTAAGATTGGGTTCCAGGGCATAGTCGATATCATGGTATTTCTGGTGCCGACGAATCTGCTCATCCCATTTCGCTCTGAGGAATTTTTTTGTTGACCACACGCCCCTGTCTGCGTTGCGTCGGTACATCTCAATTTGCAGGTCGGCTGGACCGATGATGGTCCGCGATTCCATCAGCGCGGTAGCGATGGTGATATCGCCTATGGCTTCGAACTTGCACTGTTTGATGGATCTGACACTCTGACCTATTTCCAGGCCGATATCCCACAGCAGCGTGGTAAAGGCACTGATGCAGTTTCTGTATTTTGCGTTTCTGTTCCTGCGCGTCAGTATCAGGATGTCGATATCGGAGTGGGGCAGCAGTTCACCACGTCCATAACCCCCAACCGCCACCAGGGAAATATCTTTTGCATCGGGCCATTGCTGTTGCAGCCATGCCAGGCTAAGGATCTGGTCGATCACCCAGGCCCGGCCCTGGACGATGTCGGTAATATTCAGGTTTTCCCTGTAGCGTGTATCCAAAATGGCGCTGGCTTTTCGGATCGCTTCCCGGTACAGGGGGATTTTATTGCGCGAAGTCGCCAGTCTGGTTTTCAGATCTTCGATATCCAGCAGGGAATTCTCTCCCCTTAGCTCACTCGCGATGGGGGAGCCGGCGGTGGCGGGCTTAAGCAGGCTCACAGCTGTTCGTCGGAGCGCAGGGTAAGTATTTCACAGCCGTCGCTGTTTACTGCCAGGGTATGTTCCCATTGCGCGGATAGCCGGCGATCCTTGGTGGTGACAGTCCAGCCGTCCAGGTTTGAGAGCTTGGTGTAGCGGGACCCGGCATTGAGCATGGGTTCGATGGTAAAGGTCATGCCTGCTTCGATGCGGGTGCCGGTATTGGGCTTGCCGTAATGCAGCACCTGTGGCTCCTCGTGGAATATCCTGCCGATGCCGTGGCCGCAATACTCCCGCACGATAGAGTAGTTGTGGGCCTCGCCGTGCTGCTGGATGACATGGCCGATATCGCCCAGGGTAATGCCGGGTTTCACCAGGTCGATCGCCTTGTACAGGCATTCCTGGGTGATTCTGATCAGCCGTTGTGCGTGGGCTGGAACCTCGCCGATCGCGAACATCTTGCTGGAGTCACCGTGAAAACCGTCCTTGATCACGGTGACATCGATATTGATGATGTCCCCGGATTTCAAGATCTTGCTATCGCTGGGTATGCCGTGGCAGATTACCTGGTTTACCGATGTGCAGATAGACTTGGGGAAACCGTTGTAGTTGAGCGGGGCGGGGATGGCCTGCTGCTGTTCGACGATATACCGGTGGCAGAGACGATCCAGTTCACCCGTGCTGACACCCGCCTGCACATGGGGGCCGATCATTTCCAGCACCTCGGCGGCCAATTTGCCGGCGACGCGCATTTTTACGATATCTTCGGCGGATTTGAGTTGAATAGTCATGCAAGGGCACCTCTGAATAATACAGTAATGTCTCAGCGAGTCCTGAAGCATTTAGTTGCAAGGCGCACTTCGCCGGCAAAGCTTCCGCTCCCGGCTCACGCTCCTCACCTACATCCATGTAGGCGATGGTGTCGCCCTTGGCATCACTGTATTATTCAGAGGTGCCCTAGTTCGGTGCACGGTTCGACAAAAGCGGGCTATTGTAAAACAGCAACTGCTTTTATAACAGATTATTGGCCTCGACAGGCCGGAAGGGCAGCTCTGAACATTACTGCATTATTCAGAGCTGCCCTAGTCCTGCCGTTTCCGCCTCATGGGCAATCGCCCCACTGCTTTAACTGCGCCCTGGATTGTGGTATAAAGCGGCGCGCTTTTGCGGCTGCTGTAAATTTGCCCCTCTAGCGCAGACTAAAACCATTAACTTTTAACATAACGTCACACATACACCGTCACATGTGTTCTGGGTGCCCCGCCGATGATTTCTATCAGCAGGGTTGATCCATGGGGTGTATGGAGGCCTAACCCGAACCGAAGGATACAACATGACCGTCAGCATGAAAGAAATGCTCCGTGCAGGAGTGCATTTCGGGCACCAGTGTCGCTACTGGAACCCAAAAATGGAGCAATATATCTTTGGCTCCAGAAATAAAATCCATATTATCAACCTCGAATATACCCTCCCCGCGCTGAATACAGCCCTCGATGCAGTCACCGAACTGGCTGACAAGAAGAAGAAAATCTTGTTTGTTGGAACCAAGCGTGCGGCGTCAAAATTGGTGCGACAGGAGGCGGAACGAGCAGGTATGCCCTACGTCAACCATCGCTGGTTGGGCGGCATGCTCACCAATTACAAGACCATTCGCGGCTCCATCAAGCGCCTGAAAGAGCTGGAGACCCAGGAAGCGGATGGTACCTTCAGTAAGCTGACCAAGAAAGAAGCGTTAATGCTGACCCGTGCCAAGGCGAAGCTTGAGCGCAGCATTGGTGGTATTAAGGATATGGGGGGGCTGCCCGATGCCCTCTTCGTGATCGATGTCGATCACGAACGCATCGCGGTCACGGAAGCGAATAATTTAAAGATCCCTGTTATCGGCGTGGTGGATACCAATAGCAATCCCGATGGTATCGATTTCGTCATCCCCGGTAACGACGATGCCATCAGGGCGATACAATTGTACACAGCCGCAATAGCGGACGCCTGCCTGCTAGGCCGCGCTCGCAGTATGCCTGCACCTGGCGATAGCGAGTTCGTGGAAATTGAAGAGCAGGAGGCGGATGCCCCCGCAGACGCTCCCGCGGAAGTCGCCGCGAAAGCAGAGTCAACAGAGCCGGTTCCAGTAGCAGCAGCCGACGCTGCGCCAGAAGCTGCAAGCGCCGCGGTGGAGCCTGAAACCGAGCCGGCGTCAGCGGCAGCAGAGCAATCGGAGGCGGCGCCGGTAGCATCAGAACCTGCCGAAGTTGCGGCGACAGCAGAAACTGCAGTTGAAAAAACCCCAGTAGCCAGGGAAGAGGCACCTGTAGCCGAAAAAACCCCTGTAGCTGAAGAGGCACCTGCAGCTGAAATAGCGCCGGTAGAGAAGACGGCGACGGCGGCAAAAAAAGCGCCTGCGGCACCAAAACAGCCGGCAGCAAAAAAAGCGCCAGCCAAGAAGAAGGTGGCAGCCAAGACAAAGGTCGTAGCCAAGAAGAAAACGCCGGCCAAGAAGAAGACAGCGCGGCGCAAGAAGGCCGCCAGCAAGAAAGGGAGGAAGTAACCATGGGACGCAAACGAGGAAACGGTGAGGGATCGATATCGAGGCGCAAAGACGGGCTATGGACGGCACGCTACACACCGCTCGGCGGAGGCAAGCGCAGAGCAGTGTACGCGCGAACCCAACGCGAGGTTCTCGAGAAGCTCGACGATCTGAAAGCCTCCGATGCATCTGGAACATTGGCGCTCAGTGGGCGCGAGACGTTTGGCGAGTGGATGGAGCATTGGCTCGACAACGTTCATCGGCGCAAGGTTCGCGAGAGTACACTGGCCGAGGACTCGGGGTGCATCAAGAAGCACGTCATTCCGAGACTGGGGCGATACCCGCTTGCCAAGTTGCAGCCCGAACACATCGAGATGTTCATCGCCGAGATGGAGGGGGATTCGGTTGGATCACGAACCATCGTCCGTGCCTTCGGTTTCGTCCGCCAAGCACTCAAGCACGCCGTGAAGGCAAGAAAGATCGCGTGGAATCCGCTTGAAGCCGTGGAAGCCCCTCGAGATCGTCGCAGGGAAGCCCTCGCTTTCGGCCTGGACGACGTTCGCAAACTTCTCGCCGCAGCGGATGGCCACCCCTACGAGGCACTTATCGGTCTGGCGGTTCACACCGGAATGAGATGGGGCGAGCTCGCCGGGCTCTCCTGGGGAGATATAGATCTCGAGACTGGCGTTGTGACCGTCCGCCGCAGCCAGGTCGAGTTCTACGACCCAAGCTTTCCAATTGGCCAACGAACACGACTCAAGCTAAATATCCCCAAGACTGCCGGCAGCCGGAGAGCGATTCGCATTGGCCCTGACTGCATCGCTACGCTGCGAAGGCATCGCGCCTCGCTGTCAGCGATCCCTCACAAGACGCGCCGTGTATTCCTATCGCCGGATGAATTGCCGTTGCGTCTCGGCAACTTCATGCGCCGGCAATGGAAGCCGCTGCTGAAGCGTGCGCAGCTGCCAGAATCCTTTCGATTCAAGAATGCGACCCGACACACCATGGCAACAACGGCGCTCACACAGGGCATCTCAGCGCGTGTGGTGCAGGAAAGGCTCGGACATAGCGATATCGCAACCACACTCGGCATCTACAGCCACGTGATGCCCGAGGTTCACGAGCAAGCCGCCGACCAACTCGAAGCCGCGATGAACTACGCCAACCGTACGCCAACGCGGGCGACCGAGGGCGAATAGCTGCGAACACCTACCTGCGGAATCATTGAGTTTTGTGCAGTGGCGAACACCTGCGGATATCTAAAACTAGCTTGGGAAGCTGATGCTCTACCAACTGAGCTACTCGCGCGCCGGGCGAAAACTAGAGCAAGTTCGGTG
>JADFIJ010000144.1 GCA_022566775.1 Pseudomonadota bacterium | reverse complement strand
CTGCCGTATTTTCATGAGGCGCTGTCGCTGTCCCAAAAGGTCGGCGACCAGTTGGGCGAAGCGAACAGCCTGCGGGGCCTTGGTGAGATAAATCTTGCTCGTTCCGAGCTTGAGCCAGCGCAGACGTATTTTAATGAGGCGCTGTCGCTGTACCAAAAGATCGGCGACCAGTTGGGCGAAGCGAACAGCCTGCGGGGCCTTGGTGAGATAAATCTTGCTCGTTCCGAGCTTGAGCCAGCGCTGACGTATTTTAATGAGGCGCTGTCGCTGTCCCAAAAGATCGGCGACCAGTTGGGCGAAGCGAACTGCGAAAACAAACTTGGTAAGCTGCAAGTGAAACTGGAGGATTTTGACCAAGCCCACGCCAACTATGAGCGAGCTTCGGATATATTTACACGGATTGGCTCACAAGAGGGAGTGGCCGAGTACTTGGAAGGTTTTGCAAGCTTGCAGGCGGCCCGCGGGGACTATCTTCGAGTACCAGATACTTGGAGTAGGGCGGCGGAGTTGTACGAGAAACTGGGCATGCCGAAGCGGGCAACACTCTGCAAGGAAAAGTCTGTAGCAGCAGAAATCCTTAAGCGCGCGAGGGAGAAATAGTCGCTATCAATTGGCATTCACGGCTAAGAATTCTCGATATTGCAGAAACCAATAAAGGCGGGGGTCAACCCCACCCGATTTAATGATGAATTTTGTACTCAGATACGAGCGCCGCCGGCTCGGCTAGACACTTCTGCATCAGGAGGTTGATCGATACCACCCTGAGTTTCTGGCAGAACTGGAAGCAGAAAACAGGTCGCTGCTCGACTATGTACAACAGGGGTTCACCGATTTTTTGATGTTTTGAATTCTGGGATGAAGATTTCATAGTATCCGCTGCAAGAGTTGCCGCCGAGAGAAGCTAACGACACTTTTGTGCAATCGACGTGCCTTCTCTCCCAGTCCTGGGGTGAGGCGCATTATAAGAATACCAGCCTTGTTGGAGGATGAATTAAGGTCGAGAGAGGGGATTCGTCAATGGATGGTAATAGTATCGTTTCCATTGCTCGTTAAGCCGGATACGCAACGCTCTCACCGTCACGATAGTGTAACAAAAGCGTCGCAAGTACTGTTTCGCGGACGCTAAGACAAATTTGGCACATGGCCGATTGCCACCACGATTGAAGGTGGCGATGTGAAGGCCTTCTGGGGTGGTATTGGCGGTCGCCCTCAATGAAGTAACGGGTATATCGAGATAGTTAACAAAATATTTTTGTAACATGTTTCGTTACATATCAAGATAAGCTAAGGGCATATAATAAGAAATATCAATAGGTTATGCTTTAGATTCAACTCCTGCCTCTTCCGCCAAACATCTATTTAGCTCCGTCTAGTATCGTCTTCAAACCCTTCAAATATTCTACAAAAGAGGTGATCGTTCAGTTGTCGGTAATGACGCAGCTGTCACCCGCAGAACGGCGATACCACTGTTCGGAAGAGCCGTTACAATTTATCAGGCCATTCGAATAGACGATGTCGCCGTCCACTATGGTCAACACCGAAGTCACATCGCGGAGCTCGTCCAAATTTCCCAGTGATTCAATCTCGAAGGGATCCACCGCCAGCACCGCCAGATCGGCGAACTTGCCAACTTCCAGGCTGCCTATCTTGCCTTCATCGAAGGTGTCGTAAGCACTGCCGATGGTATACATATGTATGGCCTCATACAGATTCACCGTGTTGCTGGCCGGCATCAACTGGCTACCGGTCTCGGATTCGCCGGTGATGAAGAAGTGCATGGCGACCCAGGGGTTGATGATATAGAAATTGCCACCATCGGTTCCTGCGCTTAGATTCAACCCATTGCTTACCGAAAAATCATAGACTTCCCTGAGATCTTGAACCGAGGCATTACCGGTCGCAGAACCAATTCCTTGAATAGCAATATTGCTACCGATGATATTGAGGCGGGTCATTTGACTGTGGGTAATATCAAACACGTGATCCAATCGCCAGCGCAATCCGTTGATGCCGAACTGAGCGTCGGCGTCCTCCCACAGATCAATATAGGCCTCGACATCGCTACCACTGTTAATCGCGTGTTGATGGGTAGTGAGGCCAGCATTCGCCATTTCCTGCGCGTCACTAATATAGTTGGCACTGGGGCCACTGAAACTGGAGCCTTGATGAAATTCACCGATGCTGGTTACCCTGATCATATCGGGGTTAGGTGACGCCGGTGTCGACAGGAAGTCACTGCTACTCCGCACGCCGTAGTGGAACCGTAGAAACGCCACCCCCTCGGTATAGAGTTCCACGATTTCCGGGTAATCATTGAGCGGATCCCCGGAAAAATTCTGCATCGCCGTCATACCAACACTGGCAGCCCAGCGATTCCCGTCCAGCCAATCTTCCTGTCTATCGGCATCACTTTCCAGATTCAACAGGTGATTCTTAGCACCCACTGGATCCAATACCTGCCCATTCGACGCCACGTTTCCCACCCCGGCTACGTCGAAAAAATCTTTCGCAGCCTGATTCACCCAGCCCGCATTATCACGGCCTTCGATGAGAAACACCGGCCGATCCACCGCATTCAATGCGGCAAGATTTGGCCAACTGCCCTCGATGAGCGCTGCCTGGTGGTTTCCACCCTCGGTCACCAGGAAATTTCTGACGGTGACTGCACCGCTAACCGCCGGCACATTTTGAATGGCGATAGCCTCCTGTAAGATTCGAATCACGTCCGCTTGCGAGCGAGCCGTATCCATTTCTGCAACGACATGTCCACCCGCATTGATGCGATTGAAATAGTGTACGTGGTTATCATTGAGGCCAGGGATGACGACTCTACCCGCTGCATCGATCGTTTCGGTGCAGCTCTGTGCTGCCGCCGCCGTACCTATGGCCTCGATCGTGTTGCCTCGAATAGTCAGGGTGGTTGCCTGCGTTGCCAGGATATCGAATGTGTAGATTTGGGCGTTTTCCAACTTGATATCACAAGGTGGGCTGTTGCAGTCGGTAACTGAGTAGGACAGGAGTTCTAACAGCAGTGGGTCGGTACCGTCTACCAATCCCATTGTCACAGTATAGTGTTGACCTTGAAAGCGCACACAGCTCAGAGAGAGCACTGCATTTGCATAAGAACCCGAATTAACTGAGGCGTTGGAGACCGGGGTCACCTCGGCAACGCTCCAATAAGGATCTTCATAATCGAGTTGTACGCGATAGAAATCGGTACCGGCTTGAAGGACTGGTATTAGGAAGGAAGAATCATCCTCATTTATAATGGTTTCGATGTCTCCGAGTTCCTGACCCCAAGCGAACAGGGAAACACAGGGAAGGACGAGCATAGATACTACGCGACTCTTGAAGCGCCTGTTTAACATCTTTGTTCCTCTATAGGTGTCAATTATAGTTGTGAATGCGCGAGAGGGATATTCAGTTAGGATCGGCGGAATCCGGACTGGACGATGCCCCAAGAAATCCATGATTCGCGCTGTGTGAGATATCCACCACCGTTTGATTTTCAGTTTCATTGAAACGCCAAAAACCCACCAACGAGGCGCTGTTGGTATCGACTCCGTCTGTATATACCGAGAGTTCATCGGCGTCACTCAAGTTCGTGTTCCCTATTGCGGCGTCGTCGATCAGTCCTCTAAAAACCAAGCGGGTGGTTCGATGCCGCCGGGTGATGGACCAATGGTGCCGAAAGTTACGCCTATAGAAGATTGCAGCAGCCGCATCTTGACTTCCACTTTTCAGGAATAACGCAGAAACAAGTGTTTGGTTTACCGATATACTGAAGCGAGTTGACTTAGAGGGCCTCACCCGCTTGGTGACGGTCAAATAGTTTCGTAAAACCTTCTACGTGGCATGGCTACATTTCTGTCTATCAGCCAAAGCTTCTATCTGCCTAGAAAGAGGTCAAGAGAAGCCCTAAGTTCTCTGGGTGAAATCGCATTGACGAGTTTTCGATCTGAATTGTTAGCAGCAACCTGGAGAGATTCAGGGCCGGCATCAGTATCGTTATTTGGACGAAGAGTCTAGGAAAATTGAGCGCATACCCTGATTAATCTGTTAATCGGAGCCGGAATTTAGCCTTTTTTGGGATATCTAATCCGCCGCTTTCGATTCCACAGGTATGAAAACAAACTTGATTCCAAAGCGAATTAATGGGACAAAGCCTATTAATCTAATGCGTCATTCGGCAGGCAATGATGAAGGCGGAGTAATCAATGAAAAATAATATCGGTCTCATGCTTACTAAGCGAGCTGTCATCAATCCGGACCGGGAAGCGTACGTGGACAGCCAGTCAGGTCTACGACTCAGTTTTGCGGAGCTGAATGGTCGCAGCAACCGCATAGCGAATGCACTGCTGGAGCTGGGGGTGAGTCCGGGCGATCGGGTGGCGATCGCATTAATGAATAGTGCCGAGTTTGTCGAAACCTATTTCGCGATCGCCAAGATCGGCGGCATCGTTGTTCCTCTCAATTGGCGCCTGGTGCCGGACGAGCTTGAATTTATTCTCAAGGACAGCGGTTCGACGACGCTTATCTTCGGCGCAGAATTCATCGACATGATGAGTGAGCTCCATGGTCGTGGCGACAAGACCGATGTGCGTAACTGGATCCAGGTTGCGACGGCGGCTGCAGCCGGGGAGGACGCTAAAGATTTTTGCAAGAACGTAGTGAGAGACTATGTATCGATGCGTGATGCCGCCGCCGACGATGAACCGGCCGTGGGCGCCTGCGACGATGAGTTGCTCTACATCATGTATACGTCCGGCACCACCGGTTTGCCCAAGGGTGTAGTGCATTCTCACAACACATCGCTATGGGCGCTGTTCACCTTCGGCGCCTCATGTGATCTGCGTGATGCCGACCGTTACCTGGTAGCTCTGCCGCTATTTCATGTGGGTTCGCTGGTTCCCCTTACCTTGAATGTGTATCGCGGCGTCACCAGTGTGGTCATGAGAGAATTCGATCCGGTACGGGCCTGGGAGTTAATTCAGGAAGAGAAGATCCATAATTCTCTGTTGGTGCCGGCGATGCTGAATTTCATGATCCAGGTGCCGCAGTTAACACAATATGATTATTCATCCCTGCGCTGGATTCAGAGTGGAGCGTCGCCCCTGCCGGTCAATCTTATCCGGGAATATGCTGATATCGGTGTGGACATCCATCAGATCTACGGCCTGACTGAAACTTGCGGGCCGGCCTGTGTGATCAGCGCGGAAAATGCATTGACTAAAATTGGTTCAACCGGACGCGCATTTTTTCATACCGAAGCCAGGGTGGTCGATGCAGAGGGTAATGACTGCGCACCGGGAGTTCAGGGAGAGGTTTGGATAAGCGGGCGCCACGTCATGTTGGAATACTGGAATCGTCCCGAGGCGACGGCGGCAACGATCACGCCCGAAGGATGGCTACGTACCGGCGATCTGGCCTCAGTCGATGCGGATGGTTTTATTTATATCCAGGATCGCATCAAGGACATGATTATTTCTGGTGGTGAAAACGTCTATCCGGCGGAGATTGAAAATGTGATCCTGTCTCACCCCGGTGTCGCCGAGGTGGCGGTTATTGGTCAGCCCAGCGAGAAATGGGGGGAATCGCCGCTCGCAGTCGTGGTGCGCAAACAGGACAGTGTCACCGTCGAAGACATCCTTCGTCATTGTGATGGCAAACTGGGTAGTTTCAAGTTGCCGAAGGCGGCGGTTTTTATCGATCTGATCCCACGCAATGCCAGTGGCAAGGTGTTAAAGCGTGAGTTGCGTATACAGTTTCCGGGCCCCGCTGCCGAATAGCCTTGGCGGGGTCTTGATCTAAGTTGCCCTAACTGAAGATCGCTCGAAACAGAAAGAAAAAGAAGATCGAGAGCAGCGCGCCCACCGGCAGGGTTACGACCCAGGAAAGAAAGATTTTTCCCACCACGGTCAAATTAATTGCGCCAATTCCCCGGGCCATGCCGACCCCTAATACCGCGCCGACCAGCGTATGGGTGGTTGAGACAGGGATGCCGGTTCCCGATGCGACGACCACGATGGTTGCGGCAGCGAGTTCCGCCGCGAAACCGCGGCTGGGTGTGAGTTCGGTGATGTTTCTGCCGATGGTCGCCATGACCTTGTAGCCCCAGGTGACGAGTCCGACGACGATGCCGATGCCACCCAGCAACAAGATCCACACCGGCAATGCAGATTCACCGACGAAAACGCCACCGCTTTGAACGATGCCGGCGACTGCGGCCAGGGGACCGATGGCGTTGGCAACGTCATTGGAGCCGTGGGCGAAGGCCATGGAGCAGGCGGTGAAAATCATCAGTATGCCGAATACTCTCTCGACGCTGGCGAAGTGAAAAGTGCCTTTTTGAGCGGGCTCCAGCTTTATTCTTCTGAGCATGAGAATGCCACCGACCATCACCACCAGGCCAATACCGACGGCATAGACTGCACTCTGGGCAAAAGTAATTTCCATACCTAGATGGCGCAGCCCCTTGACCAGGGTTACCATGCCGATGACGAAACCGACCAGAAAAATATAACCGGGCACATATTTCTTGGCGTTCAGGAAAGGGTCGTCGGTATCCAGTATCAACTTCTGCACGCTACGAAAAATGTAAAAAGCGAGGATGCCGGAGCACATCGGCGAGACGATCCAACTGGCGACGATCGACCACACCTTGCTCCATACCACGGCGTCGGCGGAAATTCCAACGACGGCGAAACCGACGATCGCGCCGATGATGGAGTGTGTGGTTGAGACCGGCCAGCCGTAGTTGGAGGCGATGAGTAGCCAGATGCCTGCAGCGAGAAGAGAAGACAGCATGCCGTAGACGAGCAGCTCGGGAGAGTCGGCGAAGCCGGCTCTTTCAATATCGATGATGCCGCTTCTAATGGTGGAAGTGACGTCGCCGCCGGCGAGGTAGGCGCCGGCAAATTCAAACACTACCGCAATTAATATGGCCTGCTTGATGGTGATGGCCTTGGCACCAACCGATGTGCCCATGGCGTTGGCAACATCGTTGGCGCCGACACCCCAGGCCATGAAAAAGCCGAACAGGCAGGCCATGACTAAAAATATCATGCCATATTGCGAGATGATTTCCGACATCGAGAACTCTACCTGGTGATGGTTGTTATTGTTTTTAGCGCGCCATGAGAATCAGCAGACGACTTCCTATTTTTTCCGAGATATCGGCGATCTTTCCGATCCACGAGATCACCTTGTATAAAAACATAACGTTTACCGGAGGTAACGATGCTTCCAGTTTGTAGAGTTCGGCGCGTAATGTGATTTGACTGAGATCGCTTTTATGTTCGATCGCATCGAGATCGACAATCAGTTTTTCAACAAGATCGACCTCCTTGCCACGAAATCCGGCTTCCAGCAATTCGCCCAGTTCGTTAATTCCCTGCAATGCCTGTTCCGAAGTTTTCAGGCTGAGTTGGTAGTGCACCCTCATCAGTTCATGCAGGCTGTCAGGAATCTCCATGCGCCGACCGAGCATGATTCCGGCAACATCTTTCGCGATGTTGGCAAGACGGTCCTGAATACTGAGCAGTTCCAGTAAATCGGTGCGTGGTACCGGGAGTAATAGACTCTTAGGCAGGTGGCTGCGAATATCGCTTTTGAGGTCGTCCGCTTCGTTTTCGGCGGCGCGGATGGCCTGCTGTAACATCTCCGCTTTTTGCCAGTCCTTGGCGAAGCTCGCCTCCAGAAAGTCTCCCAGAATCACCACACACAATTGTGCCTTGGCCATATGTTCCTGGATAGGTCGAATGGGCGAGCGGCCAAAGAGCGCGCTAATGGGAATGGGCATGACAGTGTTCCTTCTGGATTCGGGTCGTATTAAAACATTGTCTTGTCGGCAGAACCAGAGAATTACAGGAAAATATCGGCCCAAGATCGCTGCAGAAATCCGGGCATGATGAAGCCGCTGCGGTATAATTCGCAGTGACCCGACAAGCCAGACTGGTTTGCAACTACGGTCCTGATTCCGCTGCTGCCCTGGCCGGGGAAGAGACCTCAATCAGGGCTTTTTCTTGGCGCCACATCTTGCTATGGTTGCGTGCTCACAGCAGCTCAGAAGGGTATGGCGTACATGGTTAACATCCTATTTATTGAACACGATGGGTCCGAGCATCCAGTCGCAGTCGGCATTGGCGGCTCGGTTATGCAAGCGGCTGTCAGCAACGGCGTCCCGGGCATCGACGCCGACTGTGGTGGCTCTTGTTCCTGTGCCACCTGTCATGTCTACGTCGATGCGCAGTGGCTGGATAAGCTGGATGCTATGAACCCCACCGAAGAGGCTATGCTGAGCCTGAGCACGGATCGCCAGGCAAATTCACGCCTGTCTTGTCAGCTACCGGTTACCGAGGAACTGGACGGCCTGGTTGTCACTACGCCTGAATTTCAGTTTTGAATCTGGCCAGGCAGGTTTTGAATACACGCCATGATGCGGGATAATCTTCCAGCGAGGATTGAATACTATGAGTGAAGTGATGGCGGGACCTCAATTCGGGCAGAGCAAATGGAGCATGGTCGGCAAGGATCCTTATTCGATGCCCCTGGATGAAATAGATTTGTCTCACCCCGGTATCTGGCAAGCCAACGAATTCCTGCCGTTCATGGAGCGATTGCGCAAGGAAGATCCTGTGCATTACTGCAAGACATCCGCAGTAGGGCCATATTGGTCGGTGATGAAATACAAGGACATCATGGAAGTCGACACTTCGCCGCAGATTTATTCTTCGGAGCCAACTGTCAGCATCGTCGATAGTTTCGAAGAATTCACTTTCCCGTCATTTATCTCGATGGACCCACCCAAGCACGACGAACAACGGCGGGTGGTGCAGGGAGTGGCGGCACCGGCGAATTTGAAAAATCTGGAGGGATTAATACGGCAACGGGTTTGTACCATTCTGGACGGCTTGCCACTACGGGAGGAGATCGATTGGGTGGGGCGGGTTTCGATCGAGCTCACTACACAGATGTTGGCAACACTCTTCGATTTCCCCTTCGAAGACAGACACATGCTGACGCACTGGTCCGACGTGGCCACGGCAATTCCGGGCAGAAGCGGTGTCATCCAGAACCAGGAGGAGCGGGGAGAGGCGATGCAGGAGTGCCTCGCTTATTTTACCCGCCTGTGGAATGAGCGAGTCAATCTCGAAGGCGGAAACGATCTGATATCCATGCTCGCTCACGCCGAGGCAACCAGAAATATGCCGCCGAAGGAGTACCTGGGCAACATCATTCTCCTTATCGTGGGTGGCAACGACACCACACGAAATTCCATGTCCGGCGGTGTCGTCGCATTAAATGAAAAT
>JADFIJ010000143.1 GCA_022566775.1 Pseudomonadota bacterium | reverse complement strand
CAGTGGAATCGTGGGAATCGCACTCACCAGTGGTAGTACGCGGATTTCGGGTCCCAGCCGCACCTCCGTCCTGTCGCCCCGCTGCACTAAAATTCGCGGATTGCCTCCTACCAGGCCTATTCTGAGGATATCCCCAGGATATATAAGATCTGGATTATCCAGATAGGGGTCTGGTTGCCAGACCTCCTCCCAACGCTGGGGATCTTGCAGGAACTGGCCGGCGATGTTCCACAAGGTGTCGCCTTCGGCCACGGTGTAACTGTCCGGATACTCATCGTGCAAGAGCCGGCCCTGGCCGTATGCAGGCGCAGCGCCGAGCAAAATGCCTGCACATAAGCTTATCAGGGTCAGGAATTGCTTCGATCCCACTTTCTTCATCATTAAAATTCCGTACTCAGACGCCTGCACATGTTAGCAATACGGTATAATTATCACTAGGCGCAGTTCACAATCTACAGCTTTATCTATATAGGACCAAAAGGTTATTCGAGACTATGGCAATTCTACAAATCCTGGAATTTCCCGACCCCAGGCTAAGGAAAGTAGCAGCCCCCGTTAGTGTTTTCGACGCCAGGCTCGAAGTCTTGATCGCGGATATGCTTGAAACCATGTACGAAGCTCAAGGTATAGGTCTCGCTGCAACTCAAGTAAATGTTCACAAGCGGCTTATGGTATTAGATGTATCGGAGAATAAGGATAGTCCTCAAGTATTTATTAATCCAAGTTTTGAAGTAATGGATGAGGAACTATTCGATTATGACGAGGGTTGTCTGTCTGTACCGGGATTTTACGAAACCGTCTCCAGGCCTCGGACCATCCAAGCCCGAGCCCAGGATTATCAGGGACAGGAATTCGAACTCACCGCAGAAGGCATTCTTTCTATTTGCGTCCAGCATGAGATTGACCATCTCAATGGCAAGCTCTTCGTAGATTACTTGAGCACTCTCAAACGCCAGCGTATTCGCGCCAAGCTTGAAAAAGAACACAAAAAAACCGCTTAACAGCCTGTTAGGGATTTCAATGCAAAAATTGCGACTCTGTTTTGCAGGCACTCCTGCTTTCGCCGCTGCGCACCTGGCGGCATTGCTGGAAACCCGACACGAATTAGTCACGGTATACACACAGCCGGACCGTCCCTCGGGCCGGGGCAGACAATGTCAGCCCAGCCCGGTAAAGCAGCTGGCCGAGCATCACGCAATCCCGGTGCTGCAACCGATGAGTCTGAAATCTGATGAGCAGCAACAACTGCTGCTGTCACTTCGCCCCGATGTTTTGATTGTTGTAGCCTACGGGCTCATTCTTCCGGAATCTATTCTGGAGATCCCGAAATATGGCTGCATCAACATGCATGCCTCCTTGCTACCCCGGTGGCGAGGAGCGGCACCGATCGAGCGCGCAATCCTGGCCGGCGACGAGGAAACCGGCATCACTATTATGCAGATGGATGCAGGTCTGGATACCGGCGCCATATTATCGATGGAAACAGTCAGCATAGAGGCCACGGACACCCGACTCAATGTCGAGGCAAAGCTCCAGCTTGCGGGAACTGCCGCCCTGGTTCAGGTGGTGGATGATATCGAGGAATTTCGCCAAGAAGCCCGAGCACAGGATCACGCCAAAAGCACTTACGCGAATAAGCTGAGCAAGTCTGAGGCGCTGATCGACTGGTCTGGAGCCGCCATCGCCATCGACCGGCAGGTACGGGCCGGCATCGGCAGGAGTCCAGCCTATTCCTTTCTCGACCGGCAGCGACTGCGGATATTGGAAGCATGGCCACTGGCAGGGACCAGCGATGCACCACCGGGGACCATCGTCGAGATGCAAAAGGATTCTTTTACCGTTGCTTGTCGCAAGTCCTTACTTCAAGTTTTTAAGGTTCAATTACCAGGTAGAGGCGCGACGGAGGTCACCCACGTGCTCCATTCCAGGCCCATGCTGTTTGCTCCTGGAAATGTTTTTGGCGCCGAGATGCCGACCAATTCATGAGCGCGTCAAACAGTCGAGCAATCGCCGCAACCATCCTCGCGGAGCTTGTCGTTGGTAAGGGCTCACTCACAACACATCTCAGTGACTACAAGGAGCTGGATGACTACGCCCTACTTCAGGAAACCTGCTTTGGCAGCTGTCGATGGTTTCACCTACTCGAGATAATTCTCGATTCACTGCTCAGCAAAGCCCTCAAGAAAAAGGAAACCGACTTAAAATGTCTACTGCTGGTTGGGCTATACCAGCTTCGCGAACTCTCCGTACCAGATTACGCGGTCATCAATGAGACGGTAGCGGCGACCGGTCGCCTGGGCAAGCCCTGGGCGAAGGCGCTGGTCAATGCTGTGCTGAGAAACTACCTCCGGCGCGGAGATGAGATAAGGCAAGCGCTTAGTGCCAGCAATAAAATGGCCCTGCTGTCACATCCTGCCTGGCTCGCCAAGGCCATCAGCGAACAATGGCCCGAGCAAGCCCTGCACATTCTAGCTAATAACAATTTGCGCCCACCCATGACCCTAAGGGTAAATCTGGCAAAAACATCCCGGGATGAAATGCTCGGCCGGTTGGCAGCGGCTAAAATTCAAGCCACGGTAGGAATCCTGGCCGAGACCGCTATTTACCTCGACGTGCCGGTGTCCGTCGGCAGCTTGCCGGGGTTTCAGGAAGGTTGGCTCAGCGTGCAGGACGAAGCCTCTCAGCTGGTGCCGGCCCTGTTGCAGCTGGCGCCTGGCATGCGGGTGCTGGATGCCTGTGCGGCTCCCGGCGGAAAGACCTGCCATATACTCGAAAGCGAGCCTTCACTCGCATCCTGTGTGGCGCTGGACATAAGCGCCCAAAGACTGGAGAGAATCGAAGAGAACCTGCTAAGACTGGGTTTAAAGGCCGATCTATACGCCGCGGACGCCACCCGAATTGGGGATTGGTGGGATCGGGAACAATTTGATCGGATCCTGTTAGACGCGCCCTGCTCCGCCACCGGGGTGATACGCAGACATCCGGACATCAAGCTGCTGCGATCGGAGCAGGACATCGAGTCCTTGGTAAAGCGCCAACAACAACTTTTGCGAGCACTGTGGCCCACGCTAAAACCGGGAGGGCTATTCCTCTACACCACTTGCTCCATCCTCAGACAGGAAAACGAAGACAGTGTTGCCGAATTCCTTCGATCCGTTGATAACGCTAAATATCAGGGCATCACGGCCGATTGGGGAGTAGAATGTTCCCTCGGAAGACAGCTCCTGCCTGGCAAAAACAATGGCCCCGATGGCTTCTTCTACTGTGTGCTAGAAAAGGTTTGTTAGTGCTGAGCTACCCTCGAACCTTTGTTTGGCAGTACTGACAGAGACCGGCTCGCATGAAGATAATTATCCTCGGTGCCAATCAGGTTGGCAGCGCTCTCGCCGAAACCCTGGCCAATGAAGCCAATGACATTACCGTTGTCGACACTGACACTAAGAAACTGCAGGAACTAAAAGACCACATAGACATCAGCACCATTACCGGTGAGGCGTCACACCCGGATGTACTGGAAAGGGCCGGCGGTGAGGATGCCGATATGATCATCGCCGTCACCGAGAGCGATGAAGTTAACATGGTGGCCTGCCGGGTTGCCTACTCCCTGTTTCAAACACCGAAGAAGATTTGCCGCATTCGCTCCTCTTCTTACCTGGTTAGTGAACGCCTATTGTTTGGCGAAAATGGTATCGCCGTAGACGTCGTCATCAGCCCCGAGCTGATCATTTCAAACTACATTAGCCGCCTGCTGGATCTGCCCGGCGCATTGCAGGTGCTGGATTTTGCCGACGGCAAAGTTCAGCTGGTGGCGGTGAAGGCTTTCTACGGTGGGCCGCTGGTGGGACAGGAAATTCGCCTGTTGCGGCAGCATATGCCCTCGGTAGATACCAGGGTCGCCGCCATCTTCAGGAAAGATCGACCCATCATGCCTGAAGGTTCGACGGTAATTGAGGCCGACGACGAAGTGTTTTTCATTGCCGCGCGGAATGATATCAGTGCCTGTATGAGCGAATTGCGCCGTCTCGATCGCCCCTACAAGCGCATAATGATAGCCGGGGGTGGCAACATTGGCCTACGCCTGACAGAAGATATCGAGCATCGCTACCAGGTGAAGATTATCGAACGCAACTCCGAGCGCTGCGACTACCTCGCCAATCATCTCGATCATGCAATTGTGCTCAATGGTGAGGCTTCACAGCAGGATCTGTTAATCGAAGAAAATATTGAGGACACCGATGTATTTCTCGCCCTGACCAACGACGACGAAGCCAACATCATGTCTTCACTGTTGGCGAAAAGGCTTGGCGCCAAGAAGGTGATGGCGATTATCAATAATCCTGCCTATGTCGACCTGGTTCAGGGAGGTGAGATCGACATTGCTATTTCCCCGCAGCAAGCAACCATAGGCAGTTTGCTCACTCACGTTCGGCGCGGCGATGTGGTGAAAGTTCATTCCCTGCGCCGGGGAGCAGCAGAAGCGATCGAGGCGGTCGCCCATGGTGATCAAGCCTCTTCGAGAGTAGTAGGTCGCGCGATAGAAGCGATTGACCTGCCCGAAGGCACGACGATTGGCGCCATTGTCCGCAACGATGAAGTTCTGATCGCTCATGATGACATTGTCATCGAGTCGGGCGACCACGTGATTCTGTTTCTTATAGACCGCAGGGAAATTCAGAAAGTCGAGCAATTATTCCAGGTCGGGTTCAGTTTTTTCTAGGGTCCTTAAGTAAAAATGCATGCCTCCATCATCATCAAGATTATCGGTATTTTGCTCATGTTTTTCGGTGCGCTGGGCAACCTCCCGCCCATCGTGGTTTCCTGGATCTACGACGACGGCTCGGCTTCTGCCTTCTTTATTTCTTTCCTGATTATTTTCGTGACCGGATTCGTGCTGTGGCTGCCCACGGCTCGGTCCCGCCAGGAGCTCAGCAACAGGGATGGGTTTCTGGTCGTCACCTTGTTTTGGGCGGTACTGGGTACGGCGGCATGCCTGCCCTTTGTCCTGTCACCGGCACTCGATCTCTCCATAACCGATGCCGTGTTCGAAGCCTTTTCCGGTTTAACTACCACCGGCGCTACCGTGATCTCGGGCCTGGATGATCTGCCGAAATCTATCTTGTTTTATCGACAGCAACTGCAATGGCTGGGCGGCATGGGCATCATCGTGCTGGCGGTGGCGCTGTTACCCATGCTCGGCATCGGTGGCATGCAGCTCTATCGCGCCGAAAGCCCGGGGCCGGTAAAGGACAACAAGCTGGTCCCCCGACTCGCCGAGACAGCGAAGGCGCTATGGTACATCTATCTGACCCTGACAGTTGCCTGTGCCCTGGCTTACTGGGCAGTTGGCATGAACCTGTTCGATGCGATTGGTCACAGCTTCACCACCGTTGCGATCGGCGGTTTCTCGACCCATGACGCCAGTATGGCTTATTTCGATAGCGCCGCCGTCGACTTGGTCGCGATTGTCTTTATGTTCATCGCCGGCATTAACTTCGCCCTGCATTTCACCGCCTGGCGCCGCCGCGACGCCAAACACTACCTCGCCGATCCCGAATTCCTGTTCTACAGCTTCATCCTGGTATCTCTATCGCTGGTCACGGTGATGGTCCTGTATTTTTCAGATATCTACAGTGGCATGTTCGACACCATCATCAAGGGCGTATTCCAGGTTGTGTCGATAGCAACAACCACTGGATTCACCACTGCCGATTTCAGTTCCTGGCCGCTATTCCTGCCCTTCCTGCTGTTCTATGCTGCAATAATAGGAGCCTGTGCGGGCTCAACCGGCGGCGGCATGAAGGTGATACGCATCCTGTTGATCTTCAAGTCGGGCTTCAGGGAGGTGCAGCGACTGATTCACCCGAGGGCGGTAATTCCAATTAAGTTGGGCCACAACCCGGTACCGGACCGGATTATTGAATCGGTGTGGGGATTCTTTGCCGTCTATGTGATGGCATACATAGCCATGCTGCTGGCATTGCTGGCCACCGGCCTCGACATCATCACCGCATTCAGCGCTGTAGGCGCCTGCATTAACAATCTTGGGCCCGGACTGGCAACGATCGCGGAAACCTATGGCCATCTGCCGGCAACCGCAAAATGGATTCTCTGCTTCGCCATGCTGCTGGGACGACTAGAGGTATTTACCCTGCTGGTGCTGTTCACGCCGATGTTCTGGAGGCGGTGAGCCCGGGTTCAGCAGCCTCTGATTAGTAAGCCTTCTCACCATCGGGTCGGCGGCGAAACCTTTTGTATTCCCACTGATACTGGGTGAGGGCAAGCCCTACGCTGTGCTCGACGGTTCGATTGAGACCCCTTACCGAGGTTTCCAGATCTGCATCGTAAAGATCTTGATGCGCCGCTTTGACGATTACCTTGAACCCCTTCGCGCCAGGTAGCCGCTTGGCAAATCCGCAGAATACCTTCACGCGCCGGCGCTGGATTAGTTTACTGATGAGCGTCATGGTGAGTGCAGGTTCGCCAAAAAACGGGGCATGGATTCCGCCCTCGGTGCTGGGTACCTGGTCGGGCAAAATCCCAGCTAGCTCCCCTCGTTGCAGCGCCCTGAGCAGTTGGGCGACACCCTTTCTATTGGTAGGTGCGAGGGAGATGCCATTTCTCGATCTTGCCTTTTTTAACAGCCTGTCGAACGCTGGAATTTTTGGCGGTTGATAGAGAAATGTCGTCGGCATGTGATCGCAAATAAATATGCCGAATATCTCCCAATTACCTAGATGGGGCGCTAACAGCATCACGCCCTCTCCCGAATCCAGGGCCTGCCTTAATTCATCCATCCCTTCTGTCTCGGTTACCAGGGCGATGGTTTTTCGCACCGGGAGCATCCACGCCTTACCCATTTCCAGCGCTGTGCAGGCGGTATTTTTAAGACTCGCTCGCGCCAGAACTCGCATCTCTTCTTCGCTGTTCTGTGGAAAGCAGGCGCGCAGATTCCAGAAGGTGGTGTTCCGCGCACGATTAGGAATCCGATACAGCAGACCACCCCAGAGCGAAGCCATGCCGTGCAGAACGCTAAGCGGCAACCAGGCGAGTAGTGTTAGGAAACTCCTGAGTAGAAAATAATAGAGGCTCTGAATGACGGCACTCACTTTTGTCTAAACATAGGGAAAGGACCCGCGACCATAAAATGGAACCACAATTCAGCTTTGGAAACAATCCGCCAGAGCAAGCAGCAAGAGACTCTACACTGGCAGACTATGGATAAGTGACGGAGAATCAAGGATAATTGCAGCCCTTCGATTTCTAGGCAGCCTCTGCACTATTCGGCATTACCGTGAACAAAGCTACTGATCTGAATACCTTTCAGGGACTCATTCTGGCCTTGCAACAATTTTGGGCCGCACAGGGTTGTGTCCTGCTTCAACCGCTGGACATGGAAGTCGGCGCTGGAACTTTTCATCCTGCCACATTTTTACGCGCGATCGGTCCGGAAAACTGGAATGCAGCCTACGTGCAGCCATGTCGGAGGCCAAGCGATGGTCGCTATGGCGAGAATCCGAATCGCCTGCAACACTACTATCAGTTTCAGGTCATTCTCAAACCCTCTCCCAAAGACATTCAGGAGCTCTATCTCGCCTCGCTGGAAAATCTGGGAATTGATATGGCCGTTCATGACATTCGATTCGTCGAGGATAATTGGGAATCTCCAACCCTTGGTGCCTGGGGGCTGGGATGGGAAGTCTGGCTTAACGGCATGGAAATCACCCAGTTTACCTACTTTCAGCAAGTCGGAGGGCTCGAATGCCATCCCGTTAGCGGCGAGATTACCTACGGCATCGAACGCATCGCCATGCACCTGCAGGGTGTCGATTCGATTTACGATATTGTCTGGACCGACGGCGGCAATGGCGTCGTCACCTACGGCGATGTATTCAGGCAAAACGAAGTTGAAATGTCTGCATACAACTTCGAACACGCACCTGTGAAGTTGCTGTTTGGCTATTTCGATGATTGCGAGGCACAGTGTCAGAGTCTTATAAAAAAAAATCTGGCATTGCCGGCCTATGAACAAGTGCTGAAGGCATCCCATTATTTCAATCTACTCGATGCCAGAAAGGCGATCTCGGTCACCGAGCGTCAGCGTTTTATCCTGCGGGTAAGAGCCCTCGCGCGCAGCGTTGCTGCCACCTATTTAGCCAGTCGCAAAGAACTCGGCTTTCCCCTCGCCTCCGAAGAATTACGCAAACAATACCTGGAATCGTAGCGGCAATGTCAGAGCGAGATTTTTTGGTCGAAGTTGGCACAGAAGAGCTGCCCCCGAAAGCCCTCGGCGACTTGTCTAAGGCATTTGAGAATAATATGAAGGCGGGCCTGGAACAAGCCTGCCTCAGCTTCACGACCATTCATAGATACGCCACCCCGCGTAGACTAGCTGTTATGGTCTGCGAGCTTCTAGGACAGCAGCCGGAGAAGAATACCGAGCGCCTGGGACCTGCCCTAGCCGCTGCGTTCGATGCTGACGGCAATCCAACTCCCGCGGCACTGGGCTTCGCCCGCTCCTGTGGTGTTGAAGTATCTAAGCTCGCCAGGGCCCACAAGGGTGGTGTGGAAAAACTCAGCTTCTCAACTTCCCAGGCGGGTGCGTCGACGCAACATCTACTGCCAGGAATCGTATCTGCAGCACTTGATAAACTTCCCATTCCAAAACCTATGCGGTGGGGCAGCTCCAGGGAAGAGTTTGTGCGTCCCGTGCATTGGGTGCTAATGCTATATGGCGATGAATGCATCGACACCAGGATTTTAGGTGTCAATACCGGTGCTACGACCCGGGGCCATCGCTTCCTTTATAACCATGACATCGAAGTACATTTACCTGCCGAGTATGAATCCCTGTTGGAGGAAACCGGCAGTGTCATTCCCGATTTTGAGAAGCGCAGGGAATGCATCCGTAAATTGGTAACAGAAGAAGGCGACAAGATCGGTGCCACTGTCGTTGTTGATGAGTCCCTGCTAGATGAGGTCACGGGACTCGTCGAGTTTCCTGTTGCCCTCACCGGGAAATTTGACCCACACTTTTTGGACGTACCTCCAGAAGCGCTGATAATAGCGATGAAGTCGCATCAAAGGTATTTCTATCTGCTCGACGGAGACGCCAAATTGATTCCCTACTTTATCACCGTGAGCAATATCCGCAGCACCAATCCGGCCCAGGTGATTGCAGGCAACGAACGGGTAATCCGGCCAAGATTGGCCGACGCGCGGTTTTTTTATGAGCTGGACAAGAAGTCTTCACTCGAGTCTCACCTCGAACAACTCAAGCACATTGTATTCCAGAAACAGCTTGGCACCGTGTTCGATAAATCCCAACGGGTGGCCACTCTTGCCGTCT
>JADFIJ010000142.1 GCA_022566775.1 Pseudomonadota bacterium | reverse complement strand
CTATATTCGAGTCACAACCTACAGACAGGTAACTGAGCCTACCTTTATATTTTCCCTGAAATAGCTACAGAGACAATGACCATATACACCGGCAAATTTCCTGCAAGAGTAACGAGACTTGTAGTTCGAAATGAACACTGAATTCGATAGGGGATTGGCAAGGGGTGCTGTTTTGTAGTGACTAGCGCCAGGGATGGACGCGGGCAGGTTTTTGCTCCTGCAAAACCCGCATTCCCCACTTCCGTGTGGGTCAGCGGGCCAGGGATGGCCCACCAACAGTACCCCTTGCCAAGCCCCGTTACACGTATCAGCTACCTACAACTCTCTATATATTTTTGTGGGGGTATCTATGAGTCTGTCCGCACTTTCATTGCATTAACAGGCGATTCCTCAAATCGGCAAGCCGGTCCCGGGTGGCCGCAGCTTCCTCGAAGGCCAGGTTCCTTGCCTGCTCGTACATCTGGGTTTCCAATTTGTCGATTTCTTTCTTCGCTACCACCGGATCGGAAAAATCAAACTTCAGATAGGCCCCTGATTTTTCGGCGACTCCTCTGCCACGCTGTCTCCGGCTACCCGGTGTTGAGTAGGCGCCCTCCATGATATCCAGCACCTTCTTCTTCACGCCGACAGGGGTGATATTATGCCGTTGGTTAAACTCCAGTTGCACATTACGGCGTCGAGCAGACTCATCGATCGCCCGCTGCATGGAGCCGGTTACGCGATCCCCATAGAGTATGGCCCTGCCATTTAGATTGCGGGCGGCACGGCCGATGGTCTGGATCAGGGAACGTTCCGAGCGCAAGAAACCCTCCTTGTCGGCATCCAGAATTGCCACCAGAGAAACCTCTGGAATATCCAGGCCCTCCCGCAACAGGTTGATCCCCACCAACACATCGAATTGACCGAGACGCAAATCCCGTAAGATTTCCGAGCGTTCCACAGTTTCAATATCTGAATGCAGGTAGCGCACGCGCACATCGTGTTCCGCCAGATAATCGGTTAAATCTTCCGCCATGCGCTTGGTCAACACCGTTACCAGAATCCTTTCCTGCTGCGCCGTGACCCGTCGTATTTCCGACAGCAGATCATCGACCTGTGATGAGGCGGGTCTTACCTCCAGCTCCGGATCCACCAGGCCGGTGGGCCTGACGACCTGCCGCACCTGCTGGCCCTCGTGCTCCTCCTCATAGGGGCCGGGGGTGGCCGACATAAAAATAATCTGCGGCGTCAACAGTTCCCACTCCTCGAAGCGCAGTGGTCGGTTATCGAGCGCAGACGGCAGTCGAAATCCATATTCCACCAGGGTCTCCTTCCGCGACCTGTCGCCCTTATACATTGCCCCCAGTTGCGGAATAGAAACGTGGGATTCATCTGCCACCACCAATGCATCGGCCGGCAGATAGTCATACAGAGTCGGCGGCGGCTCACCGGGCGCCCTGCCCGATAAATAGCGAGAGTAGTTTTCGATGCCAGAGCAGTAACCGAGTTCCTGGATCATCTCCAGGTCAAATTTGGTCCGCTGCTCCAGTCGCTGCGCCTCCACCAGCTTATTTTCCTGATGCAGCAGCTGCAGTCGTTGTTTCAGTTCGAGTCTGATGTCGTCCAGCGCCCCCAGCAGCGTCTCCCTGGAGGTCACATAGTGGGACTTGGGAAATAAGGTGAGCCGGGGCACTTCCTTGATGACACCGCCGGTGAGCGGATCGAAATAGGACAGCCTTTCAATTTCATCGTCGTATAACTCGATGCGTATGGCGTCGCGCTCGGACTCCGCCGGATAGATATCGATCACATCACCACGCACCCGATAGGTGGCCCGCCGTAACTCCATATCGTTCCTGGTGTACTGCAGATCCGTCAGGCGCCTGAGCAGTTGGCGCTGATCAATCTTGCCGCCCCGGTCCAGATGCACCACCATCTTCAGATAGGATTTCGGGTCACCCAGGCCGTAGATCGCCGAGACCGTGGCCACTACGATGACATCGCTGCGCTCGAGCAGGGCCTTGGTCGCGGATAAACGCATCTGCTCGATATGGTCGTTTATGGACGCATCCTTCTCGATGTAGACATCCGAGGCGGGCATGTAGGCTTCGGGCTGATAGTAATCGTAATAGGAAACAAAATACTCCACCGCATTACCCGGAAAGAACTCCTTGAACTCCCCATAGAGCTGGGCCGCCAAAGTCTTGTTAGGCGCCATCACCAGGGTGGGTCGCTGCACGCTCTCGATGACATTGGCGATGGTAAATGTCTTACCGGAGCCGGTTACTCCCAGTAAAGTCTGGGCGTGGAGACCGTCACCCAAGCCTTCTACCAGTTTCGCAATCGCCTCGGGCTGGTCCCCGGCCGGTTTGAAATTGGAATGGAGTTTGAACAGACTGGCCACGACTTGACACCGCAAACAACGCAAACAACGCAAACCGTTGAGAATACACCAGAATCACTGTCGACGCGCGGTGAGTATTGACCGCATAACGATTTCTCATTAGTATACGCGCGGTTTGCAGCTATACTCCTTCGCGCAAACCAGTTTTGGTGCCCAATAGCTCAATGGTAGAGTAGGTGACTGTTAATCACTTGGTTCCTGGTTCGAGTCCAGGTTGGGCAGCCATTCCCCTCATGTTATCGCACCCAGCTTAAGGAGAATTAATCCATGCGATCTTTGATTATTACACTGTTAATGGTGTTCGCGGCCAATGTGGCAGCACAGGACAATCCTGTCGTGGTGATAGAAACTAACAAGGGCACCATCAAGATCGAGCTTTGGGCAGACAAGGCGCCACTATCTGTGGAGAATTTTCTACGTTACACCGACAACGACTACTACGATGGGCTGATTTTCCATCGGGTCATTTCCGGATTTATGATCCAGGGTGGTGGTTTTAGTCCGGACATGGTGCAGAAGTCGACCTATGACGCGATCAAGAATGAAGCAAAATCCGACGTCAAGAATGACCGTGGCACTCTCGCTATGGCAAGAACGAATATCGTGGACAGCGCTACCAGCCAGTTTTTTATCAATCTCAGCGATAACGATTTTCTGAACCATAGTAACGAATCCTCGTCCGGTTTCGGTTACGCGGTTTTTGGTAAGGTGATCGAGGGTATGGACATCGTGGACGTTATCGCCGCAGTGGCCACGGGTACTGGCGACGTACCGACAAAAACGGTAGTGATTAACACGGTGCGCCGCGCCGAATGAGCTGTGCTTGAGTTTTCGTAATTGAACTACGAATAAGAAATATCCGTTTTTCTACGGGGAAGCACCCGGGTTTGACCTCAAAATATGGACACAGATGGCGGCAGTCCCTATTTCTTCCTTTCTGCCCTTTCTACTCTGGCTTACCTTGTTGCCTATTCCTTGAACAAGGGTGTGATGTTGGCGACCTCTTTCTCTGGCAGGATTTCTACTAATTTATTGATATCCCAAAGCGGATCGCTCACTTCTTCCTTCGGCTCGAAGCCATCGACGGCTTCCATAAGCACTGTTCTTATTTCCTGCAGATCGATTTGGCTGCAGGCTTTTCGCAGTCGATCTAATAATCTCTGCAGCGCTTCCCATGACAAGGTCTCTTCCTCGGCGCGCACGATCTTGGGATGTTCGGTACCGGTTACCGACTCGCCTATCATCAATTCTTCGTGGAGTTTTTCCCCCGGCCGCAGGCCGGTGTATTCGATAGCGATGTCACCTCGATAGGAATTCTCGTCTTTGATGTCATAGCCCATGAGGTGGACCATTTTCTTCGCCAGGTCAACGATACGAATCGGCTCGTTCATATCCAGTACAAAGACATCGCCTCCGGTAGCCATCGAACCGGCCTGAATTACCAACTGGGCCGCTTCCTGCACCGTCATGAAATAACGAGTCACTTCCGGATGGGTCACCGTCACCGGACCGCCGGCACTAATCTGCTTGCGAAACAGCGGCACCACCGAGCCGGAAGAGCCCAACACGTTGCCAAACCTCACGATACTGAAACGGGTCGCACACTCACCCTGGGCGATGGCCTGCAGCACCTGTTCTGCAAAACGCTTGGTCGCCCCCATAAAATTAGTCGGTCGTACTGCCTTATCGGTCGATATCAAGACGAAATTTTTTACCTCATACTGTTCCGCGGCCTGGGCAGAAATCAAGGTACCAAAGATGTTATTTTGGACGCCTTCTACGATATTCTTTTCTACCATCGGCACTTGCTTGTACGCGGCCACATGGTAGACGGTGTCTACGGAAAATCTCTGGATGGCACTTCCCATCTGAACCCGGTTACACACAGAGCCTAACAAGGCCACAATTTCGATCTTGTCGCCGTTCTCGATGTCTTTAAGCTTCTCTCTCAATTCATTTTCAATTTCATACAAGCCATATTCGAATGAATCCAGCAGGATCAGACGGCGCGGATTGATATTGATGATCAGCCTGCACAATTCCGAGCCAATGGAACCGGCGGCGCCAGTCACCATCACCGACTGGCCACTAATACAGGCACCAAGCAATTCCGGGTTGGGTGGGACGATGTCGCGCCCCAGCAAGTCTTCGATATCGATATCACGCACCTGGTCCACACCTACCTTGCCAGACACCATGTCGAACAGGTCGGGTACCGTTTTCACGTGCACCGGCAAATGTTCGAGACGATTCAGTATTTCCTTGCGCTCTGCATGGGTGGCGGAAGGAATAGCCAGCAGGATCTGTCGCACCGAAAAATTTTCTATTAATTCGTACAGGGAATTCGGGTTGTAAACACGAATGCCGTGCACGGTGCTGCCCAGCATATTATGACTATCGTCCACGAAGGCAACCGGGAGATATTGATCGCCGTTCTGCAGGGCCACCACCAATTGCATGCCGGAACTACCGGCGCCATAGATAATCACCGGTTCCTTGGGGCGAAAATTCTGAATCAGACTTTGCAAAAATACTTTGGTTATAAAGCGGCTACCGCCGATGAATAATAGGGCGATCATCCAGAATATCGGCAGAATCGAAAAATCGGAGGACAGCGGCGTCTGCGAGAAAAAATAGGAGGCGGCAAGCATACAAGTTGCGATCGTCACCCCTTGCAGAACCAGGAAGCCTGATTGCAGTCCCATGTACAATACCAGCGCCCGATACAGGCCGATGCGGGCGAAGACCAGGATGCTAAGCGTCGTGGCGATGGCGAGATAGAAGTAAAAACGCTGATCCTGGGAGAAAAAATCTCTATCCAGCAAGACGAAGGAGAGGGCTAACGCCGCCACGATCATGACACTGTCAGCTGCCATCATCAGTGACTGTTTTATGGTGCGCGACAAAGGAATCGTATATAGCTGCATAACTTCCCCTAAATTATCCTGAACCCGTCGCTGCCACTACTGACAGACTGGCTCGACTATCTTTGTTGTTCGAGGTGGCGCCCGGCCACCTTCCCTGCTTCCAGCCTAATAGCGACAATGACCAGAGGTACTATACCCGCCATGCTGAGATAAATCCCCAATTCGGGTCGTTTTATAGACAACCAGGCCAGGGGTGCTAGCCACAGGCAATTTATCAATATCACTGTTATCGTCACTTTGCTGTGACTCTTATACTGCTTCGCGGCTTTTTGATAGGCGTGGCTGGCATGACCTTCATACCAGTTGCCGCCGCCGAAGAATCGACTTATCAGGGTCACCGTCGCATCGGCGACGAATACACCCAATAACAACAGCCATGTCCACAGCGTCATGCTGCCGTGATGCATGGTCAGCAGCGCCAGTACGCCCAGAATGAAGCCGATGAAACTGCTACCGGCATCACCCATAAATATCTTTGCTGGCGGCCAGTTCCACAGCAGAAATCCGGCCCCCGCCGATAGTAGCGTGGCGGTGAGTACGCTACCTGTCTCATCATGACTGCTGAGGAGGAAGAATAATGCGACGGCGCTAACAAAAACCAATTCGCTGCCGGCGATGCCATCAATTCCGTCCATGAAATTGTACAGGTTGAGCAACCAGACCAGGGCGAAAACGGCGAGGCCGTTCAGCAACCACGGCCATTGCAGCCGTAGCGGACCGAAATCAATTGGGGCCACGCCACCGAGCCAGAACACCACCCAGCCGGCGGCAAGGAATTGTGCAGGCAGACGCCATCGCAGCGCCAGGTGCTTGAGGTCATCCAGCAAGCCCAGCACTGCTATCAGGCCGCCGCCACACAGCGCCATGAATTCTCCCAGGGGAATAAGACCCACACCGAAATAATAGCCGGCAACCGGCAGAAACAGGAACGCGATGGAGACGCCGCCGCCGCTTGGCGTGGGGTTGGAATGGGCACTTCTGGATACCGGTGTGTCCAGCAGTCGCAGGCGCGGAGCGAGGGACTTGATCAGACCTGTCAACAGCGCCGCAGCCAGAAATATTCCACTTATCAGCACCAGAATTGACATCGGGAGGGCATCCAGAAAGCGACAACTAAGCCTCCCATTATATCCGGAGTTCAGGTATTTTTACTATTAAAATCAGGCACTTTCACGCGATTATGAAAGTGCCTTCATGCACAGCCTAGTCGATCACGATTAGAAGGATGTGGCGATTCTTTTCGATGGTTGCTGGGCCGATGCCCTGGACATCGATCAATTCATCGATGGAGCGAAATTTGCCGAACATTTCTCTATAGGCAACGATTTCCCGTGCCTTCACGAGTCCGACACCGTCCATCGCTGCCGCTATGGTAACGGCGTCCGCCACGTTGATATCGAGTTGAATCACCTGTTCGCTGGTGCTTTCGACTGCGTCTGCAGCCAGAGACAGGGGAGCTATTGTCAAAAAAATCACAGCGAATGCTGCTTTAAACCAATCTAGTCTGGTCATTATGATGTCCTTATCAGCTAATTGAGGGGCAGCTTTGCTGCTGCTCAATTGAGTCTAGTAGGACAAATCAGCTAGCGCTAGCTATGGCCGAAATGAATTCCTGGAGGGCGTGGCCGGGCGACTCCGCACGGGTTATTGGACGGCCGATCACCAGGTAGTTGCTACCGCTGCGAATCGCTTCGGCGGGACCGGCGACCCGCTTCTGATCACCGCTGGCATCCTCTGCACGGCGGATTCCGGGGGTAACCAGGCAAAATTCGTCGGGCAACTGTGCCCGTAGCAGACGCGTTTCTGCGGCCGAACAGACGACGCCATCGAGGCCGGCATCTCTGCTTAGAAATGCCAGTCTGCTCACCTGTTCTTCAGGATTGGCCTCCACGCCGATTTGCTCGAGGTCGGGCTTGGCCATACTGGTTAAGACAGTTACCCCCACCAGCAACGGCCTGTCGCTGCCAAAGCTATCCAGCGCCTGCCTGGCCTGCTCCATCATCTCCAGGCCGCCAGACGCGTGCACGTTTACCATCCACACCCCCATGTTGGCCGCGACCCGCACCGCCCCAGCCACGGTATTCGGAATATCGTGAAATTTCAGATCCAGGAAGACATCGAAACCTAGAGCACACACATCCTTGACCAGGCTGGGTCCACAGGCGGTAAACAGCTCCTTGCCTATTTTTACGCGGCACAATGTGGGATCGACACAAGCCAGTAACTCGAGCGCCTGTTTAGCCGTGTCAAAATCCAGCGCTACGATAATCCGTTTTTCCACATCCTACTCCTGGTTTTCACCACTACCGTACCCGGACCTCGAAATGACTGCTAGGCCTCAGGAATTACCGGCTTCCGGAATCGGCTTGATCTTGTCCCATTTCTGGCAGCTCGGGCACATCCAATATAAATTTTTGGTTTCATAACCGCAATGATGACATTGATAAGTAGATTTTCTACGCAATAGCTTATCGATCATCTGTTGTAACAAATTCAGATTGCTCTTGAGATTGGGGTCGGTCTTTTCAATCTGCAAACGCAGCAACTCAACCAGTCCGGTTAACGAGGGTTTCCTGGTGAGATAATCGTTGAGAAACTCGATTGCCGCTTCTTCGCCGGAACGTCGAGTCACCAAATCGGAGAGCGCGAGTACGACGCTGACATCCGGTTCATCTGGCAAAATATTCGTCAGTAATTTTTCGTACTCGGGCATATTTTGTAATTGTTCATAACACTCAGCTAATGGGCCCAATAACTTGCTGATGAACTCCGGATTGTTGTTTCGAATCCTGGTTAATTCCTTGATCGCAGCCTTGTAATTTCCTGCACTCTGTTCAATCTTCGCCAGCAACAGTGAAGCCCGTACATTTTTTCGATCGAAAGCAAAGGCCTTTTTTATCTGTTCCCTGGCCTTCTTCTGCTGATTTTCCCGTAGCCATTCCTCTGCTAATTCGCAGCAATAATGTGCGGCCGCCGCACGCAACTCATCATCTTTCTTAAAACTGGCATTGCTTAACAGCGCGGCGGAACACTGAATAGCCTTGTCCCAGTCTTTCTCAGTCTGGTATATGGTCACCAGATGTTTGAGTGCGTCCCACTTGCCGACTCCGCCTTCATCCAGTACATCGTTCAACAGGCGTTCCGCGCGATCGAGCAGACCCGCGGAGATGTAGTCGATCGCCAGTTGCAGGCGGGTAGATTCGGAAAACTGATGATCCAGCCCGGGTCTCGCCAACAGGGCCTGGTGTACCTGTATGGCCTTGTCCACCTTGCCCCGGCGACGCAGCAGGGCGCCAAGGGCGAGGTGGGTTTCGATAGTTTCGCTGTTGATCTCCAGCGCCTTGATGAATGTGTCGATGGCTTCGTCGGGCTCATCATTAAGCAGATAATTCAAGCCCACAAAATAGTCCGCGAAGATATCGTTACTACTCCTCGTATTCAGGCGCCTGGGAACGAAGGTAAAACGACCCAGCGCCCATCCGGCGATGATCGCCAGCAGCAACAATACATAGATAGCGATGCTATCCATCACTCACAGATCCTTCAGGCTCATCGTCCGCAGTTGACTGACTTCCTGCTTCGCATCTGCAAGCTGCCGGGTCAGCCGACGAATCTCTGATTTTGATTTCATGGTGCGTAGGAACCCCACTCCCAGCGATAAACCGATCAAGCCCCCTGCTACGAAGGCACCTATTATCCAGACTGAAACCGGTTGCGCGGGAAAGGTCCAGTTGCCAAATGTAATTACGATGGGTGTTGAATTAAAAAATGAAAATGTAATGCTGGCAACGAATACCAGTATCAGGAAAAACCCGGACAAGAGTTGGGCAATCTTGCGCATCGATTCTTTACCCAGGCCAGTGGACTAGATTAATGAGCCTCTGATTAATTGTATTCCAGCTCCGTGGGTGCTGGAAAGAAAAAACGGCACACCCGCCTGGCTATGCCGTTCTGTAGTCGCAGCCGGTTTAGCGGCTCTCTAAAACTGAGTTTCGGCCAACATACTCTGGTTGACTCGATCCCGCAGCTCTTTTCCGGGTTTGAAGTGTGGCACATAT
>JADFIJ010000009.1 GCA_022566775.1 Pseudomonadota bacterium | reverse complement strand
TTGGATACTGCCCAATCTCTATTCGCTGGTGGCAATGGCAATAGCCGGCGTGCGGCCAATGCCCTCGAAGATTTGGCAGAAAATTTTTCCGAAGTAGCAGGTAGTTACCGCGGAATTACCCGTACGCGTTACCAAGGCTTGGCTTCAACGCTCAACGGTATCGCTGAAAACATTCGCTGATACTAAATGGGGTCAGGTCTTGCATGTTAGCACCGCCAACCGACGGTGCTAACATGCAAGACCTGACCCCATTTATTGAACCTGGGCGACAGGATAGACACGGAAAAATCGGGGGTCTTAAGAGGCAATTCCCGCACTCGCTGTCCAGTCAGAATATAGATTGCGTTGGTCACGGCCGCGGCGATAGGCGGCGTCGCAGGTTCACCCGGACCGTCGAGTGCCTCTCCGGATTCAAAACCGTTCATTCTACCTCGGTGGCAACGAAAACACCCAAATAGCCGCGCCGCCTTTTGGTGAATCGTTGACCGGCATGCCTTCCTGCTCGGCGAACAGGCTATACATCCGGGTCCAGTCATTTACATGGTAGGAAGTCTGACCCACCGCAACTGCTAGATACTGGGTGCCGTCGACTGCATAGGTGACGATAGTAGAACTCGGCACATCGTCAAGCGTAGTTTCCCAGAGAATCTCACCGGTCTCTTCATCGAAGGCCCTTAAGGTCCGATTCAGATCGCCGGCAAATATTAACCCGCCGGCGGTTGCCACGATGGAACTGATTATCGGGCTGGGTTGACGATAGCGCCAGGCGAATTGCTGCTGTCCCAAATCCAGGGCCTGAATTCTTCCCATATAGCCGTTGCTATCAGGGTTCAGGGCAGCAGCCAGGCGGACACCGGAGGTGAGTAGTTCGTAGCCTTCTGGACCGGCTTCGATACAACCTTCATTGAGAGCGACATAGAGTCGATTGGTTCGAGGGTTAAAAGCCGAGGGCGGCCAGCTCTTGGAGCCATAGTGAGTGGAGCAAATGAGTCGGGTCTGCTCTGGGTTTGGAATCGTCTCGGGATTAATGGTCTTGTAACCAGTAATCGGGTCGATGGCGGAAACCACGTTTTGCAGGCCCATGTCCATAGAGAACAGGTATTCACCGCTTGCCGCATCCAGCGCATCCAGGATGCCGAGCTTGCCTATATTCACTACCGCCTTTCGAGTCCGGCCCCCATAGGGAATCGTAACGATCTGCCTTTCGAAAGCCCAATCCAGGTCCCACTGGTCATTCGCCAGGTGCTGGTAATACCACACCAGTTCACCCGACTCCGGATTAAGGGCAATGGTGGCATTCGTGTACAGGGCATCGTTGTTAATGCCATCGATATCTACCGGATACAATAGTGGCCCGGTATCGTAGGTCGGTGCCACACCAAAATAAGCGAGATTAAGTTCCCTGTCGTAGGCGCCCGCATTCCAGACCGAGCCGCCGCTCCGCTCTTCAATAGGCAATCCATTCCAGCTATTACCTCCCGGCTCACCAGGCCGCGGTATGGTATTGAATCGCCATTCTGCTTCGCCGGTTTCGATGTCGAGGGCTATAATCCAACCACCCTTTGCGATGCGCAGGGAAGTGATTCCCTGCATTACCTTGTCGCCAACAATAAATGGCGCAGATCTCAGATTATAGCCACTTAGCCCCGCCTCGGTTTCGATCTCGTGATCCCAGATCAGCTCACCGGTTTTTGCACTCAGCGCCAGCACATGCAGATCAGAAGTGGGGACGAAAACCTTGTCGCCGTGTAGTGCGATACCCTTTTTCTGGCTGGCGCGAACATCCGATTGGTGTTGGTAACGCCACAGCAATGCGCCATTACTGGCATCGATGGCCAGCACGGTGTCAGGAAAGGTAAAGAAAAACATGACACCATCATGGATGATAGGCCCGGGGTTATTGTCTCCGGCCTGCAGCGGCATGCGCCAACTCAGCCGTAAGTCGGCCACGTTTTCTCGATTGATCTGATCGAGGGGGCTGTAGCCCTGGTTGTCATAGCTGCGTTGCCATAACAACCAATCTTCGGCAGGGGGATTATTGAGCATGTCATCGCTTACGGGGCTAAGCTTTTCAAGCACCGCAGCCGCACCGGCTGCGATATCGCTGGTGGTAACAATTTGTCTCCCGTCCGTCATGTCAGGTAACAAATATCCGGATCGCAGGCCTAGCTGGATTGGTGGTGTATTCGAGTTGGCGGCTATCCCATTAAAGGCCAGAATATAGGCGGCTATTTCCTCGTAGGCCTGCTCGTTCAATCCGCCACCACCCGGCGGCATTTGCCGTAGCTTCGTGGCCAGTTCAGCGACAGGCGCGCCGCTCCATTTCACGGCAAAGCCATCTCCCGATAAGTTCGGAACTACCGCCGCACCTTCCAAATTCACACCATGGCAACTGGCGCAGCTAACGTCGTAAATAAGCTTGCCGGCAACTGCCTGGGTTTCGGTGTAGCTGACTGTTTGCGCAGCTGTGGCCTGGGCAGTTACCGATGGGATGAGCGACGCATGGGCAACAATCATGGTGGTAGCGAATGCGGCAATCGAAGGTGGTATTAGTCGTGTCTTAAACCTGGTCTGCATTAGATCTCCTGCTCTAGTCTCTATTATTGGAGCACAGCCGATGTGATCATCCCGAATTCGATTTCCCGAACGCCGCAATCGTGATATTACTTGCCAGCAAAATAATCGAGCTGGGTGCGCGTTAATGGATACTACCTCGATTCCGGAAAGTCTCTAATTTTATTAGAGCGTATTTTCGCACTAGCGGATAAGGGTATTTTTCCTTCGTAAGCCGTTAGTCATGCTATTCCACCCAATAGATAGATAGGTAGACTGAACTGCGCGAGGCGCTTTTCACGGCTTCATTGGAACTGGAGACAGATGATGAAAGAACTAAGCACAGCCCACGGTCACATCCGCTGGATTCTCTTGGCAGTGCTCTGCATCGGAACCCTGGTGGCACCCCCGTGGGGACTGCCGTGGGGACAGCGTGCGTTGGCTCAGGATGAAGGTGCCTGGCAAGTGCTGCCCGATATGCCCCTTGGCAAGTGGGAGCCCGGCACCGTGGTACTGGACCACAAACTTTTTGTGTTCGGCGGCTACACGCTGGGGGTGGTATCGAGCAAACGCTCCGAGGTTTTTGATCCCAGCGACAATAGCTGGACCCGGATTCAGGATCTGCCCAGTGCCATCACGCACATGAACATGGTGCTCGATGGCAGGACGGTCTGGTTTGCCGGCGGTTTTAAGGATGGCTACAAGGGTCATGCGATCGCCGAGGTTTGGAACTACGACATCGATAAAGATCGTTACACGGCGGCACCCTTACTGCCCGCGCCCAGGGCAGGTGGGGGTCTGGCTCTGGTCGGCCGCGAGCTGCATTTTTTCGGGGGACTCATGGCAGATCGGGATACGGATTCCAGTGATCACTGGGTACTGGATCTGGATGCATGGGCGCAGGGTTCGGCCAGGTGGACGGAATCTGTGCCCATGCCGGTACCGCGCAATCAGTTCTCAACCGTGGTTCTCGAAGGGAAAATCTACGCCATCGGCGGCCAGTTCCATCACGATAGCATGCAACTCGACCAGTCCCGGGTGGACATATACGATCCCCAGACCAACTCCTGGAGTAGCGGACCCTCTCTACCCAAGGGGCACTCCCACGCCGAGGGGGCGACCTTCGTGCACGACAATCAAATCTACATGCTCGGCGGGCACACGACTCCGGCAGGCGGGACGAAATCTACAGACGCGGATATTCTCAGGCTGAGTGCAGGCGGCCAGTGGCAAGTGATCGGCAGCCTGCCGATGCCACTGTCTTCTCCGGCCGCTGCCATCATCGAAGAGACATTGTTCCTTGCCGGTGGCGCCACCGCAGGCAGTAATGTGGCGGCGCGGATGTGGTCTCGAAAACTAATTCCGTGATGATTATCGGTACTGCCCGAGTTCCACTTGCAGGCCTGCTTTGGAAAGGCCCTTCGAAATAACATTCATCATTTTCGGTGCCGCAAAATATCGTCGAATCTCACACAACGGATCTACCTTAAATTCTGCGTTCGCCGCCATTAACGCATCCAGTATTCGCCATCCCTCCTGATGTCGATCGAGCATTCCAAGTGACGCCGCCTTGAAGATCTCGGTCTGGGTGTCGGCTGACATGTCCGAATTGCTCAGTTTGATGAAGGCTTGCTCATATTCATCACGAAGATAGTGCGCGGCGCCCGTTGCCGTATAAATCCAGTTCGGTGGCGCAAGTTTATAAAAAAAGTCTCAAATTTGACTCAACTTTATCAATAAAAGATGCCGAAATGTCATGCTCTTTCGCAAGGCGCCTCCATGTTGATACATGATCAATTGTTTCATCTATCATGTTGTTGATCTTTTTTCGCGTGAATAAAGGGCTGAGTTTTTCAAGAGAATAGAAATCCTGGCGGGAAAAGTCATCCCGTTTTCCGTTAAGGCTCATCCAATGACTGTTTACCCACTTGCTGCCTGGTTTATAGCTGTAGGCTAAGTCATAGGCTGGGGTCAGTGACCACTTGGTGCCGGTCAACAAAAATGCAAAGTTCTTAGAGTGGTCATCATGGTTTCTGGATACGATATTGAAAACCATGCGTCTAAATAGCTGTTCGGCTTCGATCGCCGAGAGTCGTAGCTCTCTGGCTATGCCAAATAGTTCTGCATAGGAAAATGATCCTGGGTTTTTGTAGTTGACATGAGCCAACCCATTGAGAGTTTGTATGTGAATTTTTTCATTACCCTTGCGGTCAAATCGCTGTGTGATGAAGTGCTGCCGGTCTCCTTCGTGCAGTAGCCGACAAGGCATCATATTAATCCCGCACCTCTTGGCCATGAGGTAATAAACATATTCCATTGCGCCATATCCAAGAGGGTCGCCGAAGGTTTCTTTGTCCTTATTGTGCTCACTTACGCCGTCAAACTTCATGAGGTAGTGAGTAAATTCTTTTGGTATGTTGGCCTGACCTGAGCGAACCTGAGTAAAGTCTTCGTTGAAGGCTAGCACTGCTTTAGGACGTGCGCCGCCTGCACTCGTGCCTACTGATAAAAGTGATAACATTGCTTCGCGATCTTCTTTCCCACCTTTGTTTAATGCAACATTAAATTCCGAGCGAGTAGTCAGTATTTCCTGAGCAATATTGACCAACGACCTAATTTCGACTTGCTGAGAAACGTTAAGATTTTTCAGCTTGGTTGCAGGGGAATATTCAAGCGCCCCCATTCCCCGTTTGCCGGTGTATTGCAGTCTTTGAAGCGGTGTTATGTCTTTTGGCTGCTCACCTTTTCCTGCAACCCAGGCATTTAAGACGGCATTACCAAAATCATCTGGTAGTGAGTCTGCTATTAGTCCGGGTAGCCCTTTGAATGTTTCATAATCAAGTTCAGGAAACGAATAGATTCTTTTTGCTAGTGGCATCTTTATCGGGGCTAGCTCGATACCGCGTTCAATAAAAGCGGTATGGTATTCAAACGCACCTACACCGGTATCTGTGTCAAAACTTGCAGCCCCCACTTGGTGGTTCTCGTAATTTATTTTGACGACTTCCATTACCATTCGGAAGCTTCCCGATTTTTGGTCTTTCTTCGACCAGATGCCCTTTGGCGGGTCTTACGCAGTAGTTTGGAAAGTTGAATGGGTGAAATATCCTGCTTAGGTAGAAATCTATCTAATTGCTCGGTTAAGTTCAGTGCGGACATGATCGCAATAAAAGCTTCAATCTGAACTTTGCCTTTTTCTGCATTTAGAACGGTTTTTCTGGTGACGCCGGCTAGCTCTGCTACTTCTACTTGAGTGAGATTGTTATTTAATCTCGCTTGTTTCAATCTATCACCAAGCTCATTCGCTATGGCTGCTGGTGACCTATTTGCAAGGCGCATAATGATCCTTATTATGGATATTAATACAGTTTTACGCTCTTAGTGCACCCATTATAGCGCACTACACAGAAATTGAAGTGGTTTTTATATAAAGTCCAATAAATTGGACAGTATAGGTGTTTTTGCTAGATAAAGTTCTATTTATGGGACTCTAACGGGACGCTAAGTGTGCGAACATCTCATCAAGCGTAGCGTTTTCTGGATACCCATGCGGCTGCGTGCCTTTGCGACTTGGGAAAAGGCAGTAGCGATATGGGCATGGTTTGAGCGATTATTCTGCGGCTTTGACCGTTAACGCATCAGTACCCTCTGCAAATCTTAAACCTGGGCTAGAGGATTGACGCGAGAAAAATCGTGGTTCTTAATCGGCAATTCCCGTACTCGCTGTCCAGTCAGAATATAGATCGCGTTGGTCACGGCAGCGGCAATAGGCGGCGTCGCAGGTTCACCCAGCCCGCCCAGTGCTTCTCCGGATTCGACGATATGCACTTCGATTTCCGGTGAAGTCGCCATCCGCACCATCTCGTAGTCCGGAAAATTATTCTGGGCAACGCGGCCGTTTTCGATGGTGATCTCACCATACATCGCAGCCGTTAAGCCGAAGATAATGCCGCTCTCCACCTGGGCTTCCACCGTGTCTGGATTAACCGCCCAGCCACAGTCGATGGCACAGGTTACCTTGTGTACGACGGCCTGGTTGTCGTCGCCGATCGATACTTCCGCAATTTCGGCGACGATGCTGCCAAAGCTTTCCTGCACGGCGATGCCCAGCGCCCGACCTTCCGGCAGATTCTGACCGTAGCCCGCAGCCTCGGCCGCCACCTCCAACACCTTGCGATGGCGAGGGTGCTGTTGCAACAGTTCCATGCGGAATTGATAGGGGTTCTTACCGGCACGGTGGGCGATCTCATCGACAAAGGATTCGGTAAAGAAGGTTTGCTGCGAATGATCCACGCTACGCCAGGCAGCGATTGGTACATGGGTGTCACCATCGACTACGCGAATGGACTGATTGGCAATCGCATAGGGAATGTGTGATGCGCCCGGCGTCTGTACCGGGCCGGTAAAGCGGTTGTGCCAGGCCAGCACATTGCCTTCTGCGTCGAACGCGGCCTTGAAATTACTGGCAACGGCGGGTCGATAGTAGTCCTGCTGCATATCGTCTTCACGACTCAGCACGGTTTTCACCGGCACGTCGAATTCTTTGGCGATGAGGGTGGCGTGATCGATAACATTCCAGTTGAACGGCAGGCGTCGACCGAAACCACCGCCCAGGTAGCTGTGATGAAAAGTCGCATCGTCTTCGGCGATGCCGGCAATTTTCGCCACCCTGGCCTTGATGCCCAGGGCATCTTGGGTACTTGTCCACACGTCCACCTTGTCGTCATGAATATGCACCGTGCAATTCATCGGTTCCATGGCGGCGTGGGCAAGATAGGGGACCCGGTAATTCGCTTCGATCACATCTGCGGCCGACTCCATCGCCGCCTCGGTATCACCTTGTTCCATCACCTTGCTGCCATTTTCGTCGGCGAGGCTGCGTTCGAAGCCAGCATAAATATCGGCGCTGGAAGTGCTGTCGTTATCCGATGCCTCGAACACCGTGGTAACCAGTTTCAGCGCTTCCTTGGCGCGCCAGTAGCTGTCGGCAACCACAGCGACGGAATCTTCTAACTCGACGATGCGCTTGATGCCGCGCCGGTTCAAGACGACACCGGCATCCACAGACACCAGTTTGGTGCCAAAAACCGGCGCGAATCGGATGGCGGCATACAACAAGCCGTCAGGCTTCGCATCTAATCCATAAATGGCAGAACCGTCTACCTTGGCGGGAATATCGACGCGGGAGATTGCCTTGCCCATGATGGTGAACTGGGAGGGGTCTTTTAATACCGGATCTTTCGGTGGTTCCAGCAGCGCCGCATCGGCCGCCAGTTCGCCATAGGCGAGGGAGCGGCCACTGGCGTTGTGGTGCACGTGACTCAACTGCGTCGTACATTCGTCCGCAGCCACACCCCAGCGGGTTGCGGCACACTCGATCAGCATTTGTCGTGCCGCTGCGCCTGCGGTGCGCATGCCAAATTCCCCGGTGAAACGCACCGAAGAACTGCCGCCGGTGATCTGCATATTCATCAGTTCGGCAACCTTTATGGCGCTGACGCTAACCAGGCCTTCGAGAAAGCTTGGCACCCCAAATTCACTGGCGAAGCCCTTGATTACGTCGCCATTGGCGAACAGATCTATCGCCGGCGCCTGTTCGATTTTGACCAACTCCCAATCGGCATCAAGCTCATCGGCAGCCATCATGGACAGCGAGGTATGCACGCCCTGTCCCATTTCGGAATGGGGCACGTAGATGGTGACCGTATTATCGGCTTCGATTTTCAGGAAAGAGGTGACATAGTGCTCGCCGCTTTGGGCCAGTTCGGTGTTTGCCAGTCGGTGTCTGCTGGGTCGGGTCGCCGAGTAGCCAATTAATACCCCACCGCCAACCAGGGCCGTGGTTAAAATGAATCGTCGTCTGCTTATTTTTTTCATGATTGCTCTCCTGTGTCCCTACGCTGTCGCCAGTGAACGAATGGCTTTGCGTACCCGGGGGTAGGAGCCGCAACGGCAAACATTGGTGATGCTGCTGTCGATTTCCGCATCGCTGGGATTCGGATTAGAGGCGAGCAACGCGGAAGCGGCCATGATCATGCCGGACTGGCAGTAGCCGCACTGGGGTACCTGGTGATCGATCCAAGCCTGCTGCACCGCAGTCAGACTCGGCGCCGAGGCATTCGCGCCCGCCGCCATTGAGGCAAGACCTTCGATGGTGGTAATGTCCTGTCCTTCCACCGCGCTCACCGGGGTCGTACAGCTGCGCACCGCACGGCCGTTTACATGCACCGTACAGGCACCGCATGAGGCTATGCCACAACCAAATTTGGTGCCGGTCATGCCCAGCTCGTCTCTGAGGGCCCAAAGTAGCGGCATCTCTGGCTCTATATCCAGATTTTGCTCAAACCCATTTACCCTAAATGTTGCCATTGCCAATCCTCTCGATGGATGTGTCGATTCGAATCTTCGATACTGGATAGGCACTCGCTATCCAGACACGGATGTCCGAGTGGAGAATATAGCAGGCCAATACCCGCATCAACACGAAATTGTACCTAACGTGAGGCCAGCGCTCGCTGCAATCTGCGCTTCCGGGATCGCGGCAATGCCTTAGCTTTACTTTCGAATCCTGTTTTCAGGATTTGTCGAACAGCAATAGGTATAGTTGCAGGCTGAGGAAAAACCACAGCACAGAGAGCGAGCCGGCGTCTATGAACAAGTCCCTGGAGCTGGAATCAATTCAGTTTAATTACAGTGCCCTCGAGTCAGTTAGCAGTGGCGCGCCAGTGACATCGGTACTGCCGGGACTGGTGGAATTGATGGGTGCGGGGCGTGTGTTTCTGGTGGCATCCAGAACCCTGAGCCAGGCCACCGGGGAATTCCAGGCCTTACAGGACGTCCTCGGTGATCGTTGTGCCGGGCTTTTTACAGAAATTGGCGCCCATACCCCGAGAGCCGACGTGCTCACGGCGTTACAGGCCGCAGGTGACGCGGATGCCGATGTGCTGGTAGCCCTGGGAGGTGGGTCAATCATTGACGCCTGCAAAGTGGTGCAACTGGCAATCGACCAGGACATTCACACCGAAACACAGCTATTGCAATACGCACAACTGAGTGATGGTAGTCGGGGCCCTAAAGCCGGCGACTACAGCCTGTTCTCCAAGCCCTCGAAAATTCGACAGATCGCGGTACCCACTACCCTGTCCGGGGCCGAGTTCAGTAATAATGCCGGTGTGCTGGATACGGAAAAGTCTGCAAAGGAAGGCTATCGGGGCATCGATCTGTGCCCTCAACATATCATCTACGATCCGGCACTTTCCGTGCACACACCAGAGTGGCTGTGGTTGTCGACGGCGATTCGTTCACTCGATCATGCCATCGAAGGCTACTGCTCGGTTGATTCCCATGCCTTTCTGGATGGACACTTCCTGCACGCCATGCGCCTGTTCGCCGAATCCCTGCCACAAACCAAAAACAACCCCGATGATCTGGGCGCCCGCAGCCTCAATCAGCAGGCGGTGTGGTTAGCTTGCTGTGGACTCGGCACCGTCGCCCATGGGGGCAGCCACGGTATTGGTTACATTCTTGGTAGTCTGTGCGGCGTGCCCCATGGGCACACTTCCTGTGTCATGCTGCCCGCTGTTCTGGAATGGAATTCTAAAAATAATAGCCGGCACCAGAGAGCTATTGCCGAAGCCCTGGGTCATCCCGGGCAGAGCGCGGCAGATGCAGTTAGAAACCTGATCGCAGGCCTCGATTTGCCTACCACATTGCAGCAGCTCAAGGTGCAATCTGATCAGTTGCCGGCTATCGCGGAGCGGGCGATCAAACATCCGGTGGTCAGGAATAATCCCCGGCGCCTGGAATCGGCGCAACAGGTCATGGAGATTCTGCAAATCGCCTGGAGTTGATAACGCATCGGGCGACCAGGGCAGCGCTGGATGAACGAGGTGTCCTGGTTGTTTTCGATGGATAGCTGATTAATTTTATGAACCTAAGCGTATTTACTTCTGTATTTAATTGTTTTGCTGCCAGGGTTGTTGCCTTCTGTCTGATCGCCGCAATCCCCACGACGGGGGTAAATGGGCAATCCGATGATGAAGCTGTCGGCTGGATTCGCTTCGTCGCCGGCGCCGAGCCCTGGCAGGGAGAACTACAAACTGCAATAACTCGCTATCAGAACCCCGACGGAGTCGTTATCGAGTTGGTGGCCGCCATTCACATCGCAGATGCAGAATACTACGCCGGCCTCAATGATTATTTCGCTAGCCAGGATTCTGTTCTCTATGAACTGGTTGCAGAGGCAAATGAGAGACCATCTCCCGATGCGGTTAGCGACGGCGACTCGGCGCTGGGTTTCATCCAATCTGCCCTGGCCAGGTTTCTGGATGTGAGCTTTCAACTCGAGCAGATTGACTACAGTGCCAATAACTTTCGCCACGCCGATCTTAGCCCAACTCAGTTACAGAAGATCATGCAATCTAAGGGCGAGAATTTTTTCTCCATGTTTCTGAGTTTGGCACTCGCGCAGATGGCCAGCGATCAGCGCCAGGAAACCGCGGATGCCTCGGTGTCGGCATTGAATATATTCACGCTGTTTAGCGCGCTCGCCGCAGACGACCAGACCAGCGCCTTCAAGTATTTGTTTGCCGAGGAGCTGAGTTACAGTGGTGGTATCGTGCTTGGCTCAGAACTGGAGCAGCAAATCACCTTGCTGGGGGAGCGGAATCGGGTCGCAATCGAAGTGTTGACCGACACGCTGAAGGAACCCCGTCAACGCGCTATCAGCATATTCTATGGGGTCGCTCATATGGCCGGCATCGAGAGGGAAGTCGTGAATTCCCTGGGCTTCGAAAGAAAGAATCAGCGTTGGCTCACGGCCTGGAAAATCCCCTAAGCTTCATGACATGGCGAGTTTTTGGGACCAATCGGGCCAGATACAGGTTAATTTCGGTTGACTGCACCGCCATTAACCGGACAATAGGCCATCTGTTTCATGATTGAGGCAACTCCCAACAAGGGGGATTTGGGGCGAAAGCTGTCGGGGCAAGAAAGCAAGATTAGACTTTCGTTATTTGGCTGTTTGGACAATAGGGTTTACATAAGGGTGGAGTTGAACATGAAAAAATTAATGAGCGGTCTGTTGGTGCTTTCCTTGGCTACTTTGGTTGGTTGTGTTGCGGGTGGACCTCCTCCCGCCGTCGGTGTATGGGGCGTTGAGATGAATACCCCCCTGGGCAACCTCCCAGCTGTCTTGACACTTAATGAAGATGGCACCGGCACCATGGCAGCCGATGCCCTCGGCGAAGCACCGATCGAAGGCATCGTCTACGATGGCAACATGGTCACATTCACGGCAGAAGTCGATGCGCAGGGCACGATCCTGGTACTGGAATTCAGCGGCACAGTCGAAGGCGATTCGATTGAAGGTGAATTCGACAGTGATTTTGGTGCCTTCGGAGTGACCGGCACCCGCCAGTAAATCTGAACTAAGGCCCTGGTGAAAGCAGGGTGAACTGGCCGTTAAAGATCGGCCGAAAATAAAAAAGGGTCGCATTGTTGCGACCCTTTTTCATTCATACCACTTATGTTTGTGTCTGTAGCCTACTGATTGACCTGTTCCTCAATTTCCAGGGGAGCATAATAGGTCTCACCCCGACCCTCTTCGGCGCTCCGTCTTGCGCGCCATTCGGGTCCGGCCGATCCGCCTTCCTCGTAGAGCAGGTCCTGGCGCAGATAATTCCAGCTATCCGGGTCCAGTTCCTGCGCCATGGTCCAGTAATACTCTGCCTTTTCCTCGTTTTCGTGGGTGAAGTAGTGCGTGCCCAACAAGAAGGCTGGCTGCGCTCTTTCTGCGTCCTCTGTGCGCTGGAAAATATGTTCCAGCACCTGGTCCTTATCCCACACGTAGGGGCTATCGGCGCCATTTACTGCCCAATCCCGAACGATGGGCGCATATTCATCGGTGCCGAAGCTGCCGTGATTCTTAGCGTAAGTGCCTTCGTTAATCCGGACTATCCTGCCTTCTTCGTCGATCCAGACTCCCGAAGGAACATTCACCAGATTGTACAGCGCGCTGATGTGATGATTGACATCGATAATCGCCGTATAGCTGACATTGGCCGCGTCGAAGATTGGGCCGGCTGCCGCTTCGCCACCCGAATCCTGGGCGACGGAGATTATTTCGAAATTGTTGGTCTTGAGTTCTTCGTAGATTGCCTGCCACACGGGCACGTCTAATCTACATCCTCACCACGACGCCCAGGTAAGCAGGAGTACCTTCTTACCACGGAAATCAGATAGCTTCACAAGTTTACCGTCACGATCGGTGAGTTCAAAATCGGGGGCTATACCACCTTTGAGAAAAGGTGTTCGCTCCAGGGGCATGACACCAAAGCTCCAGATGCCATCTTCGTAATCGGTGACATGGGCCTGCTGCAATTTGTCTGCGAGGACCGTCACATTGAACCAGGCCTGACCCGAGCGCCGCACAAACATCTCGCTATCCCGATCCTGTAGCACTGGAATGCAGAGCGCATCGAGACAGGCGCCTTCAGGTTTCAGGACGAAATCATTGATTCGTGTGAGATCCTCCGGAGCTACCCATAAATCGGTTGCATCCGGGAGAGTATTCGCCACCTCGATGACTCGCTCGTTATAGAGCACCGTCGCGCCCTGAGCGCCGACGATACCGCTGATCAAGAGACCAGCAACGAGGGAGCCGAGAATTTTTAATCTTTTCATGCCAGTATTCTCACCTCTTCTGTATTAGCAGGGATTGCTTGGACCGGTATTTTACTACCGGAAGCACCGATGATACTACTTAGGCAGCGCCGAGACATTACTGCATTATTCAGAGCTGCCCTAGATTACATTTCGGCGCAGGCTATCGATGACAGATTGCAGGCTCTGCTGCGCATTTGGGCTATTGGGGTGGACCGCAATCAGATCCTCGAAGGCTTGTTTGGCCTTGCCCAGTTCCTCGCGCTGGATATAGACCAGACCCAATCCAGACAGGGCGCCGAAGTGCCTCGGTTCCAACGACAGGACCATCTCAATATCGGCGATGGACGCGTCGTGGTTGCCAACCATGTAGTAAAGGGTTGCGCGCTGATTCCAGGCCTCGGCGTAATCGGGGAAGTTCTCTATGATGCGGTTGTATATCAGCAGGGCCTCCGAATACATCTGGCCATTCATCCGTGTGGAGCCCATTTGCATCAACTCTACAACGGTGGAGTTCGAGTGTTGCAGCCAGATACTCCAGATTCGATTTTCGGTGATGCGAATTACCTGGCCATCGGCTGTCTGTTTCAGGGTGACAAAGAGTGCATCCAGGCGGGAATCGGTCTGGTCGGTCCAGCCCAGCGAGGGAGTCAGAATAAAACATGAAAGCAGGATGTGAAGCAGGCGCATGATGAGATGCTCAAATTCAGTTACCAGGTGTCGGGCATTCCTGGTGTCGGAGTGACCACCGACACCAGGGCGTTTAAAGATAGCTCAATTTCAAAACCTCTGCAGCAGGAATTTTCCGGGATCTGTGCTCGGCGGAAGATGCAGTGGTCTGGCGACCTCCCCGGCGACAGGAGCACCACAGCGACTGGTCTGGTCTCGGCTCAGTAAGCTGCGGCGGATGCCTTCTGCCAGTCCTCGGCGTATTGATCGGGAATCGAGTCCGTGAGTAGCTGGTTTTCGATCAGCGGTTGATAGATCTGATCGAAATTTTTCACGCTGCCTTCGTGGCGACTCAGAAGATCAGTCGGGCCGAGATCGTCCGGGTTGGAAAAGCCCATGGCGCCGCACAACTCCAGAAATGCATGCACGGTAGCTTGGTGAAACTTATGGACACGGATGGCTTTTTGGGGAACATCTATCGCTCTGGCCCGGGCCGGGTTCTGGGTGGCGACGCCGGTGGGGCAGTGATTGGTATTACAACTTTTTGCCTGTACACAACCCAACGCCATCATCATCGATCTCGCAGCATTAACCGTGTCCGCACCGACGATAATTTTTTCCAACATATCGAAACCGGTTGAAGTATGTCCGGCACTGATGATCTTGATCTGCCTGCGCAGGCCTGCGCCGGTCAGCACCTGGTGGATGTAGTAGGTCGCCTCCATACACGGGGTGCCGAGGCGGTTGGAAAATTCCACCGGGGCTGCGCCGGTGCCGCCTTCGGCGCCATCGATGGTAATAAAGTCCGGCAGGATTTCGGTATCGAGCATGGCCTTGACGATCGCCATGAATTCGGATTTTATGCCGAGACACAGTTTGAATCCTACCGGTTTGCCTTCGCTCAGCTCTCTCAGTCTCTGCACGAATTCCAGCAAGCCCTTTGGGGAATTGAATTCCGGATGACTCGGCGGTGACAACACCGTCTCCCCGGCAGGGACCATACGAATTGCCGCGATTTCCTCGCTTACCTTGGCGCCGGGTAACACGCCGCCGTGTGAGGGTTTGGCTCCCTGGGAAAGTTTAATCTCGATCATTTTTACCACGTCGAGACCGGCACGCTCCGCAAATGCACTGTCATCGAATCTGCCGTGAGGATTACGGCAGCCGAAGTACCCGGTTCCAATCTGCCAGATGATATCGCCCCCATGTTCCAGATGATGCCTGCTGATGCCACCTTCACCGGTGTTGTGGGCGAAGCCACCGAGTTTGGCGCCTTTATTCAGGGCCGCTATCGCCGTTGAGCTCAGCGCTCCAAAACTCAACGCGGATATATTGAGTCGGGATGCACTATAACTTCGCTTGCAGGCAGGCCCACCAAATTTGACCCTGATATGTTCCTCGGCAACTTCGGTGGTATTGATTGAATGGGCCAAAAACCTGTAACCCTCGGCGAGAATGTCTTGTTCTGTACCAAAAGGTAAGGTATCGCTTATGCCTTTCGCACGCCGATAGACGAGGTTTCTACGTTCTCGGCTAAAAGGCCGCTCCTCAATATTGTTGGCAATGAAATACTGCTGTATTTCGGGACGAATATACTCAAGCAGATAGCGAAGATTGGCGAGAACCGGGTAATTCCTCCGTAAATTACTCGCGCTAAAGAACAGCTCATAAGCTCCCACCAGAACCCAGGCGAGAAGCACAAGAAAGACCGTGAGCTGTAAAGGCGCGCCAAGGATTGCCAGAATCGAGATTGCCCCGTCTATGCTGGCCAGTAACCAGACCAGACTAAGGGGCATGAAGATGAGGGCGATAGCCCAGTATAGTCTTACCACGGGAGTCATGAACAAACCTCTCTTAGTTGGGTTATGCCGAACCAGCCAGACCGGATACACTCTTCATTACATTCGCGTATGTTGTTAATGCAGGCATCGCCGACTAAAAATTCATAACAAACGATATCGCTGTTTCGGTATCCGTTTTCTCACGTCCTGCCGGTACATCGGTTTGATGCTTGATGTTAACCGAAAATCGCAATGACAAATTATTGAGGATTTGGGTTTCAATACTGGTCTCGGAGCGATAAATGTTGGTCTGGCTGCCGGCTTCTACACTCAGCTGCTGACCGAAGGAGGCAGTATCCGATATTTTCCAATCGTAGTCGCCGGCGAGCCTTACGATGGGTTCATCGAAATCAGAATCATCGAGTCGCGACCAGCGCACACCGACACCCGCGTTTAGAATCAGCTCCATATCCGCAATGTTACCCAGCAGCTTGCGACCGTAGTTAAAGGTGATGTCGGACTGACTATCGAATCCGCTGAAGCGATCATCCTCATGGGCAAGCCGGGTCAGGAAAAAGCTATTCTGGGAAAACTCGTAATTGGCACTGACAACCGCATAAAATCTTTGCCCGGTAACATCATTCGCATTCGACGAGAACAAGCCATCCAATGAAAACACGTATTCCCACCGGTCTTGCAGCAAACTAATGCTGCCCGCAAAGTTAAGGGTCTGATCTTCCGTGTTACCCGAAGTAAACAGAGCGCCGAGCTGTATTTCCCTTGTTAGCCCATTTTCTTCCTGGGCAAGGGCGGCATTAGCTGCTAATGCCATGAATGTAAGCATGAATGGTATGGCTGTCGATCGCATGTTTCGGGTTCCATCATTAAAAGCGCAGCATTCTACATTATTTCGGCAGAAGTGGAACCCGGCTTAGGGAAGCAGAGGAAATGCTGCGCCCGCTATCCCGCGTCAGCTCTGGAGTTGGCGGCATAATTGCGGTATAACTCCGACCTACCTGTCCGGGTCCTGATTTCATATCGAATAGTAGAGTCAAGCTCTGAAGCCCATCAATGAAAACCCTTTATCTGCTTCGCCACGCCAAATCAAGCTGGGATGATCAGAAGTTGAAGGATTTTGAGCGGCCACTCAGTGACCGTGGCATCGGCGATGTGCCGATCATGGCAGGTCGCTTCAAGAATACTCATTCGGATCTGGATTGCATGATCTGCAGTCCGGCTAACCGTGCAAAATCCACGGCCAGGCTGTTCGCAAAACAGATTGGCTTTCCCGGGGATGATATTATCAGCAATCCGGAGCTCTATTTTGCCGGCACCAACATGTTTCTGAAGGCGGCCAGCCTGGTAGATGAAACTTGTGAGTCTGCGATGCTGGTAGGGCACAATCCGGCGATTACAGATTTTGTTAATTTGATGGCAGAATCCGACATCGACAATATTCCAACCAGTGGGCTGGTTGAATTGAGTCTGCCCATCGAGAGCTGGTCCGATGTCCAATTGGGTGAGGCGACATTGGTGAATTTCGATTATCCCAAGAAATTCGATTAGATGTGGTGGCGGAAGATGCACGTCGAGACAATATTTGGGCCTTTGGTTTTAGTTCTCAGTTTCACGCTGGGTAGTTGCAGCGAGTCAGAACCCGGACCTGAACCGGCGGCCACGATCGCGGCCGGCAGGTGGTATAGTCAAACCCAGCTAGACACCGGAGCCACGGTATTCGCTGACAATTGTGCCCAGTGCCATGGTGACAATGCCGAGGGCCTGGTGAGTGATTGGCGCGCGCGCCTGGACGATGGCTCTTTTCCAGCGCCGCCGCTGAATGGGTCGGCCCATGCCTGGCATCACCCAAATTCTGTCTTACTGCAGGTCATTAATACCGGTGGCGCCGCCTTCGGTGGTAACATGCCTGCCTTCGAAAATGTCCTCAATGAAGCGGACAAGTTGGCAGCAATCGCCTACTTCCAGAGTTACTGGAACGATGAAACCTATGCGCAGTGGCAAAAGATGGGTGGATCCAATTAGAGCACTAGCGGTTGCCGCTGTGCTGGTATTCACGGCGACGGTACAGGCCCAGGTCGATGTGCCTGCGAGCTGGGAGTCGCAACTGTATTCCGACCATCCTCTTGTCGGAAAGATATTCAATAGCAGGACTTCGGAGTTTGTTCCGGTAAATGATCTCCTGGTGGCGGTTGAAGGTGCCAGTTATCTTCTATTAGGGGAGAAGCACGACAATCCCGATCATCATCATTTGCAGGCAGCGGTCCTCAACCACCTGATAGCCCGGCGGGTCGTTTCCCAGGTCGCCTTCGAGATGCTGGATACTGACGCTAGTAATTTGCTGGATGACATTCAGCAGCAACAACTATCCAGTCTTGACGAGCTCAAGAATTACCTGCAGTGGGACGAAGAGGGTTGGGACTGGTCATTTTACGGGCCTCTCATCGACGCCGTCTATCGCGGGGGCATTTCAATGGCGGCGGCGAACATCAATTCGGCGCGCATGATGCAGGTGTACAGCGAAGAACTGCCCGCTTCTATCGAGGGGGTATTGGATGCGTCGACGATGGAGCAGCTTAACCTCGACATCGACGAAAGCCACTGCGGCTTGCTGCCCGAGTCCCAGTTCCCGGCAATGGTGAGGGTGCAACAGTATCGGGACTTTATTATGGCAGCCAGTATGAATGCAACGGAGCACGATAAACTCAGTGTGCTGGTCGCCGGTAATTACCATATACGTCAGGATCTTGGCGTGCCGAACTATTTGCGTGCCCAGCATCTGCAGCCCGTCGATGTTGCAATAAATAGCAAGATTGTGGCGCTATCATTCATGGAGGTGGATCCTGAGATCGCCGATCCGTCTGAATACCTGCAACAATTCGGCGCCATTCCAGCCTATGATTTTATCTGGTTCACCCCGGCAATAAGTAACGAGGATTATTGCGCATCACTGCGGTGATCGAGAGCGAGCGGTGATGATATCGCGCAAACAGGAAGGCCATAGACTTGAATAAAACTTGTAATCCAGACACACTAGCTCAGCCTCAAGCCGAGATCCCATGTTGAATTTTCGAAACCTTTTATTTGCACTTATTGTTGCCACCCCGGCGGTCAACGGCCAGATCGCAACTACCGATCTCGCCTATGATAAAGCGGGCGAGTTTAATTTCGTGCGTGTGCAATTTGATACCTATTGGGGCCGAGGTCGAGGTTATGGCCCCTGGGCCATAGATTTTCCCGATGCCGATGTAAATTTTCTGCGTGGCGTTTCTCGTTTGACCAATGTCCGGGTCATGAGTGAGCCTATCGTTCTGCGCCTGGATGATGATCAGATATTCGACTACCCATTTCTCTATATGCTGGAAGTCGGGCAGGGCGGCGGCCTGACTCTCAGCCCCCGGGAAATAGAAAACCTGCGGGAGTACCTGTTGCGCGGTGGTTTTCTATTGGTTGATGATTTCTGGGGCCAGCAGCAGTGGAATAATTTTTATGCCGCCTTCAGCCAGGTTTTTCCGGATCGGGAAATCATCGAACTGGCGTCAGACCATGAGATTTTTCATGTCTATTATGATATCGACGGCCCCCAGATGATACCGGCCCTGTATCGCTCCGATGAGTACGGCGAGCAGGGCATCAATTTCGCCAGCAACCACGCCATCCTCGATGAAAATGGTCGGATTATGGTGTTGATAAACTGGAATTCCGACATGGGTGATGGCTGGGAGCACACCTACCATCCGGCCTACCCTACGCGTTATGCAAATTCGGCTTATCGACTGGGAATTAATTATCTGATGTACTCGATGACCCATTAGCTCGCCGACATTTTTTGTCCAATTGAAATAATTATAAAAAAGGAGGAAACCCATGAAAAAATTCTTATTGCTGGCGACCCTGTGTTTGATGTTCTCAGGTCTCGCTCAGGCCGCACCCTATGACCACATCCACCTCGCCGCCCCCAGCGCCGAGGACGCAGTTAATTGGTATGTGAAACATTTTGGTGGGGAGGCGGCCCGGTTTATGCGCCGTAGCGATCCCGATCTTCCCATCGACCGGGTCATGTATGGCAATATCGCGGTGATCTTCTTCGAGCGTGAACCCACCGGTGGATCCGTAGGTACCGGCGTCGACCATTTTGGCTTCTCCATGCCCAATGTGGCGGAAGTCGTAGCCGCTGTGGTTGCCGATGGTGGCACTCAACTCGGTGACCTGATCGAGTTTAGTGGTATGCAGATTGGTTTTGTCGAGGACCCCTGGGGTACCAAGATCGAAATCATAAACGACGCGAACTTACGTGGTATGCATCACCTGCACCTGTCATCTGCGGACCCGGAATCGACCCTGCAATGGTACGCCGAAAATTTCGGTGGCGAGAGCGAGATGTTTGCCGGTGCCTTGCCGGGCTTGAATTACGGTGATATCTGGCTGCTGGTAGCACAGGCTAGAGGCGATATAGCGCCGACCGAGGGCCGAAGCTTCGATCACCTGGGTTGGAATTTTGAGGATCTGGATGCTGGGGCGGAGACATTGAAAGCCAATGGCGTGGTTTTTTCCATGGACCCACGGGACTATCGCGACATTCGCATTTCCTTCGCCGAAGGACCTGACGGCGTAAGAATCGAAATAGTTCAGAAGTAGCGTCTGATTTAGAAGACAGCGAGCGCAGATCTCCAAACCCGATGATTGACTACCTGTCCATCGGGTTTAACTTATCTGCATCCACATCCAAGCCTTTTAGCTGCTTTTTTAGCTCGGCAGCGTTGAGCTTGCCGTCTCGATAGAGTCCCACCAGAGCGGCATGACAAATGTAGTCGGGGCTAATCTCGAAGAACGATCGAAGCGCTGGCCTGGATTCGCTGAGGCCGTAGCCGTCGGTACCCAGAATCGTGAAATTGTCCGGCATCCACGGTGCGATGCTGTTGGGAAGCGCCTTCATATAATCTGTGACGGCGACATAAACTCCACTCTTATCGGTAAACAATTGCTCAAGGTAAGGCGTCTTTGCATTGGCAAAGGGATGCAGTCGGTTGTGGCGCTCACAGGCTTCCGCTTCCCGGTACAACTCGTTATAACTGGTGACGCTCCAGATCGAGACGGTGTGGCCTCTCGCTACCAGCAAGTCGCTGGCGGCAATGGCCTGTTGCATGATCGAGCCACTGGCCAGCAGATGAATTTCCCGGCGCTGTGCAGTTCGCTTTCCGGCGCGCTTTGCCGGCTTCGAACTCGAATACAAATAGGCCCCGGCGATAATCGCCTTATCCAGGTTTTTCTCTGCTGGCATCGGCGGCATGACATAATTTTCGTTATAGGCGGTAATGTAATAGAAGATATTTTCCTGCAATTCATACATTCGGTGGATGCCTTCCCGCACGATCACCACCAGCTCAAAGGCGAAGGCCGGGTCATAGCTCTTTAGATTCGGATAGGTGTTCGCAACTATCTGGGAATGACCATCCTGATGCTGGATGCCCTCACCGTTGAGTGTGGTTCTGCCGGCGGTGCCTCCGATCAAGAAACCCCGGCATAACATATCACCGCAGGTCCAGATCATGTCGCCGACTCTCTGGAAGCCGAAGATGGAATAGAAAAAATAGAATGGAATCATGGGCAGGCCATGAATAGAGTAGGCGGTCCCCGCCGCAAGAAAAGAGGCGAGGGCGCCGGTTTCACAGATTCCCTCCTGTAGAATCTGGCCGTCTTCGGCCTCTCGATAGGCCGACAGGGTCCCGGCATCCACCGGTGTATAGCGTTGTCCCTGTAAAGAGAAGATGCCGGCTATCTTGAACAGGGCCTCGAGGCCGAAGGTGCGCGCTTCATCCGGAACGATCGGCACGATGTATTTGTTCAGGGTTTTATCGCGCAGTAGCGCCGACAGAATTCTTACCAGGGACATGGTAGTCGACTGTGGCCGCTGGCCCGATCCAGCCAGCAGGGACTCGAATGATTCGAGGCCCGGCGGCTTCAGTTTTTTGCAGATGCTCTCGCGCACAGGAATTGCGCCACCCAGTTCTGCGCGTCGATTCCTGAGGTACTGCAGTTCCGGACTGTCTTGGGGTGGTCTATAGGGCTCGGCGTTTTTTATCGCCTCGTCACTCAGTGGTATGCCGAAATTTCTGGCGATTAACAGGCGTTGATCGCCGTCCAGGTTTTTCTTTTGATGTACGGTGTTGCTGCCTTCGGCACCAATCATGCCGTCGCCCTTGACGGTCTTGATGAGGATTACTGTCGGCTTGCCCGTGTTGTTGATGGCGCGATGGTAGGCGGCATAAATCTTCACGGTGTCCTGTCCACCCCGCTTGATTTGTTTCACCTCGGCATCGGAGAGCGAGTCCATCATCTTCTCGAGTTCGGGATTTCCATCGACCCAGTGCTCCCGTTGCCGTTCCCCCGGCAATATGGAATAGCGCTGGTAATCACCGTCCACACATTCTTCCATGCGTCGTCGCAGGGTGCCGTTCACGTCCTCGGCCAGCAGCTTGTCCCAGCCGCTGCCCCAGATCACCTTGATCACATCCCAGCCGGAGCCGATGAAGGAGGCTTCCAGTTCTTGAATGATCTTGCCATTACCCCGCACCGGGCCGTCGAGACGTTGCAAATTGCAGTTCACCACCAGAATCAGATTATCCAGTTGTTCTCTCGCTGCGATGTTAATGCTGCCCAGTACTTCCGGCTCATCGGTCTCCCCATCGCCGATGAAACACCATACCTTGCCACCGAGTTTAGGCTTCAGCCCGCGATTCTCGAGATACTTGGAGAAGCGTGCCTGGTAAATTGCCGTCGGTGTCGACAGCCCCATCGACGCATTCGCCACCTGCCAATACTCCGGCATAGAGCGCGGGTGAGGATAGGAAGTGAGACCGCCTCCGCTCTGGAGTTCTCGTCGATAGTTCTGGAAGCGCTTGGTATCCAGCACACCTTCCAGCCAGGAGCGGGCATAGATACCGGGGGACGTGTGGGGTTGCAGAATCACCAGGTCGCCGCCGTAATCGGCAGATTTTTTACGGAAGAAATGATTGAAGCCCACCTCGATCAAGGTCGCGGCAGAGGCGTAGGTGGCGATGTGGCCGCCGACTCCGGTGCCGGCATCCTGCCCCCGCAGCACCATCGCCATGGCGTTCCAGCGCAAGATATTCTCCAGGCGCTGTTCAATCTCGCGATCGCCGGGATAGGCAGGCTGTTCGGAAACGTGAATAGTATTCAGATAAGGCGTATTCACCGACACAGCAGGGTAAGAGATCTGCCGTGTGCTGCGCCAATTCGAGAGGCCGGCCAGCAGTTCATTAACCCCCTCATCGCCGTAGAGGTCATGAACATCCGCCAGTGCCTCCAGCCATTCGCTGGTTTCCTCTGTGGCGAGAGCGTCCGTCCCGGCTCCGTTGTTATTCCCTGCTTGGCTAATTAGAGGCTCCTTAAATACGAGAAAATTAATTCGGCATCCCTGTCCACGCAGCTGTCGGCATGGGCGTAAATGTAATCTGCCGACAATCGCTGGATCTGGTCGGCTTTTCTGATGACCCTCTTGAAGGCCGGAATTTCCCTGGGCGGCAGGCTGCGGCTGCTGTAAAAATCGATTAGCAAGAGCAGTTCTTTCTGGTTCAGCACTTCTACAAGAATTTGTGCAATACCGGGCCTGAATTTGTGCCAGGCATAGGCTTCGGCGTAGCAGGCGGCGATGGTCCGTTTCAGATTCAGCGGCAATGCCACCTCCGCCGACATGCTGACGATACTCGAGTAGGTTCTGATGATGTCACGGGTCTGCTGCAGGGCCATCGACTCGAAGCGATCACCGGTATCTGTGACCCGCAACAGGCGGTTGGCGTCGTATATTGAATCGGCATAGGCGGCGGTGATGCCGGAGCATAGCACCGCGGCCAGGCATGGCGCTGCCAAGTGTAGGAGAAAGAAACTAGTTGTCTTCTGAATCTTCACCGATGATTTCAAATACCACGGTTAATGAAGTCTGGTATTGTACTTCATCAAAACTCGTGGCAACAACCGGGGCTGCTTCCACTGCAATCGAACTGGAGCTAAGTGCCAGGCCTGCATCCGCATTTTCGAACCTCGCTACCATCGGCATCGCCCGGGCCAGCTGCTGAATTCTCGCATAGAAAAAATTGATGGCCTTTAATTCTACCCCCAGATTATTTTCGTAGAAGGCCTTCTTCTCCATCACATCTTGTAAGGCCAGTGCTCTCACCTGGTCTTCAAAATCATCCTCCAGGCTGTGTTCGAATTCGGTGGCTTCGAATTCAACTTCTTCATTGGCATCGGCTGCCGCAGCCAGCACCTGCAAATGCTCCTCGCTGGACACGGAGATTTCCAGTCGCGCCGACACCTCGAATCGATTTGGTTTACGGCCGAATAATCCGAATTGTGGAGAGCTGGAAAATCTGGAATTGTTAATCTCACTGGCCGCTATGCCGGCGCTCACGAAGTCATCGATCAGGCGGTTTCTTAATGCCTGATTCGCCGCCATGGCTGCATTCAGGCTGCGCTCCTCGGTGGTCACCATGAGGCTGACTTTCGCCAGGTCTTTGTACGCTGTAATTTCGCCTTCGCCGCTGATATTCACTGTGACTGGCCGGGGATATAAAAACTCGCGCAGTTCATTCGGAGTACCGGACAATTGCGCCTGGGCCATGGCCATACTGCTGTAGCCGACGCATGAGAATAGGAGCAAGAGGCTCGGAACGAATGCTTTTATCATGATGGTACCCTTGGGTTGATTCCGAACTCAGGAGTCCAAATCAGAGACTGGATCTGGAGCTCAACGTTATCCAGTAAGCTGACAGGAACAACCATGAGTTTACCACTACAGTCGAAGTGGCTTCCGCAATAGTTCTCTGGCTGCTGCTTACTGTATCAGATCGATTGACTGCCGCAGACAACAATGACAACATGCTGACATTATCGGACCAGGAATTCCGTGACTCATGCACTCTCCAAAACGGTTGCTATTTCTCGATTTTGTGTTGTCGGTGTTCCGGTTAAATGGCCTGTTGATCTCCGAAGGCGATGCCATGACCGAAAAGCTGGGCTTGACCAGCGCGCGCTGGAAGGTGATCGGCGCCATCGCCCTCTCCAGTAAGGGCCTGACCGTTCCTGGCATCGCTCGTGTACTCGGTCAGTCCCGCCAGGCCGTACAACGTATTACCGATGTGATGGTTAGCGACAACCTCTTGTTTTACCAGGTCAATCCCAGGCACAAGCGTTCGGTAATCGTCACCCTTACGGACGCGGGCACGGAAATTTACAACCTGCTACGTGAGGTCCAGGATCCCTGGGCGCTTGGCACCACCGAAGACATCCCTATCGAGGAGTTGGAGAGCGCCCTGCGCCTGGTGCGACGGCTGATTCAGAAGTTTGATAAATGACTGATTTCACCACCAAGCTTCCCCGCAATCTATATCGGGCCGCGCAAGTCCGTGAACTCGACCGCATCGCCATCGAGGAATTCGACATCGCCGGCTTCAAGCTGATGCAGGTAGCCGGGGCGGTCGCCTTCAACCAGCTTTTGGAGGCCTGGCCTCAGGTTCAACACCTGCGGATATTTGTGGGCAGCGGCAATAACGGCGGCGATGGCTACATAGTTGCCGCTCTGGCCAGCGAGCATGGCCTCGGTGTGGAACTCATCGCAGTTGCCGACCCGCAGCAACTAAAGGGCGATGCCCGGGCCGCCTGGCAGTGGGCTGGGGAACGGGCTGTGCAGGTGATCGCCTATGCCGATTTCCTTGCCGAGGCGCAACCCACTCATCTGCATACGGTCATCGTCGATGCCCTGCTGGGGACTGGCCTCGATCGTGAAGTTGCAGGCGAGTACAGGCAGGCAATCGAGCATATTAACGTCGCGGCCTGTCCAGTGCTGGCATTGGATATCCCCTCCGGGCTTAGTGCCGATACCGGGGCGCAACTCGGTATCGCTGTGTGTGCGGATCAGACGGTGACGTTCGTAGGCATGAAACAGGGCTTGCTGACCTATCGTGGCCGGGACTTCGCCGGCGGCGTTCACTTTTCCGACCTGGATATTCCCGAAGGCGTCTACTCGACGGCGACGGCGCCGACGCCATCGGCACTGCGCATCGATATCAATATCACCTCGAAAATCCTGGTGCCAAGAACCCGCTCCTCTCACAAGGGCAGTCACGGTCACGTGGTGGTACTGGGAGGTGATTATGGCTATGGTGGCGCTGCATTGATGGCGGCGGAAGCTGCACTGAGAACTGGCGCTGGCCTCGTTACTCTGATTACCCGTAGCAGCCATCGTCCGGCCGTGCTGGCGCGGCGACCGGAACTGATGGTGCTGGGCACCGAGGATGAGGGCGCCGAGGTAGCAGAACCAATATCGAAGGCCAGCGTCATCGTACTGGGGCCAGGGCTAGGACGCGGACCCTGGGGTCAGGCTTTATTCCGACAAGCATTGAGCGCCCAGGTTGCTCACGACATACCACTGGTAATAGATGCCGATGGCTTGAACTTATTAGCCCAGCGCAGCGCGACCGGCGCCCCCTTAAAAAGAGACAACTGGATACTTACTCCGCACCCGGGAGAGGCGGCAACGCTGTTGGATTGTTCCGTGGCGGCGATCCAGGATGATAGGTTCACCGCCGTAAGATCCTTGCTTCAACGCTGGGGTGGGAGTTGCCTGTTGAAAGGTAGCGGCAGTCTGGTCTGCGTCGAAAGCGAAAATGGCGCGCAAGCCCAGGTGTTTCTGAGTACCGAGGGTAATGCGGGCATGGCGACCGCAGGCATGGGTGATGTCTTAAGCGGCATTATTGCGGGTCTCGTTGCCCAGGGTCACAGCGCGCAAACCAGCCTGTGTTGTGGGGTCTGCATTCATGGAGAAGCCGCCGATCTGGCGATGGCAGCAGAGGGTGAACGCGGCATGGTGGCTACGGATCTGTTTCCATTTATCCGCCAGTTAGTGAATCCCTCGATTGACTAAGAGTCGTCCAAACGCATCGTGCCCAACAAAAAACACCATATTAAAGACGAGTCAGCAATGCTGCTCTTTGGTGCCCAAATTGCACAGGCGACTTTCGCCGATGCCGCCACTACTCTGGCCGATGTAAGCGCCGGCCAGGGTGTCCCCACAATCGGTGGGGTATTGCATCTGCATGGTGATCTTGGTGCCGGTAAAACCACTCTGACACGCGGTATTCTGAGAGGCTACGGCTATGCCGGCGCGGTGAAGAGCCCAAGCTATACCCTGGTGGAACCCTATGAATTCACGCTCTGCAAACTCTATCACTTCGACTTTTACAGGCTGGATGATCCCGGGGAAGTAGAATTCCTGGGGGTCGAAGACTATTTCAACCCGGAAAATCTCTGTATCGTGGAGTGGGCAGAAAGAGGGAGCGGGGCGATTCCACCGGCAGATCTGCGCCTGGATATCGAAATAGAGGGAACGGGACGCCTGCTGGGATGTCAAACAAATTCTGAAAAGGGCGAGGCAATAGCCAAAAGATTGTGGGCTTCGGGCCGAAACTTATAGACAACGCGGGCTATGCCGTCAAGAATTTGCTATGAATTTTCGCATTAGTTTAAATCAGTCAGTTGTGGGGGTGATTTCGACCCTGGTGCTGGTAGCCACATCCCTGTACGCCGCCGAGGTGGAGGAGGTGAGGGTGTGGCGCGCGCCGGATCACACCCGCCTGGTTTTTGATCTGAGCGAGCGCGTGGATTTTAATCTGTTCACCCTGGCCAATCCCGACCGTATTGTGATCGATATTGAGAATTCTTCTCTCACCGGCTCGCTTGCCGGGCTGGATCTCAGCGACAGTCCCATCACCGGGATCAGGAGTGGGACCCGAGAGGGCAATACCCTGAGAATCGTGTTGGATATAAACAGCGCCGTCGAGCCCTCCGGTTTTATCCTGGCACCAAATACCGAGCTTGGGCACCGCCTGGTGGTCGACCTCTACGATGAGGTGCCGGCAGAGGCCGGCGCGCGCAGTGGCAGTGCGATCCGAACGCCGGTGGTGGCCGAGAAGAGAGACATCGTCATCGCCATTTCTGCCGGCCATGGCGGCGAGGACCCGGGCGCACTGGGGGTCGATAAGCGCATCAAGGAGAAGAACATCACCCTGGCGATTTCCCGTGCCCTGTTCGCCCGATTCAATAGCATGACCGGTTATAAGCCGGTGATGATCAGAAATAGTGATTACTATGTGGAACTAAAACGCCGGCCGGAAATTGCCCGCAACAATCGCGCCGACCTGTTTATTGCTATCCACGCAGACTGGTATCGTAATAGCAATGCGCGTGGCCTGACTCTCTACGCCTTATCCGGTGACCGCGCCGACCGGGAGAATGCTCGCCGCGTCGCCGAGAAGGAAAACCAGGCGGATCTGCTGGGAGGCGTCGGTGGCGATCTTAGCCTGGATGTACTGGATGACGACGTGGCCCTGACTCTGGTGTCACTGCAGATGGCCTGGAGCATGGAACAGAGTCTGATTGCCGGCACCCGGGTGCTGGAATCGCTCGATGGTATCACCCGCCTGCGGCGGGACAAGGTTCAGCAGGCTTCACTGCAGGTGTTGAACTCGCCGGACATCCCTTCGTTTCTCATAGAGACTGGTTATCTGACGAACCCCGCCGAGGCACGTCGGCTCAACAGTCCCGAGTTTCAGCTACGGCTTGCGGCCGCTATTGCCCAGGGCGTGGTGAATTACTTCTACGACGCACCACCGGATGATTCACTGATTGCCTGGCAAAAACAGAACGGCATCGTGCCGGGTTCATACACCGTTAAACGCGGCGACAGTCTTTCGATGATCGCCCAGCGCTTTGGGGTTTCATTGGCCGGCCTCAAAGCCGGCAACGGCCTTGCTAGCAACATGATTCAAATTGGTCAGCAGCTCAGTATTCCTGGGGGCGTTGGTTCGCAAGCATCCGAGCATACGATTCGCCGGGGTGAAACGCTCTCGGAAATCGCGCGGCAATACCAGGTGAGTCTTGCCAGCCTGAGGCAGGCCAATAAGCTCTCCGGCGATCGCATCATGATCGGCCAGAAACTCAAGATTCCCGCCAGTTAATCTGCCGCCGTCCCGGCACCGGTCGTATTACCACGGGCGCTACCACCACCGTCAGCCATCATTCTAATCCACATCGATGATGCTACAATGCTGCAGCTCCCCACCACTTCTCCAGCACAGATTCCCCAAAGCATGAAGCGCATTACCGTCCTCAGCCAACGCCTTAGCAATCAGATCGCAGCCGGCGAAGTTGTGGAGCGTCCAGCCTCGGTGATTAAAGAGTTAATGGAAAATAGCCTCGATGCCGGTGCCGACAGACTGGAAATAGATGTGGAGCAGGGTGGGACCAAACTCTTACGGGTGAGGGACAACGGCGCAGGCATTCACAAGCAGGATCTTGCCCTGGCATTGAGTCGTCACGCTACCAGCAAAATTACAGAACTGGCAGACCTGGAAAATATTCGCAGCCTCGGCTTTCGCGGCGAGGCCCTGGCCAGCATCAGCTCCGTCTCCCGTCTCAACCTGACTTCAAAAACCGGGGAGGCTGGCGACGGCAGCGCTTGGAGGGTAGCGGCCGAAGGTCAGGAAATGGAGACACAAATGGCCCCCGCCGCGCACCCCCAGGGGACCACGGTGGAGGTGAGGGATCTATTCTTCAATACGCCTGCCCGCAAAAAGTTTTTGAAGACAGAGAAAACCGAATTCACCCGTATCGATGAGATTGTAAAACGCATTGCGCTCAGTCGTTTCGACGTGCAGTTCACGCTGAATCATAATCAGCGTACGATTCACAAACTGCTGGCGGCGAAGACCGAGCAGGAACAGCAGCGCCGGGTGGGGCTGGTGTGCGGGCCGGCTTTTGTCGAGAACTCTGTCTTTGTGGACATGGATGGGCCTGAACTCAGGCTCTGGGGTTGGGTCAGTCTGCCCACGTTCTCGCGCAGCCAGGCCGACCTGCAATACTTCTATGTAAACGGCCGCATTGTTCGCGACAAGTTAGTCACCCATGCGATCAGACAAGCCTATCGGGATGTGCTGTTTCATGGCCGTCATCCCGCCTATGTGCTTTATCTGGAATTGGCGCCAGGCGCCGTGGACGTCAATGTACATCCCACCAAGCACGAAGTCCGGTTTCGGGACAGCCGCCTGGTACACGATTTCCTGTTCAGCTCCCTGCATAAGGCCCTGGCGAAAATCACACCGACAGACCAGCTTGCTGCGGCCGATTCAAAATTGCACAGCAGCGCGGCTTTCGGCTCGAGTTATGCCGGGCCTGGTGCCGACTTCGGCGGCGGGGCGCAGAGTCATTTGTCATTGTCGGAGCCGACGCGTCAAGCCTATGGGACTGGTTCTCACAGTTCCGGGCCCGCAGTTATTCAGCAACAGCTCGCCGCCTATGCCAGACTTAATGCCGATGACGACGAAGTGCCGCCCCTGGGTTACGCCATCGCGCAATTGCACGGAATATACATCTTGGCTCAGAACCAGGAGGGATTGATCGTGGTCGATATGCATGCCGCCCACGAACGCATTACCTACGAGCGCATGAAGCAAGCTTGTAAGAACGAAGAGTTAAAAATGCAGCCGCTATTGGTGCCGCTGTCGATTGCGGTCAGCGCCGCCGAGGCAGAATGTGCCGAGTCCCAGCGTCAGATGCTATTGCAACTCGGCATTGAGCTGGAACGAGCCGCTACCGAATCGATTATCGTTCGCCAGATTCCGTCCATCCTGCGCGACGCAGACATCGAACAACTGGTGCGAGACGTCCTCTGTGATGTGCTCGAATACGGCAGCAGCGATCGCATTCAGGCGCACCAGGATGAGCTACTGTCCACCATGGCCTGTCATGGTTCGGTCCGAGCCAATCGACAACTCAGCATCCCGGAGATGAATGCCTTGCTGCGCGACATGGAAGCCACCGAGCGGAGCGGTCAGTGCAACCACGGGCGACCAACCTGGGTCTATCAATCCCTGGATGAACTGGACAAGTTGTTTCTTCGCGGCCAGTAATCCCATGCAATCAAACCTTTTTCGTGCACAAATCTAATTGAGCTGATGATTCGAGCGTGTGTTTTTGCCAGATCCTAATAACCAAGACAGTGAGTACGATGACACTTAAGGAACCTCTGGCTACTAAATCTAGGGCACCTATCTCCGCCCAGGTGGCATCGGATGGAATTTTCATACAGAATTGGCACGATCTGCCCTGAGCTCTCAGAATTCGTAATTGTCCAGCTTCAAACACCTTCGAAGTAGGGTGGTATACTTCGCGTCAATTGCTCTTCGAGACTCAGATTTTTGTCTGCATAGTTAAAAAACCCCTCCGCAGCAATGCGATCCATTGACAGGGAAAATGTTCTGGCCGTGTCAATTGCTTGCACCAGGGCAAGGTATTTGGTCTGGGTTAATTGACTGGCATAGATTTTGACGACGTCATACTTCTCTGCTGCCACCTCGGATGTATCTATCAGCAAATTAATGGGTGCTAGCGTACTAATCTCGTAAGCAAAGGCGCCACCCGTAAACCACTTCGAATTTTGCACACTTTTCCAAACCAGTTCTGCCGTCACTCGGTGATCGGGATGATATTCCATTGGCGTGGGGAAGAAGACACTCCGAGGCTTTATTTCTTCCAGAAGTTTTTCGATCTTATCGATTATTCTGTCACAGACTCGCAAGCCCCGATCTGGTTCTCCAAAGAAATGGATTGTTTTGACCCCTAATAAGGTCGTCGCAGATGTGGCTTCGTCTATTCGCCTTTGAATCAGGGCTTCTTTATCGCCATTACCGCCAAGTGCTCCATCGGTGACGAAAACAACATGTGTGTCCAGTTGCTGGTTTCTGGCCTTAAGCAAGGACCCACCCATACCAAATGTTTCATCATCCGGGTGAGGAGCAAAAACCAGCCAGGGGCCTTCAGGTATTTCAGATGTGGTGTAGGGAAGAAGCTCACTTTCCAATAACATATTCGTACTCACACTCAATCAAGATCAATTCAGGGATTAATCCAACGAGGCAACAAATGTGGAGAGATGCGACAATTGAACAAACAACATTTTGTAGGCGTTAACGGACATCTACAAAAAATCACTGTCGCCGCACATAAAAAACCACGTGTCTCTTATATCTTCGGCTTTAAGCCCGTCACTATAAACACCGAGAGGAAGTTTCAGTGGTGGTTCTTCGATGACAAGCGCCGAATCTGAAACTAGCTTAATATCGATTTCGGTCAACCAGCCATAAAGTTCACGACAGCCAAGCTCGCTGGCCAGGTGCCGACCAAAGTTGGCCAGGGTTCGAAACTCGCTTTTTGCCGAAACCATGTCCAGTAACAATAACCTGTCTTTGATTTTGCGAGTAACAACGAGTCCCAGGGGCTTGGTCTGGCCATTACTGTAAACCAGGTGCAGTTGGTAGCTTAAATCCGGGTGATCATGGTATCGATGCCGCAAATATTCCAGATCCCGAATGCCAATTGTTCTATCTCTAAATTCTGACGCCATATTTGACCATAGCTCATCGAGGGCACTGACGTGGTCGGAGGATTCAAAATCGAACAGCTCGGAACTGAATACGGCACTATGTTGCGCACTCCATGAGATATTAAGCAGAGTACCGACTTCCTCATACATGCCCAAGCGTTCGGCAAGCCGCATGGCCCTGGCGTTGGGGAAACCATGGGACAATAGATAGGGACGATTGAAACCGGTGTATTTGCCGAGAAACCCGGTAACGGAGAGATAGAAGGGCCCCCTCTTCGAAAGCGTGCCCCTGTGTTCCGGCGCCACCATGGAGTCGCCACATTGAATGGAGTAAACCGCCTCGCCCTTAAATAAGACTCGACGCTCGGTGCCACCAAAGTACGCAATAATCTCATCGCCGTGTCGAACAATAACACCAGCCCCCCTGCCGTTGTCATATTTCCATGCCCACAGCGCATGTGACATCTCCTGTTTGAAGACTGATTTAAATAATTCGCGTATTTGGGGTACATGCTCGGGTTTGGCATCATCTAACTGCCAAAGTGAAGAAGTGTTATTACCGGCCATTGCTGGAGCGAGTCCGTACCAGAACGACTTGGCGAATAATACGGAGCAGCGCATGAAAAATGTGATGATTAAGTTGCATGGAGTATCACAGCGCAGCCGCTGATCTGGCAGCCTGAGGTCAGAATCCAAGTAGTTG
>JADFIJ010000008.1 GCA_022566775.1 Pseudomonadota bacterium | reverse complement strand
TACATCTGGCGGGCAAACATGACTAATTCATCGAGTTCAATTTTATTGCCGGCAAGAAAGGCATTGATGCGGTCGATAATTGACGCATCAGGATCAACATCAATCCTGGCCGAACTGGGGGATTTTTTCGCCTTGATCTGACGAGCTTTGACTTCTCGAATTTCAATGGGCGTAACGCTGTCCCCAACCAACTGCGCCGCCACATCATCGGCACTACCCGCATCTATATCGCCCGACACCAGAACGCCGGAGCTGTTTCTACCGCTGTAGTGAAAATAGGGCATGGTCCAAATTATAACCTCAAAGTGATCTTACAACTCTCAGTGACACTGCGTATCACGCAATTCACCTTGATTGCAGCTTTTCAAATCTTATAAATCTTCATCAGGCAACATCCATGAAGTCAAGGGACTCATCTATCTGCTCGGCCACACGCAAGACTTCGTCGAGGCTGGTAATTCCCTGAGCGGCAAATTTCAGTGCACTGACTACCAGTGGCTGATAGCCCGGCGCCGCCTTCGCGATTTTAACAAAATCCATAGAATCGGCTCGCCTTAATGCATCGGCTAAGGCATCGCTGATAATCAGCAACTCAAACACTCCGATTCGACCTCTGTAACCGGTATTATTACAGCGATGACAACCACTTGCCTGCTTAAGCTGAATGTCTTCAGCCTGCTCACCTAATATGCCTTTAATCCAGGCCAGGTCTTTGGTGTCGGGCTGATGCTCCACGAAACAGTTATCGCACAGGCGCCTGACCAGGCGCTGTGCCACCACGGCGCGCAGTGAGGTGGCGACGAGAAATCCTTCGGCGCCCATATCGATGAGTCGCATGGCACTGGAAACTGCATCGTTGGTATGCAGAGTAGACAACACCAGATGGCCGGTCATGGCGGCGCGCAATGCGATCTCCGCAGTTTCCGTATCCCGAATCTCACCTACCAGTAATATATCGGGGTCTTGCCGCAGAGCAGCCCTCAGCACTCTGGCAAAACTTAAGTCTATTTTTGGATTGATCTGCACCTGATTTATGCGGTGCAAGCGATATTCAACCGGGTCTTCGACGGTGATGATCTTCTTGCCAATTTCATTGAGCTCTTGCAGGGCTCCATAGAGGGTGGTGGTTTTACCACTGCCGGTGGGACCGGTTACCAATATCAATCCATGGGGCATGTGGATCAGTTTTCGGAATATCTTCAGCATCTCAGCTGGCATCCCTACCTTATCCAGCGAAGTCGCGCCTTCTGTCTGATCCAGCAAGCGCATGACGACGGATTCACCATTGGTAATGGGCATAGTAGAAAGACGCACATCGATCTTGTGCCCCTTTACCTTCAAGCTGAAGCGCCCATCCTGCGGCAGCCTTTTTTCGGAGATATCCAGGCCTGAGAGCAGTTTCAAGCGCAGCACCAGTGCCGGCGCGATCCGTCTCTCCTTCATGACCTGCTCCTGCAACACACCATCAACACGCTGCCGGATACGCAACACATTCTCATCCGGCTCGATATGGATGTCCGATGCCCGCACCTGTACAGCGTCTTCGAAGATTGACTGCAGTAATTTGACCACCGGAGCATCACTCTCATCGGCATTGAGGCTCAAGGCTTCGAGATCAAACTGGCCCTCTGTGAGTTCCTCGTCCAGTTCCTCGGCAAAACTGGCAATTTCTTCGGTGCGACGATAGACCAGGTCCAGGGTATTGAGTAACTCGCTTTCACGCACCACCGCCTGTTGAATCGGCTGTTGCAATATCCGTTCAATCTCATCAAATGCGAAGATGTCCATCGGGTCGGACATGCCGACTAGAAGTTGTGCACCCTGATCGGCCAGGACGATAGCGCGGTAGCGCCTGGCATAGGTCTCCGGCAATAGCTGAATCAGGGTAACGTCGAAGTCATAGCGACGCAGATCGATAAATGGAATTTGTAACTGCTGTGAGAGGAAACTGAGAAATTTCTCTTCATCGACATAGCCCAGGTCTATCAATACCCGGCCCAGGCGCTGCCCCAATTCCTTCTGCTTATCCAGCCCGGTTAATAACTGCTGCTCCGTAATTGCCTGGTTTTGGACTAGCAGTTCACCTATGCGGATTTTTTGTTTAACAATAGCCATGGTATTTACCGGCCTAAGCTGCTAAGTCGTTGCTCGCTGCGCAGACGAAGATTCGCACTGAGGCTGGGCTGTCGAACGGCCTCGGTATAGGCCTGGCGAGCCGCTCGCATCTTGCCCAGGAAATCCTGTGAGGCAGCGAAACCATACCAGTACTTGCCCTGATTTCGATCTTCCCGCAGCAGGCTGGTGTAACTGACGGCTGCACCCTCGTAATCCCGGCTGGCCAATTGCGCCGTTGCCAGAATTTCATGATACTCCAGATCCTTGGATACATCTGGCGCGCGCCGTAACAACAACGTTACCGCTGCGCCTGTATCGCCATTCGAGACCAGCAACCTGGCCTTGATTTTCTTGAAGCCTGCGTGATTTGGCGCCAGCTGCAGGCCGGCCTCTACCAGATCCGCGGCCTGGCGATAAGCTCCCTGGCTCAATAGTAGCTTGGCATAGGTCTCTCGCGACTGATGGGCGTAGCGATTGGTTGCAATATATTCTCCCAGCACGGCATAGGCGGCGTCAGGTTGATTGGTGGCAATGATGCGCAGGGCTTCCTGCACCGCCAACACATCCTGCTGCTGCGGGGATAAATCCGCGGCGTTTTTTATTGACTCCAAAGCGTATTCGCCTGCCGACAGCGACACTATTTCTGTCCGCTGGATTCCGTTCCGGCTGCCTGCCGGCACCACCCGGGACTGTGCCGGCACCATCGGCGTAACTTCCGCCACTGCAGGCTCTACCGGCGCTGCAAGCTCTGCTGGCTCAGTGTCGGTCTGCGCCGGCTCCGCGTTGCTTAATGCCGCCACCGCCTGTGCCAGTTCTTCCAGATTGAACCCTTGATTGGTCGTGATAATCTCGGCGACGATCGCGTCCCGCACCCGTTGCACCGACTCTTGCTCCTGGGTTTCCGATATCTGGGGCTGCTGTACCTGGGTTTGCTGAATCTGGGCTTCCTGCAGCTGGGGCACCTCTATTTCCTCTACGCTAGTCTGATCGGCTGCAGTGACTAATACAGGGTCCGGATCGTTGCTTGCATCCACCGCAAGCTCAGACCTGATATCCAACGACCTGGGCGCACTGCCCTCGTCTAATTGCATCCACAGATAGCCGAGTCCTGCCAGCACCAGGACCAGTCCGAAAACCACATAGTATGGCAGCCGGCTTTTCTGTAAGTCAGGATATTCACTGGCCGGGGTGAGTGCGACCCGTCCCCGAGGACTGTCGGATTCCTTGCGGCGCTGATCCAGATCCCGCAACATGTCATTAACCAGACTCATAAATAAAACTGCCCCAGATAAAATACCAATGCCGCGCCGCCTGCCACACCACCCAATGCAATCAAGGCCGGCACATAATTAGCGCCTGAAATCTCGACACCTTCCGTGTCATCGGCAGCATGCCTGACATGATCGACCTGTATCGCCCGTTCCCCCCGGCCAAATGCAACCATCAATGCCTTGTGGCAAAGAATATTTACGACTCGGGGTATGCCATCGCTGGCTCTGAAGAGAAAGTCCAGGGCAGGCTTCGAGAACAGAAACGGCCCATTGTAGCCAGCAGTCGCGAGACGATGTACCACATAACGTTCGATGCCATCCCGGTCCAGCGGCTCAATCACGAAGGAGAAAGTAATGCGCTGTCTGAGTTGACGCAGCGAAGGCTTGGCGAGTGAGATATCCAACTCCGGCTGTGCGAAAAGCACGACCTGGAACAGTTTGACCTCCTCGGTCTCTATGTTGGTAAGCAATCGCAGAGCCTCTAAAGTCTGCTCAGGCATCGCGTGGGCCTCGTCGATAAACAGCACAACTTGTTTACCATGGGCGGAATAATCGACGAGTTTTTCTGTTATTGCTTTTAGCAGCCGGTGATGGCCTACGTCCTGGGCGACTTCCAAGTTTAGCTCCTCGGCGAAAGCTAAAAACAAGCCTTTAGGACTCAGCACCGGGTTAGGAATATAAGCGGTAATAAAATTTCCTTTGTCTTCTTCCAGGGTGTTGAGCACCTTGCGACACAACATCGTCTTGCCGGTGCCCACTTCACCCACTATCTTGATGAATCCCTCCGCATTAGCCAGAGATACCATCAGCATGTTGTAGGCTTTATGGTAACTCGCCATATTGAGGAAGAACTGTGTATTCGGCGTAAGAGAGAATGGAAGTTCTCTTAGACCAAAATGTTGTAAATACATGTCGTGTTTTCCGGCCTAATGATCTGCGAAAGGATCGATCGCGCGATTCAGACTTCGAAATCTTTCGTTACTGTCTTTGAGTACTGCTCTATCTCCTTCTGCATTGGCGATGATGGGCTTTAACAGGATAATAAATTCACTCTTAACCGACTGTCTCTGTTGCTGCTCCAGCACATCACCGACAATCGGGATTGAATTTATACCTGGGATACCGGCGCTTTCGGTTATATTGCGTTCGAACGCCAGCCCACCGAGTACGATGATCTTGCCGTTCTCCGCCTTGATCACCGTGTCAATCTCTCGCGTCGACGTTTTTGCCAGTGGCACGAGTTGTCCGCCGATTTGCTTGGTCTGCGATTCCACTGCGGTAATCGTAGGATGCACATGTAGCGTGATGTCCCCATTGGCGCTGATCTGCGGGGTGATATCCATGGAAATGCCGGAAAAGAACTGTTGCAGATTGTTATTGGCATTGGTGATCGTGTTATTGCTTCCAGTTACAGTAGTGGTATCCGCCTGAGTCTGAAAAAACTCCTGATCCCCATCGGAAAACACCGCCTTCTGATTGTTCAGTACCCGCAGTTGTGGACTGGAGATTACCTGGACTGTTCCCCGCGTCTCCAATAATCGGAAGACCGCATCGAAATCCGAGAAGTTGGTACTGATTTTCAGCGGATTTGAGATGCCGTCTATGCCATTGTCACCGGGCAGAAATTCACCCGCAATTCTATTAGCACTTCCCAGCAAGCCTTCTTCTGTACCGTCAAACTCACCACTTCCGGTAATCGGATTGTTTGCCTGTTGACCGAATGTATTAAAATCGAGAGCATATTGAAATCCCTTGTTCAAGACCACTTCCAGGAACTGCACCTGAATGATAACTTCCCGACGCAACGCTTCCTGTGCCAAATTGATAAAATTTTCGACCCTGTCAAGTTCGTGCGGGAAGGCGGTGACTACTATGATTCCCGTTAAGGGTTGCACCAGAACGCTCTTGCCTTCGTCTGTTACCGTGGATTGATTGCGGGAACCTGCGCCTGAAAGACCACCAAAACCCCCACCAAAACCGCCGCCTCCTGAGGCAGCCCCACTGCTCTGAATCTCGATGCCGATCAGGTTGGTTATCGCAGTTTCCAGATCAGACCAAAAATCCGTGCTGGTGGAGGTTGTAATTTGCCCGCCAGCGCCTCCACCACCGAAGCCTCCACCGCCAAAGCCTCCACCGCCAAAGCCGCCGCCGCCAAAATTACCACCACCAAAATTCCCGCCTCCTCCGAATCCGCCACCGCCAAAATTCCCGCCTCCTCCGAATCCGCCACGGCCACCACCAAACTGACCACCACCAAATTGGCCCCCTCCGAATCCGCCGCCGCCACCTTGACCCCCCTGAGCCGACACCGAAATACTCGAGGTACCCTGGCGCTGTACATTAAGGTAATCGATAGTGAACTGACGGGTGCGCAACCCTCCTTCTCTCACAGTAAAAATATTCCCGCGCCGGGTGATATCGAGGTTATAAATCTCGGCAACGATATCCATAGCTTCTTCTACGGTAACGTTGGGCAAACTCAGATTGATGCGAACATCTACATCCTCGCTGATAACCACACCGTAATCCGTGTCCACCACGAGGCTGTTAAAAAACACATCGGCGGGCAGATTCGGCGAAGTGATTGTAATCCGCTCTTCCACTGGTGCCAGCAATATCTCGTCCAGGGAAAGGGAAGGAATCAGCTCACTTAATAAGTCGCTATCGGCGGCCAGCAATTCCATTGGGACTGCCTCGGTAGACGCAACGGCAGCGTCCAGCGTAACCTGAATCTCTGACAGTATCGCTGTATCAGGCACGTAAGGACCCCGTGCTATACAGGAGGGCAACACCAACAGCACTGCACTCAATGCAATTATTGGAATTGATCTCGTATCATTGAAATCGAATTGATTAATCAAAATAATTCTCCACTACACTACTGTGTCGCCGCTGGGGCTTTAATATCGTTTCTATACATATTCACGCGCTGTTCCTGTTCATCGACCATCAGCGTCACACCGCCTCGGTCTATGGCTACCACGGTGGCTCCGCCAATCACATCACCGATCGTTACCCTTTGACTGTTCACTATAGCCATCGCCGACGAGCTACCAATTCTCACAAAGCTCACCTCGAAACTCCCAGGCGTCACATCCCTGGACGGCTCTTCTGGAAACGGGTCCGGCTGCCCCGACGACTCCAGGTAAAAGGGCCGAGTCGGGTCAACCAGCTCCTCTCCATCGATTACATCCGCCATGGATTGGCTGACTTGCACCACTGCAGTGATCAGTAACATTCTGATTAATAACCTAAACACCGATAAACCCCTGATTTGTACTCAAGGTATGAATTTCAAGGGTTATGTGAGCATTGGGCCAGTCCAATTGCCTGAAGCTGATCGAATCCCAGAAAAAGCTGCCGGTAATATCTTCCAAGAATCGCAGATACTTCAAAGTATTGAAAAAGTCACCCTCGAACTCAATCACCAGGCCATGTTCATACACTTGGCCCGATACCCCGGTTGTCACCACATCGTCTAGATTAACGGCGCCGGTTGCTGCCAGTAGCTCGGCAACATTGCTAATTCCTTCCCGTAATGGGGTAGCACTTTGGTTGCCGAAAGAGACTAACTCCAGGCCCGCCTGACGCTCCAGCACCGATGTCAATATGTTGGTCATCTCATTGGGCGTCACGAAGTCTCCGGCAAGGCTGTTTATCTCGCCCTGCAACTGCGCCTGTGCGCGTGCGATAACGACCAGCCTGTCATTGGCAAATTTGTCCGGATCTTCCAGGCTGGCGTCATACTTTTCGGCATAGGAATTTTGCTGTGCCAGAATCTGTCTGTTCACCCCGTTAATACCGGTTCTGCTGGTGTTGATGTCAGCTCTTATGGGATCAAACCCGATCGACAGATAGCTGAGCGCCAGTACGGCGATCAACACCACCATAAATATGATCTTTTCCGCCTGCGCCCTCGACTCGAGGTTTTGAATGACCGAGTCCAGTTGTCTTCTCAGATTCTCATTCACTGGTCGTACTCAACACAAAATCAAAAAAGGGAGCCTCTACATCGGGCCTTGAGATAGATGGATTAAAATGCTTCGTCTTCAGGGGGCTGTTGCCGTTCTCAAAATTTGCCACATAGCGAGGCACCATGGCAGAGTCGGCTACCTTGCCGCTGAGGGTGACGGTCTCACCCCCGTCGGTGAATGTAAATTCCGAAATACTTAGCCCGTCAATGGCTGCGCGGGATAAGTCCTTGAAGTATTCGGAAAAACCAGACACGTTACCCAGCTTGGCCCCACTCAGAAAATCTCTAACCCGTTGACTCGAAGCCAACACCGCCTCTGCCCTATCCAATCGATTCGATAGTTCGACATTCTGTGAGCGGCGGGAAAGTTCTGCGTCCAGTGCAGCAGTTTTCCGTGTTTCCTCTGCCAGCGTAATCCGTAGATCCGCCAATTCCGTGCCAAGTTGCCAACGCGTGAACACCTCATAGCTTGAAACCACAATCATAATTGCGAGCACGACCGCCAGAACCTGCGCCATCACCAATACCGTCAGCGGATCTTTTTCGACCTTGAACTCAGGCAAATACAGGTTGATTTGCTGTTTCATTACGCCGCTTCCATATCGGTGGATTCCGGGTTTGGAAAATCCGGGTCTGGAATATCCGGGCCTGGCTGTACCGGTAAGGCTCGACCCTTCCCGCCGCGCAAGGTTGCTCCGATAGCTACCATGCAAATCTGTTGCATCTGTGGTGTAAGCACGATATCGGTATTCAAAAAATTGCCAATATCGAGAGCAGAAACCTTGACCGTGAGCATTTCGTTGAGCGAATCCAGCATGCCTCGGGTGTCATTCTGGCGCTGTACGATTACAATTTTTGTGATCTGACCCTGGCCCATCTGGCTTTCGAAATAGTCGAGAGAGCGCTGTATTTCCAGCACCAGCCGATCTTTCAGCGTTCCCCAATCCGCGGATTGCATCACCTCCGGATCCAGTTGCGTGTTAATCCGCCGGGTCAGATAGAGATCCCCATCACGGGTAATATTCATGGTGCTGCCGGTTCTGCGCAGGTCCATGAAGGCCACGCCCTGTGAATCTTCGATAAAGTGGTTGGACATGTTCTTCATTGCCAATTCTGGGATATCGATGACGGCGAGCTCGAGCCCGCTCTCTGTAACCCTGTCTACGATTTGCTGGATGCGGGATTTTTGTGATGCCACCACATACACCATCTTGCGGCCGCGATAGGCATCCTGGGGTATCTCAAAAACATCGATGGCCGTCTCCTCGATCTTTGTATCCAACAAGTCCTTGATCTTCCAGCGCACGGCGGCACGCATTTCTTCGGGCTCTACAGGGGGTGCCTCCACCAAGTGCAGACTGTAATCTTTGGGGCTCAGCACAAAACTGCATTGGCTGCCTTCCAGTCCCAGGTCTTTCACGATTTTAATCAGAGCGATACCCGCATCTTTTTCAGACTCCACCGCGACAGATTCACAATGCAGAAGATAAGGCGCATCGTCTCGCTCCCCCATATGGGCGAGCGCCAACTCCTCGGCGTTGATTACGACGCCGACACGAGCCGAAGACTTTGCTTTCTTCTTGAAAAATTGCATTATCGCCCGTTCTATTATCAGTTCCAGCTGTCTCCTCGAACAGTTCCTTTTCTTCGAGGGACCAGAATCCATGTCTTACGCGCAGGGGCGCACAAAACTTAAAGGAAGCCTCTAAGGAGTATCGTTTAAGCCACTAAATTCTATAACAAAAGACTACAAGTAACGAGATAAACTAGGGTAAGGATGAAACCCGCATTTGGGCGCTGCAGAAACGATCACACAACTTCTGGGTAAAGCCGGGATGAAATGGAACCCGCAACTTTTTGCCCAAATTGGACGAAGGGGTGATAAACAGCCCCTTAAATAGAGGATTGCGACGAAAAATGGTTAGATTTTGATTAACATTGTGCTCTTCGAGCCGGAAATTCCCCCCAATACGGGAAATATCATTCGATTAGCCGCCAATACCGGCTCGCCTCTACATCTGATCAAGCCATTTGGCTTCGAGTTGGACGACAAGCGCATGCGCCGGGCGGGGCTGGACTATCACGAATATGCCGGTATTTCGACCTATGAGGGCTTTACCGAATTCATCGACAAGCATGGCGACAAACGCTTATTCGGTATCAGCACGAAGGGCACACGACGGTACCACGAGGTGGCATTTGAGCCCGGTGACTTCTTGATTTTTGGTCCGGAGACCCGCGGATTGCCTGACTCGGTGCGACAACAACTGGGAATGGACCAGATTCTGAGAATCCCGATGCAGGCGCACAGTCGCAGCCTTAATTTGTCCAATACCGTGGCCGTGGTGGTTTACGAAGCCTGGCGTCAGCTAGGCTTCGCACATGGTCATTAATTTATTGCGTGGTGGCAGACGCGGCTTCGTCCACGGCAGCACCATTGCCGTTTTCTCCGGCTGCCGCCTGCTCCGCTTGCGCCTTTTTCTGTTGGGCATAAAGGGCATCGAAATTGATCGGGGCCAGCATTAATGCAGGGAAACTGCCCTTGATGACCAGGGAATCTATAGCTTCCCTGGCGTAGGGAAACAGTATATTGGGACAGACGGTGGACAGTACCTGCTCCAATTGCGCCTCATCGAAATCCTTGCAGGAGAATATACCGGCCTGGTGTACCTCAACCAGAAATGCCGACTGATCATCCAGCTTGGCCTCCGCGGTGAGCACCAGTATCACTTCATAGCTGTCGTCCTGCACCTTGGAGCTGCGAGTCTTGATGTCGAAATGGATTTTCGGCTCCCACTTGCCCTGGAAAACCTCGGGACTGCGTGGGGATTCGAACGAGGAATCCTTTAGATAGATGCGCTGCAGGGCGAACTGCGCACCCGGCGCCTGCGCGGCAACCTCGGGAGCAGTGGCAGTCTCGCTGGTTTCTTTGCTTTCGTTGCTTTCGTTGCTTTCGTTGTTGTCTTCGTTGTCTGCCATTTTAAATCCTGGTTGTTACGAACTGTTTGCTTTGTAGTTAATGAATTGCTACTGGCGAATACTGAATATTTGGATCGATACTCTGGGCCTCGATATCCGGATCACTATCTAGAAGGCTCCTATTTGTAAGCTCTCCATTTGAGAATTCTTTACTTATTAAACTCTCTACTTATAAACGAGAGGCATTGACTGCGCCTTCCACTCGGCCAGGCCGCCGGACAATTTGTATACTTCGACATGGCCGGCTTCGGACAGGGTTTTTGCCGCCTCACCCGATTGCTGACCCAGTTTACACACCACCACCACCGGCTTTTCGGTGTGTTTTTTGAGCTCGGCAAGCCGTTGTTTCAATTTCGCCAGGGGGATATGAATGGAATCCACGATATGCCCGCTATCGAACTCTTTTTTCTCTCGAATATCGACGATCACCGCATCTCTGCGATTAATCAGCGCCACTGCCTGCGCCGGTCCTATCGCCTTGCTGCCGGTACGATAATGATAAAAAATGATCGCCGCCAGCGCTACCAGCCACATGCCAGAAAGCAATAGGTGGTTGCCAAGAAACTCAATAAATTGTGCCATGGTTGCTTCAGTCTTTCCGGGGTTCTTGCGGCCTGACTCTTATGGCCTGACAAAGGGCCTGACCAAGGACCTGGTCAAAGGGTCTGCATAAAAAGGGAAGCAGTATACACGTCTGGGCAGAGGTAAAGAAGCGCAGCGGCTAGGCCAGAGACCCTATGCCGTTATTCAGATGTGCCCGAGAGAGCGTTTATTCATGGGCTATAGCGCCGATGCCCCTCGCTTAAAAACCTGCTTTCGAGGATAATACGCCCAATATTTTAGCCCACCTGGACCCGGAAATAGCAGTGCCAATGACCACCAAGAAAACTGCACTTCTATTGATACTCGATGGCTGGGGTCATCGCGAACAGACCGACAGCAACGCCATTCACGCAGCCAGGAGCCCTACCTGGGACGCACTCTGGGCCAATCGCCCCCATACCCTGATCCGCACATCCGGCGAGGCCGTGGGTTTGCCGACGGGACAAATGGGCAATTCCGAGGTAGGACATATGAATCTCGGTGCCGGCCGCGTGGTCTATCAGAGCCTCACCCGTATCGACCAGGACATCAGCGATGGCGGCTTCTTCGAAAATCCTGTGCTGTGCGCCGGCATCGCAAAAACCATCGATAACAACAGCGCCCTTCACGTCTTTGGCTTGCTCTCCCCAGGTGGTATCCACAGCCACGAAAATCAGATAATTGCGATGCTCGAACTAGCGGTAATGAAGGGCGCCAACAAGGTCTACCTGCATGCCTTTCTCGACGGTCGTGACACCCCTCCGCGGAGCGCACTGTCTTCCCTGGCAAAAGCCGATCATTTTTTGAAGGGCGCCGGCGTGGGTCGAGTCGCCTCCATCTGTGGGCGTTTCTATGCCATGGACCGGGACAATCGCTGGGACCGAGTGCAAGCAGCTTATGAGTTGCTGTCCGGGGCCAAGGCAGAATTCAGCTATGACAATGTCAGTGCAGCGCTGGATGCTGCCTATGCCCGAGATGAAGACGATGAATTTGTGCAGGCTACCCTGGTGGGGGAATCTGCTGCTATCTCGGCGAGAGTTAACGACGACGATGTCGTCGTCTTTATGAATTTTCGCGCCGACCGTGCTCGCGAGCTTACTCGTGCCTTCGTCGATGATGACTTCGATGGTTTCGAGCGCGCGAGCATGCCTGCCCTCGGCGACTTCATCATGCTCACGCAATACGCTGCCAACATCGACACACCCTGCGCCTACCCACCACAAGTTTTATCCAATGTGCTGGGCGAGTATCTGTCCGCGCAAGGCAAAACTCAACTGCGCATCGCGGAGACAGAAAAATACGCCCACGTAACCTTCTTCTTTAACGGCGGTCGTGAAGAACCCTTCTCAGGCGAGGATCGTATCCTGATCCCTTCGCCACAGGTGAAGACCTACGATCTAAAACCGGAGATGTCTGCCTTCGAAGTCACCGATCGACTGGTAGATGCCATTCATTCCGGCAACTACGATGCCATTATTTGTAACTACGCCAACGGCGACATGGTGGGCCATACCGGCAAATTCGATGCGGCAGTGAAGGCGGTGGAAGCCATCGATCAATGTCTCTCCCGTATCGTCGACGCCATCGAAGCGACGCACGGTGAGCTTCTCATCACCGCCGATCATGGCAACGTGGAGCAGATGCTGGATACCGACAGCGGACAGCCACTCACCTCTCACACCAATGGCCCGGTACCGCTGGTGTATGTGGGTGGCAGCGGCCGGCAATTCCTCGGTGAGGGCTGCTTGTCTGACATTGCACCCACCTTGCTCTCCCTCCTGGACATGCCGATTCCAAACGAGATGACCGGGCAGGTTTTAATGGGAGATGCCCTTGTAGCAACCGGCGCGGCTGAGGAATCCCGTGCGACTGATTAGTTTTAAGCCTGCCCCCTGGTACCAGGCGCCGGTAATAAGCGGGACGCGCACGCGGGCAGCGTTGTCGCTGCCGATAAACTTCGGTAAGCTTTTCTTCCTCTGTTCGATCTTCTCTCTCTACTTTTTTACCTCAACTGTGGTCGAAGCGGCTGAGAATCTCGAGCAGACGGAGGCGGATCTGACTGTTGTGACTGCCGCCATCATTGACATTCAAAATTGGATGGCAGAGGCTGGGGCTCGCTACAGTGGGGCAGAAAAAAATCTGCGTGACGCAGAGGAAGAAATCGCGGCGGTCTCTCAATCCGCCGTGGCGACTGGACGTCTCCTCGTTGAAACTGAGTCTGAACTCGAGTTGCTGCACAGCAGCATCAACCGGCTCGAGGATGAGAAGGCACAGCAGGGTGTACTGCTCGCCCAGTCCATTCGCGCCGCCTATATGGCTGGGGAGCGTAGCGCGCTCAAGCTACTGCTGAATCAGCAAGACCTGTCCCGCAGTGCACGCCTGCTGCATTATCATCGCCTGTTTGCCGAATCCCGAATCGAGAAAATCGAGTCCTTTCAGAATACGCTCGATGACATCAGCACCGCCAATATTGAACTCGAATCCAGGTTACTGAGCTTCGGGGATCAGCAATCTGAACTTGAGCAGAAGCTGTTGGCGCTCAATGCAGCCAGGAGCCGGCGAGAACAGGCTCTGTCCGAACTCACAGCCAGCATCAGCTCACGCAGTGGCGAACTCGAACAGCTGGAAATCAATCGGGCTGGACTCGAGGCCCTGTTAAAGCAAATTGCCGCGGCGATGGCGCGGGTACAGTCGGTAGCAAATCTGGCTCCGTTCATCGACCAACGTGGCAAGCTGCCATTGCCGGCGGACGGTCCTGTTATCAATCAGTTTGGATCCCGCTACGGCGAGGGCGCCCTGGCTCGACAGGGCATCACCATCGGCGTCGCCGAAGGCACCCCGGTGCAGGCGGTACATGCCGGCCGAATTGTTTTTTCCGATTGGCTACGGGGATCGGGGCTGTTGGTGATCGTGGATCATGGAGAGGGTTATATGAGCCTCTATGGCGCCAATGAAGCCCTCTCAAAAGCGGCGGGCGACTGGGTCAATGCAGGTGAGGTACTCGCCACCTCGGGTTCCCGGGGAGACCGCAGCGCCGGTGTCTACTTCGAGATCCGCTACCATGGTGCGGCCCAGAATCCGTCGATCTGGCTGCAAAAATAATTCGAACCTTTCTCGCTCGCCGCCGGTCTTGTGCTGTGAGCCCCATATCCCGGCGCTAAACCCGGAAATACCAGGGCAAACATGCAGAACACGGGGTGTTGCCTATTCCCCGGTAAACTGAAACACTAGGAATCCTGTGAACACAGGTTTAAATCAGGATCAGACTATGACTTTCTTCCGACCCTCCCGGCGCAGCCTCAAGGCGTTAGCTCTGACAGCGACCCTGCTTGTTCCACTCTACGCTGGTGCTCAGGACGGCCCCGCGCCTTTGCCTCTGGACGAGGTGCGTATGTTTACCGAGGCCCTGGAGCGTATCCGCCTGTCCTATGTGGAAGAAATCGACGACAAGACTCTGCTGGAAAATGCCATTCGCGGCATGCTGGCAGGTCTCGATCCTCATTCCGCTTATATGGCCGATGATGACTATGATCTGCTGCAGGAATCCACCACTGGGGAGTTCGGTGGGCTCGGTGTGGAAGTGGGCCGTGAAAATGGCTACATCCGCGTCATTAGCCCCATCGATGACTCCCCCGCCGACCGCGCCGGTATCAAGGCTGGCGACCTGATCATACAAATAGACAACAAGCCCCTGCGGGAGATGCTGCCCGAAGAAGCCGCGCAGATGATGCGTGGCGAACCCGGCACCGATGTGACCGTGACCATCGCGCGAGAAGGGCAAGAACCCTTCGACCTCACCATCACCCGCGAGGTGATCGCCCTGGCCAGTGTCCGCAGCAGAATTCTGGCACCGGGTTACGCCTATATCCGCATCTCCCAGTTTCGGGTAAACACCGGCGATGATCTGGAAGCAGAGATCGAGGAATTATTCGAAGAACATGGCGAGCTTAACGGCCTCATACTGGATCTGCGTAACAATCCCGGTGGCGTCCTGCAGGCATCTGTCGGTGTCGTCGATGCTTTCATCAGTGAGGGCCTGATCGTTTACACCAAGGGTCGGCTGGAAGATGTCGGTATGGAATTTTCCGCCACACGAAAAAATGTTGCCGGCGATGTGCCGATGGTGGTACTGATTAATAATGGCTCCGCATCCGCATCCGAAATTGTCGCCGGTGCCTTGCAGGATCATGGCCGCGCCATCATCATGGGTACCCGCAGTTTCGGCAAGGGTTCTGTACAGACGGTGCTGCCGCTGTCCGAAAATCGCGCAATTAAATTAACCACGTCGCTCTATTACACACCGAATGGACGCTCCATCCAGGCCCAGGGCATCGAGCCCGATATCATCGTAGATGAAGCCTTCGTCACCCGTCGCTCGACCCGGGTCACTCAATACAATGAGTCAGACCTGCGCGGCCATCTTGCCAACGGCAATGGTGAGGAGGAACCAAGCGATGACATGGCAGCGGCATTAATCTCGGCCGAGGAAGTGTTGGTAAATGATTATCCGCTTAACGAAGCGCTTAATGTACTGAAGGGAATTAACGCGTTCAAGCCGCCGCAAGCACGCGGCACTTCCGGCTCGTTTGCGCAGCGGGAAAATTAAAACCCGCTTTGTTGGTTTTGTCAAAAAAGGCTCAAGTGACGCGTACCTCGATGCCTCTCTCCGCCATATAGGTTTTAGCCTGCCCGATCGTAAATTCCTGAAAGTGAAAGATGCTCGCCGCCAGCACCGCATCGGCTTCACCCTCCAAGATGCCATCAACCAGATGCTGCAGTGTGCCGACACCACCCGAGGCGATAATTGGCACCTGCACGGCATTACTCGCCGTCTTGTTGAGGGCGAGATCGAATCCCGTTTTGGTGCCGTCGCGATCCATGCTGGTTAAGAGGATTTCGCCGGCGCCGTAGGCAACCATGCGGGCTATCCATTCGATGGCGTCGAGAGACGTGGGATTGCGGCCACCATGGGTGAAGATTTCCCACTTCAGTGGCTCGCCCTGCGCGGATACCTGTTTCGCATCCACTGAGACGACGATGCACTGCGAGCCGAATCGCTGTGCCGCTGCACGCACGAATTCAGGATTCTCCACCGCCGCGGTATTGATCGCGACCTTGTCCGCGCCGGCATTGAGCATGCTGCGAATATCTTCGAGGCTGCGAATGCCACCACCCACGGTGAGGGGAATAAACACTTGACCGGCAATCGCTTGGACGGTATGAATCGTGGTGGCGCGGCCTTCGTGGCTGGCGCTGATATCCAGAAACGTAATCTCATCGGCACCGGCGTCGCAGTAACGTTTCGCCACCTCCACCGGATCGCCGGCGTCTCTGATGTCGACAAATTTAACGCCCTTGACGACACGGCCATGGTCGCAATCGAGACAGGGAATGATGCGCTTGGCCAGGGCCATGGCTAGTCGTCACCATCGCAATAGGCTTGCGCCTCGGCGAGATCGAGCTTGCCTTCGTAAATAGCACGACCGGTAATCGCCCCCAGGATCCCCGCACCGGTCACGGTTTTCGACACCGCTTTGAGATCCACAATATCCCCCAGCTTGGCAATTCCACCGGAGGCGATGATTGGAATGGAAGACTTCTCGGCGAGCTCGACGGTGGCTTCGATATTGACCCCTTTCATCATGCCGTCGCGGGAAATATCGGTGTAGACGATTGCCTCCACCGAATAGTCTGAAAACTGCCTTGCCAGCTCGACGGCCGTCAATTCAGAGACATCGGCCCAGCCTTCGGTGGCGACTCTGCCGTCCACCGCATCGAGACCGACGATCACCTTGCCCGGGAAGGCAGCGCAGGCTGCCTTGACAAATTCCGGTTGTTTCACCGCCTGGGTCCCGATAATCACGTAGCTGACGCCGGCGTCGATATAAAACTGCACGCTATCAAGATCCCGTATGCCACCACCAATTTGTATAGGCAGGGACGGATAGGCCCTGGCAATCGCCTTGACGATTTCTCCGTTTACCGGTGTGCCCGCAAAGGCACCATTCAAGTCCACGATGTGTAGACGCCTCGCTCCCTTGGAAACCCACTTGCCTGCCATCTGCACCGGGTCATCTGAAAATACAGTAGCGTCCTCCATGCGCCCCTGGCGCAAACGCACACACTGACCATCTTTCAAATCGATTGCGGGAATAATTAACATTGGCCCATCTCATTTAGAGACATTTACGTCGTCCCATCCCATTGTAAAAAATTTCTCAACAGGGTAAGCCCGGCGGTCTGACTCTTCTCTGGATGGAACTGGGTAGCGAAAATATTATCGTCTGCGAGTGCGGCGACAATCTCGGCGCCATAATTAGTGACACCTGTCACTAATTCCTGGTTCTCAGTTTGAACATAGTAGCTGTGGACAAAATAGAAGCGGCTGTTATCCGGCACGTCCCTCCACAGGGGATGGGATCCGGTCTGCTTCACCTGGTTCCAGCCCATGTGAGGAACTTTTAGACGCCCGCCGCTTTCATCTCGTAAATCACTGCCAAAATAGCGCACATCACCGGGCATAAAATCGAGGCAGTCGACGCCGTCATTTTCTTCGCTGCGCGTCATCAATGCCTGCATGCCAACACAGATGGCCAACACCGGTTTGGACTTCATCGCATCTGCAACAATCTGCCCGACATTGAGTCGATTTATCTCTGCCATGCAATCACGAATGGCGCCAACTCCAGGAAATATTACCCGATCGGCTGCGGCAATCTTCGCCGCATCCGCGGTGACGACAACATCGATATCTTCACTCAACTCGCGACCGACATACTCCACTGCCTTGGCAACAGAGTGGAGATTACCCATGCCGTAATCGATGACTGCAATCTTGTTCATCTGCGGAAATTCTGCAACAAAGTGTGGTGATAAAACTCTATAGGGGGAGAATTAAAGCGAACCTTTGGTCGAGGGAACCACGCCTGCCGATCTCGGATCAAGCTCCACCGCCATTCTCACCGCCCTGCCGAAGGCCTTAAATATCGTCTCGATCTGGTGATGCGCATTCTTGCCACGCAGATTGTCGATATGCAGGGTTACCAGGGCGTGGTTGCTGAAGCCCTGAAAGAATTCGTGGAACAGATCCACATCGAAGGAACCCACCGTGCCTTTGACAAACTGCACGTGATAATCCAGGCCGGGGCGCCCGGAAAAATCGATCACGACTCTGGACAGCGCCTCATCCAACGGCACATAGGCATGGCCATAGCGACGGATGCCGGTCCTGTCCAGCGCCTTGTTAAAAGCCTGACCCATTGTAATACCGATATCTTCCACGGTGTGGTGGGCATCGACCTCCAGATCGCCAACCGCCTTGATACTTAAATCAATCAGGCCATGGCGAGCAATCTGATCCAGCATATGATCGAAAAACGGCAGACCCGTATCCACCTCAAGCTGACCGCTGCCGTCGAGATTGACGCTGACGGCAATCTGGGTTTCCCGAGTATTGCGTTCTACACTGGCTTGTCTATCCCTCGAACCCGTAGATGTTGACGAAGCGGTCATGACATACCTTTGAGTTGGCCCGCCACCGCAAAGATACGTGCCCGGGGCCTGTTTCCATTAAGAGCGCATTATAGAGCCCGCTCCGCGTCAATGAAAGTCAATAGCTATCGGTGTTGATTGCTGGCATCTCCGGGATGTCTATCTAACTCCCATCTATCTTTGCTGTTTCCAGTTTCTACACCATGAGTGGCTAAGCCCATCTAATCGGCCTCGGCGCGCGCTCCACCTCGCATGTAGCCCCTCATTCCGGTAGACTCATTGCCTTGCTGTGTTGTCAGTTACCATGCACCTCTGAATAAAAAACAGACAGCATTCATTCCGCCCTGCAAAATCGAAGCACTTGGTCATGTGGAAGACGATCCTCAAAGTTGTCGGCATCATCGCCCTATTATTGGTGCTGCTGATTATTGGTGCCCCCTTCTTTCTCAACAGTGACCGCTACAAGTCAGCACTAGAGGAAACAGTCCTCGCCAATCTAGGTTATGAGCTTATTATCGCTGGCGATCTCGACGTCCATTTCTTCCCTTCGCTAGAGCTCACTCTCAACGATGTTCGTTTGAAAAATCCGGCCTTCCCCCAGGAACTGGCTTCCACCTCGGCTGTGTCCCTACGCGTCAACACCCGTAAGTTAATCCGCGGACAACTGCTGATTCAGGAACTCAGCGCCGATGATTTCCACATCAACTACTATACCGATGCTGACGGCAGTAACATCTGGGATGTGGAACCCACGCTGGTAGACAATATCGTCGAACAGCAACGCGCTGCATCGATAATTGAAGACGCCGTTGATTCCGCTGTAGCGCAACCAGCCAACAGCAATGATGAAATCGTCACCGCTTCTTTCGAACGTATCCGCATCTCCAATGCCAGCATCGACATTCAGGATCTAAGCACCGGCACCCGATTAAGCATCCGCGATCTTGACCTGGACAGCCGCGATACAAATTTTGAAGGCAGGCCATTCGAGCTTAACCTCACCTTCGACTTTCTTAACGATGGCATGACGAAACCCATGGCCATGGGATTCCGCAGCAACGTCGTCGCCGACATCAACAGCGGCAAGGTCAGCATCAACGACATAGATTTCAACCTCACTCCCATGTTACTCCAGGGTGAAGTACAACTGACCGGTCTTAACGACGAGCCGCGCATAGAGGGAACATTTCAATCCAACGACTTCGATCTGGTGGGCTTATTGGAAACGCTGGGCGTAATCGCAGCCAGCGAAGAATTCACCGCCGCCGATACGGGTCCTAAACCGCCACAAGTGGCAATCACCTTGAACTTCAACGGCGATAAAAACCAATTAAGCATTCCCAGCTTCACCGCCACCATGGGCGTTACAGATTTACAGGCAGATATCAGCGTGCATTTCGCTACCGCATTTACTCCCACTAACATCAGTTATGACATTATCGTCAACTCTATCGACCTTAGCCCGTTCATGGCATCGACCGGGCCAGATCTCGCAACGCTGGATTCCGACGAAACTACTGAGCCGACCGCTCCAGTTTTCGCCAGTACCGCCGCAACAAATTCATCTCTCGATAAGCCCCTGCCCCTCGATGTATTAAATGGGATCAATGTACTCGGCGCCATTTCTATCCAGGCACTCACCACCGATAGCCTGGAGTTTCGCGACATCAATATCTTCACCAATCTGGAAGGCGGCCAGCTGGATATTGAAACCCAGGCCATCTCTATCTTCGGCGGGACGGTTCAGGGCAACCTGCGTCTAAATGGCGCCGGCACTGCTGCCGAGCTATCCACTCAATTGCTGATCAGTGACATCAACATCGCGGAGTTGGTGCCGCTGGTGGCTCAACTCGACAGCGTCACCGGCAAACTCAATGCGGAAGTGGATTACAGCGCCAGTGGCAATACCGTCAACCAGATGCTTGCCAGTCTCAGTGGCTCCACATCCTTCACTGTCACCGAGAATTCGGTAGACATCGGACTGGTTAAGCAGGTATTTACCGCCATCACCGCCCTCAGTCCAGGTGGGGATACAGTTCAGCAATGGCCCGACGTCATCCAGTTCAGTGAACTGCGTGGTTTTGTGATCTTCGAGGATGGCATCGCCGCCAATCAACAGGTGAACCTGCGCATGGATAATTTGGATATCAGCGGCACCGGCGGCGTTAACCTGGCCGAGAATAACTTCGACTACGACATGCAATTCACCATCCTGGGTGTAGGGGCCCCGCAAACCATCCAGATCAACGAGCGATATCACAATGTCCAGTGGCCGGTAAAGTGTGCGGCCGCCATGTCCGACCCGGTCAGCCAGTACTGCGGACCTGACTTCACCCGAGTGCGGGAAATCTTCACCCAGATGGCTACCAGCGAAATCAGAAGCCGGGCCGAAGACAGCCTCATCGATCAGGTGCCAGAACAGTTACGTGACAGCGCCCGTGGCTTGTTGCGCTCCATCCTCAACTAACAATAGCTGTGACTTCTTTCGCCGATAGGGTACTGGATTGGTATTGCAGCAACGGACGTCACGATCTCCCCTGGCAGCAAGACCCAAGCCCGTATCGAGTCTGGATCTCAGAGATCATGCTGCAACAAACCCAGGTCAACACCGTGATTCCCTATTATCTGCGCTTCATGGATCGCTTTCCCAGGGTGACTGACCTGGCCAGCGCGAGCACCGATCAGGTCCTGCATCTTTGGACCGGCCTCGGCTATTACGCCAGGGCCAGAAATCTGCACGACGCCGCGAAGACAATAGTGACACAGCATCGGGGACGTTTCCCCAGTAGCGTGCTGGAGCTCATGCAGCTGCGTGGCATCGGCAAATCCACCGCCGGCGCTATCGTGGCTCTGGCCATGAACACAAGAGCACCCATCTTGGATGGCAATGTAAAACGGCTGCTGGCCCGTTTCCACAAGATCGAAGGCTGGCCTGGGCGGGCTAAAACCAATCGCCAGCTATGGGAACTGGCCGAATCGAAACTACCCGAACGGGATATCGCGAAGTATACCCAGGCCATGATGGATCTCGGCGCCACCGTCTGCAAGAGATCAAAACCGGCCTGTGAGGAATGTCCTCTGATCGATGATTGCGAAGCTCGCAGGCATAACTTGATCGCATCCATCCCTGGCAAGAAGCCCAGAAAAACGCTGCCGGTAAAGTCCATTGCCATGTTCATCCTGCAGAACGACGCCGGCGAAGTATTACTGGAGAAACGCCCGCCGAGCGGCATCTGGGGGTCTCTCTGGAGTCTGCCAGAAGCCGCGCACCCGCAGGATACAATCGATTTGCCGTATCCAGGCCTGGAACTGAAGAATAAGCGGGAACTCAGCAAAATCCGCCACAGCTTCACCCACTTTCACCTTGAAATCATCCCGGTGCACCTGTGTGCCCGGGAGAAAACCGGCGCGGTAATGGATTCCCAAAGCTGGCTGTGGTATCCATTAAATTCTTCTGGAAAAACCAGCTGACGGGAAATTGGGCTGGCGGCACCGGTTAAGAAAATTCTGTCTACTCTGGCTCAGAGCGTCTGAACAAGACCACTACAGATGCTGACGACTGTCACGCTTGCTAGCAAAGAGTTCTATACGCGAACGAGGAATCCACATGTCACGCATGGTGCATTGCAAGAAATACAACAAGGAACTACCGGGCCTGCCGGCGCCACCCTACCCTGGCCCCAAGGGCCAGGAAATCTACGAAACCGTGTCCCAGCAAGCCTGGAACGAGTGGCAAACCCAGCAAACCATGCTTATCAACGAAAAGCAGTTGAGCATGGCTTCCGCCGATGACAGAAAATATCTGCAGGAGCAGATGAGCAAATTCCTGAATAATGAGGATTATCATCACGCTGAGGGCTATGTGCCACCAGCCGAGTAAATTCGATTGCCGGCTTGACTAAAAAGCAGAGATTCTATTTAATACGCGCCTTGCGCAAGCTGGTGTTTTCGAGCTCCATCATGGATTTTGAGCGTCGCGAACGAAGTAGCAGCCATAGCGGTTTTAAGCGTCAGCTCCCAGCGCAGGCGGAACGACAGCAATCTCCGATTGCTGGCTGGGATGAGCAGAGGAGCGATGCGAAGCATTGCCAGAATCCTCAGCGTATTCATCGCAATTACAGATAAAATTATGCCCAGGTAGCTCAGTTGGGTGAAGACAAGCGTTTTTGAAGCGGCAGCTTCAAGCGCAGGCGGAACGACAGCAATCTCCGATTGCTGGCTGGGATGAGCAGAGGAGCGATGCGAAGCATTGCCAGAATCCTCAGCGTATTCATCGCAATTACAGATAAAATTATGCCCAGGTAGCTCAGTCGGTAGAGCAGAGGACTGAAAATCCTCGTGTCGGTGGTTCGATTCCGCCCCTGGGCACCAATTCACTTTTCCCCTTTCCATACCAAGAATATATTGAGCTTGACCCAATGCCCAAAATTGGACTATGTTCACTACCTTGCCTTTTATGCGGAATAGTTTTAAATGAAATCGCTTCTAATAGCCCTTTTCTCTCTCTTTATTCATGCCTCTTTTGCCCAACAATCTTTAAGCACCTTTGATGGCAGTACTGGTGTATTACGAATCCCCAATGTAGTTTACAACGGCGACGTTTATGATTTTCTGGATCTACAGCTAAATGAGAATGGTCTTTTGGATGTTTTAGAAGCTGTTATTTCAACTAACAACTCGCTCATACCAGCGGATGCAACGTTTGTTTACCTCGATTCCAATATACTTGTGGTTCCAGTTATAGAATTTGACGGCGAATACTATTACAACGTCGAGCTTTCTATCAGTCCGGAACTACAACTTTCTGTAGCGTCCGTAGAAACTCAATCCGCGAACTTACTCTTTAGAGAAGGGGAGAGAACAATAGTTGAAAACGCAATAGTTGTTCCTTCAAACTTGGACAGTGTGAGATATCCCGATTCATTCCACAATGTATCCTCAATCCCTGTCGAACTAATTTCACCTCAATGTGACCTAACACCAAGTGCAATCGTTTACCCTTCAGACTGGATAGGAGGGCTCGGTTTGCCCGAGATTCAGGGCGCACCGTTTGAAGAGGGTCCGGAGCTGACGATTGGACTTAAGGACTTTTGGCAGGAAGGAAACCCCTCCTTCAATGATGGTTGCAGTGGTGACGTCAGAGACAATTTTAGATTGCTAATTCAGCGACTAAAAACACTCGGAGCCACACGGGTTGAAATTACTCCTTGGACCTTCATTGACGACAGAACGTCTACCTGGACGATTTTGAGCACGGAAGAATTGATTGCTGAAACCGCGACGTCAATTCCCACCGATGACGACATTGTGTGGATGACCCAGGTTGCTCACGCAAACGGCTTGAAGATCCATTGGCGCAATCAAATTCAGGGCAACCTAAGCTCCCAGATTCCTGCTGAAACCGTAGAAAACATGGAGAAATTTATACCTGCCTACGAAGAATTCATGTTGGAGCGGGCAGAGTTTCTGAATGGTATCGGCGTCGATGGCATGCAGTTTGACTGCATTTGCTGGTTTGCCTGGTACAACGATAATGAAGTCACCAGCCTCTATCACGATTTGCTGGAAATTCTGGTCTTAGAGATAGACAACCGCTTCGACGGTGAACTCTATAACGAGCACCAGGGTCTGTATCTGAACAGGGACAATATCATCAATACCACCGATGAAGTATTCATCGATCTCTCTGGATGGATTGAGCTCTCTGCAGAGGAGCAAATGACGCTGGAACCTTCCAGTATTAAGACTCGGACTATTCAGGCCATTGATGCAGCATTTTCACAATACCCACAGGAAGTGCTCGACCGAGTGACCGTTTCCTTTGAAATCGCCTCTCCTTCCCGTTACAATTTTTTCGAGAAACGTGATGCCATAGAGGAAACCTTCTGCACCTCAGGATTCAATACCATCAGCCAACAGGGCGATAATTGTATTCAACAATCGGAGCAAACCGATTTTTCCTCTCAGGCCCGCGTAGTAGAAGGTATGTTAGAAGGGCTTAAGGAGCAGACCCGAATTCCCAATTTTCGTGTCGCTGCACAGGGTTACTGGCCGACTCAGCCCGTGTTGGATGGGAGCAGTTTTCCAAATATTGCTTACTCCGTGCGCAACAAACCTGCTGAGAAAATACTACAGATCTGGTTTGACCGCTGACTGGGGTGTTCAGAAAACTGGGGGAAGACCAGATTTATTTTGAGAGTGGACCGTAAGTGTGTGTAATTTGATCGATAACCATAGCACACTCTATAGCATACTTTGATTTCGGTGATTTAGCTTATTGATTTAAATAAGGAATCGCTTACGCTGTCTACTGAAAATCCTCGTGCCGGTGGTTCGATTCCGCCCCTGGGCACCATCTCTTATCAAGACTACATTTCGAGCAATCATTACAGCCTCAATTCTGCTACTGCAGTTTTTTGCCCCTCAATCAAATATCATCTCTACGACCACAGCGAATGGGCCTTTGTCATTTTTTCGCCCCATGAAAAACCTTTCTCCAACAGACATCGACTCACTCTCCACAAATTCCGACAGCACTTCATCATGGTCTGTAGAGAAGTTAAGCCCAAAGTCCAAACCCTCGCCAGTCTGGTCTAGAGTCTTTTTGCGAGGACCTTTTCCAGCAAATGCGATAAAACGCTCAGCATAAATATCTGCGAGTAGCACACTGCCAGCAGTAGCTGTATTGCGAATATCTCGCATTGTTTTCCTAACGTCTGCCTCCGACAAGTACAGAGTCACGCCTTCCCAGAGAAAGAGCGTCTTCTTACTTGTATCGAAGCCAGACTCGATCAATCTCTCAATTGCATTCTCATTGCCAAAATCGACACTCACGAAAGTCACATGCTCAGAGGCAATACCTGATGATTCCAGAGACGCTAGCTTATGTGTCTGTACACTCGGCTGATCTAGTTCGAAGAATGAAACGTTCTTACGCTGCAATTTTCCATAGGCTCTCATATCATAACCTGCGCCCATGACCACCAACTGATCCACCTGTCCCACAGTTCGCTCGATAACACGATCGAAATACAACGTTCTGGCTACAATAAGATCAGCCATAGTTTCTGAACCGGGTTCGGGCACGCGCGGATATAGAGCAAGCCGTCCAGAAATCTTATGCTTTACCCACAGCGGGAAGAGGCACAGCCAAAGCCCAAATAAGGACGTATTCGGCAATGCTGCCGCGAGACTTACTGTTGCCTCATCCTCACGCATACCGAATATGTGCATGGTCCATCGACCGTTTATTACTTCTATCGCAGTCATGGAAAGACCGAGCTTCTTGCTTACCACTATTTGTTTATAGGCAACGAGCAATGCACCCAAAATAACAATAGGAAGAAATAGAATCTGCAATGGAATATAAATAACCCAGCTCAGAATGTTCAACTATGTACCTGCTGCTTACTGATGATGAATAGTTTTGAATCAAGGGGTCAGGTTACTTGATTCTATAATCGATTCGAATTAGCTGAATCTAGAGTTATACTCATGTTGTCGGTATTGCTGACAAATAGGAATCGCCAGGGAAATGGCACATTGATTAAGGTTCTTGAAAAGAAAATCAAATTACCTGACCCCTTGATTTCCTGACCGATCCTACCAGAGTGACATACTTAACCGGAAGATAACATTATGAAAAAATCTGACAGCCTGCCTCGCGTTCACACCCTAATCACCAGCTTCTGTATGGCTATCTTCGGTTTCAATCTCTCCGCCCAAGACTCTTCATCAGACCAGAATTACGAGTGGCCCCACTACGCCAACGACCAGGGCTCTTCTAAATATGCCGCTCTGGACCAGATCGATCGCGATACCGTTAAGGATCTGGAAGTCGCCTGGATCTGGGGGTCGGTAGACAATGCTCAAATCGAGCTTCGCCCCAATTTTGTTCCGGCGGGATTCAAGGCCACCCCGATTCAGGTCGATGGCACGCTCTACCTCAGTACGTCACTGGGGAATATCGTCGCGCTGGATGCAAAATCCGGCGCGCAGAAATGGACCTTCGATACCCGCACCTGGGAAGATGGCCGGCCGGCGAACATGGGCTTTAATCACCGTGGTGTCGACTACTGGGAAGAGGGCGACAAGAAACGCATCATCATGGGCACGAACAATGCCTACCTTTGGTCGATCGACGCCGAGACCGGCTTGCCGGATATGAGTTTTGGCACCGATGGCAGGGTCGATCTCACTATCGGTCTCGGCAGAGAAATAGACCGAAGCAAGTACTCAATCGGTGCTGCGCCTACTATCGTTAATAATACGGTAGTCTTGGGCGGCATCGTTCAGGACTCGCCGGTGATGGGTTGGGAAGTCCCGGCGAAACAGACAGACATGCCGCCGGGCCACATTCGCGGCTTCGACGTAGAAACGGGAGAGATGAAATGGATTTTTCATTCGATTCCACAGGCAGGAGAAGTGGGTAACGAGACCTGGGAGAACGATAGTTGGAAGGTGACTGGATCCACCAATGTCTGGACCCTGATGAGCGCCGATCCTGAGTTAGGCTATGTCTACCTTCCCTTCGGAACGCCAAGTAATGACTGGTATGGTGGTCAACGTCTGGGCGACAATCTTTTCGCCACCAGCATCGTCTGTCTGGATGCGAGCACCGGTGAGTTAGTCTGGTATTTCCAAACAACTCATCATGAACTCTGGGACTACGATTTGCCTGCGGCTCCCAATTTGGTCGACATCACCGTGGACGGAAAAGAAATTAAGGCCCTTGCACAGATTTCGAAACAGGGATTTGTCTATGTGTTGGACAGAGTCACAGGGGAACCGGTCTGGCCTATCGAAGAGCGCCCGGTACCGGCCAGCACGGTTCCCGGTGAACGTACTGCAGCCACGCAACCCTTTCCAAGCCTTCCCGCCGCCTTCGACATTCAAGGAATATCTGAGGACGATTTAATCGATTTCACACCAGAACTTCGCGAGGAGGCCCTGGTGATCATCAATCAATATGAACACGGAGGACTGTATATGCCGCCTTCGCTGGGAGGCACTATCCAGATTCCAGGTGACGGTGGCGGAGGCGAATGGACGGGAGCTGCCTTCGATCCTGAAACATCGATGCTTTATATCCCCTCCATGACGCGCCCTATCGTGGTGCAATTGATAGCAACAGATTCAGCAGACACAGAATTTAGCTATGTAAGAAATGGTGGCACCGGTACCACTTTGAGCGGACCCCAGGGGCTGCCTCTGATGAAGCCTCCCTATGGCCGGATTAGCGCCATTAATCTCAACACAGGAGAGTATGAGTGGGTCGTGCCCAACGGCGAAGGCAGGCGTCAGGCAATCATCGATATGGGCATTCCGGATCCAGGACCGGTGGGGTTGACAAGCTTCGTTACCACGCTGGTCACCAAGTCTCTGCTTTTCGTCGCCATCACGGATGGTACGCCGAAGTTGAAGGCGTTGGATAAAGTCACCGGGGAGACGATTTATGAAGTCGAACTGCCGGGCATACCCCAGGGCTCACCGATGAGCTATATGATCGATGGCAAGCAATATATCTCCATCGCCGCCGGTGGCGGCAACGATGCCAGCCTGATAACGCTGGCACTGCCCTAGGAAAAGGGGAGGAAAGGGGCAGTTTACTTAATTATCTAGCCGATTAGCCCTATCAATTAAGCTTCATACTAATTAAGTAAACTGTCCCCTTTTCAAGAAGGTGGTATATTGTATGGCTCTCGGCAGCATGACCAAAATAAATGCACGAGCTCAGACACACAAAAATTCAGCGGGAGGTTAAGCGTGAAAAAGACAAACCTGTTTATAGGCATGATACTCGGCGCCTTGCTGACGATGTCCGTCAATGCCAACGTCTTATCGGGTGTCATCAATGACAACGAAGGCAATCCGATGAAAGGGGTACTGGTCAGAGTGACCGATGCCCAATCTATCGTATCCGAATCCGTGTACACCAATGCCGACGGTGAGTATAGGTTGGTGACTATTCTCGAAGGGGCGCTGAGCATCAGAGCGCGACTGCCTTACTTCAAAGACGTGATGGGCAGCGTCACCCTGAGTAATCGGGCCAGACTGGATCTGGTGATGGAGCCCATGACCGACCTGATGGAAATTTCAGACAGCCTGCCGGCCGCCTACCATTTTGGCAGCCTGCCGTTTGAAGATGGTGACGATGCCGACTTCAATCGCTATCAGTTTCAGCGCGATTGCCTGTCCTGTCACCAGCTCGGCAATACCTACAGCCGACACCCCGGTGATTCAGAGTATTGGCTGGGAACTATCATTCGCATGCATCGCATGTACAGGAACTTCGACGAAAAGCTTCGAGATGAGCGGGTTGAAATGTTAGCCACTGGGTTTTCTGGTGAGCCCCTGATGTTGAGGCCAGAATTTCCTCTAGATGATGCATTGAATACCGCCAAGATCTATGAATACGCCATCACCCCGGCCTATGTGCCCCACGATGCGATCGTCCATCCTGAAACCGGCAAGATTTACACGGTCGACCAGGTTTTCGATCACATGGTCATTACCGATCCAGAGACGGGTCAATCCAAGTATGTTCAGCAGAAAGACAGCCTGGCGATGAAGTATCACCTGGGCTCACCGATTGTGAGTGACGATGATCTGGGTGAATTTGATCCCAGTCTGGCGAAGGGCCCACACTCATTGGCGATGGGACTAGACGGCAAATACTATGTGACCAATACCAACGACACCAGCATCGGTGTGTTCAATCCTGCGACCGATGAATGGGAAGCGTCTTTCAAAGTTCCCGCAGATTCTGGCGCGAGATACCCTCATACCCTTAGGGTCAGCAAGAAAGGTGACGTCTGGATTACCTTCGCCGGCTCCGAGCATGTGGGACGACTCGATCCTACCACCGGTGTATTTACCATCATCGATCTGCCTCCCATGAAGGGCAATGGCATCTTAAATGACACCACACAGCCCTACGGTGTCGACATCAATCCACTCGACGATTCCATGTGGTACGGCCGTCTGTTCGCCGACAGGATTGGCCGAATCGATCCAGATACCCTCGAGATCACCGAGTATGACTCGGTGGTTCGCGGCCCTCGACGCATGCGCTTCGACAAGGAGGGCACGCTCTGGGTCACCGGCTACTCAGAGGGCCAGCTGGCGCGAGTCGATGTCTCGAACGGCTTCGATGTCAAAGTCTATGACATGCCGGGGTTTGCTGAGGGTATTCGACCCGCACCTTACGCCTTGGGTGTGCATCCAATAACTCAGGATATCTGGATCAACGAGAACATGACGGATCGAACCTACCGTTTTCTGCCAGATGAGGAGCGCTTCATCGTCTATCCCATGCCTCTAATGGGCACTTATACGCGGGATATGACCTTTAGCGCAGATGGCAAGGTTTGTTCTTCCAACAACCCACTACCACCGGCGGCATTGGAAGGTGGTGTGCTGGAGATATTCTGTATTGATCCGGATTACGATTCCAGCGAGGAAGGCGACACGGTTGCCGCTAATTAGGAAGCTGTATAACTAAAAAAACCGGGGACAGGATTCTGTTCCCGGTTTTTTTTGGCGAATGGCTCGGCTTAATCCGGATTCACTTATAGTCACTCAGGGGGCCGTCTCCGACCCCTACCTGCAATAGAGCTTTGTCGAAAATATGGCTGGCCGCGGCACGGTGACAACTGGCGCAAGCGCTCAGAGAGTCTCTGTCCATTGCCTTTAATTCCAATAGCTCGGCGGTATTGCTGTGCAGCACGATGAAGGCCGGGAGTTCCGTAATACGCAGGGGAGGCGTGTCCGGCAGGTCTTTGGCCAACTGTCCCATTACCGACTGTTGACCTGCCGCCAGAGCGTACTTTTCGAGATAGGCGAGGATGTGAGTCGAGTTCTCTTCGCTTACTTCCACCTTGCTGCCAAAATGACTTTCCAGACCCGTCATGATATCTATCCAGCTCTTCATGGGTAACAATCCCGGCGCATAGGGTAAATGGCAAGACCCACAGTTATTTATATGCACCGTGTCCCGAGCATTTACCATCGAATAATCGGCTTGAGCAATGGCCATGCTGGTACAGATACAGGAATATAGACCGAGGCAGAAAAATGCCGATAGCTTGAATCGTGTTTTCATTGCTGCGCCCATCATTTTAGCTGCCTGTATCTGGTTCTATGCACGATTCAACAGCTTACACCGCAAGTCGGTCCAGGACCAGTGCATAGGCAGGGGCTAAAAGATTCGGGAGAGGGAATGTGAATGTTGAACATGACTAATGAACAATGGTAATTTTGAGAAAATTGGAGTGAGTAAATAGAGGAATGGGTTATCGAGTCGCAGCAGAATAATTCGATTGTAGTGTGGGATTTGTTCCTGAGAATTTTCCATTGGTCGCTGGCTTTTTTCTTCCTGCTAGCTTATTTTCTGGTGACAGACCGCTTAAGGCTACACGCTCACGCCGGCTATACCGTTGCCTTGCTAGTATTGTTCCGTGTGCTCTGGGGCGTGATTGGATCACGGCAGGCACGCTTTGTAGATTTTGTCGTGTGGCCCTGGAAATCGATTCGATATCTAGTGCTGTTACTACGGGGCAGAGCTATTAGCTACCTTGGTCACAACCCGGCGGGGGCAGCGATGATTGTGGCCCTGTTGGCCTGTGTACTCCTCACTTCGCTGTCTGGAGTGGCGTTGTTTGCATTGGAAGGAAGCGGTCCACTGGCGAATACTTTTGTCGCTAACTGGCCGGGAGATTTGCTGGCAGGGGTGCACGAATTTTCTGCTAATCTCTCCCTGGCATTGGTGGTCATTCATGTAATAGGTGTGGTGTATAGTAGTTATATTTACCGGGAAAATTTGATCAAGTCTATGATCACCGGCAAGAAGAAAGAGACCTTTAATGGAGAGCCGCCTTGATTACTAGCCTACTCGCTAAGTCATCGCCAAAGAGAGCGTTTCTTCTATTGGCTTTGCTGACGATGTCACTAGTCTATGCCACCGTAATCTCCGATGTCATGATAGAAGAATATAAGAGTGAGGCAGCGAGGCCCTTTACCATTGAGGCAGGCTTCGAAACATGGACAGCCGTGCAGCCCAATGGGCGCAGCTGCAACACTTGTCACGGAGAGTCATTGCATATTGCAGGCAGTCATCAAAAAACCGGGAAGCGTATCGAAGCTATGGCTCCCTCGGTAAATCCTGACAGGCTGACTAGCAGAAAGAAGATTAACAAATGGTTCTTACGCAATTGTAAGTGGACCTATGGGCGAGAATGTACCGCTCAGGAGAAGGGCGATATTTTGCTCTGGCTTAGCCAACTGTAGATCAGGCTAGTCGGGGACATTAAACTGAAATCAATCGACTGGTAAAACTATGGACGAGCATCTAAACAAGACACAAAGGGTGATAGGATCTGGATTGCTGGGTACGGTATTGTTGTTTGGAGTCGGCGGCATCGTCGTCTACGGTCTGGAAGCGGAACAAGCTTACCAGCCGGACGCGCTCTATGTAGAAGAATGTGGCGCCTGCCATTATGCCTATCCGCCGGGGTTGTTACCGGCAGCAAGTTGGGCGGGGATTATGCGAGGCCTGGAAGACCACTTCGAGGACAATGCCGAAACCGATGATGAAACGGCTGCCTATGTTAGCAAATATCTGGCGGAGAATGCCTTGCAAATGGGTCGGCCCTCCAAGTGGAGCATGTTGTTGAGAAATATGCCAACTGAGCCGCCGTTAAGAATTACCGATCTACCCGGCTTTATTCAGGCCCATGAGTCGGAATTAGAATTGCTGGAAGGAGTGGATCTCAGCGTGGGATTTTTTAGTCCCTGTGAGGATTGTCATCGACAGGCTGATCAGGGCCTGTTTGATAAAGAACTGCTATCGAAAGGATACGGTCCTACGTCTCGGTGAGTGAGGCGGAAGAATTAATTCTTCACCAAGCCCGATTCATGGCCGCTGTAGCTTGTCCTTAGAAAGCAGCGAGAGAAAGAATCAAAGGGGTCAGAATCTGAGATATCCCCATATAATATTTTGGAAATTCAATGGGTTAACCTAATATTCACTGAATTCTTTGATTAAATTGCAGAAATAGTGGGACTGGCAGCTGAAAATAACACTGAATTTGACAGGGGATTGGGAAGGGGTATTGTTTTGTAGTGACTAGCGCCCAGGGATGGAGCGCGGGCAGGTATTCGCTCCTCGGCAATTGCTCCTGCATTGCTCTAATAAGTGACATCCCTGTCACGATGCAAAACCTGCATTCCCCACTTCCGTGTGGGTCAGCGGGCCAGGGATGGCCCACTGGAACGGAAAAACAATGCCCCTTGCCAAGTCCCGTTACACGCAGCAATTACCTACAGCAAAAGCTAAAATTTGTGGGGATATCTCAGGGCCAGAGTCATTCGATCCAAATTCTCACGAAATCCTTAGCACATTTTATAGCACACTTTGATTTCGTGCTTTTAACTAATTGATTCACTTAGCAAATCAGTCGTGCTGTCTACTGAAAATCCTCGTGTCGGTGGTTCGATTGACTCCCCCATCCATGGGGTCGGGCTACGCCCAGCCTTCGGCTGCACTAATCTGCTCCAGGCAGATTGGTCCGCCCCTGTCCACCAACTCTTCAAACTACTGTATATTTACTCTGACCCCATTTATTCTAATATTATATGGATCCGATTTCTCAGGCTGCCCTGGGCGCTGTTGTTGCCCAGGCCTGTGCGCAACACAAGCTGGGCTTCAGAGTTGTAGCGGCAGGCGCTATAGCAGGAGCCATGCCTGATTTGGACGTGTTTATTGCCGGAG
>JADFIJ010000291.1 GCA_022566775.1 Pseudomonadota bacterium | reverse complement strand
ATTGTCTTGAGAAGGATTTCCCTGCGCCCGGGCAATAGACCCCGCCGGCTCGTCATCCAACAGGGTGAACAACCATACGCTGTCTCCTCGATTGGTTCTGCCTAATAAATTCCCCGCAGAAAAGACAGCAACATATTGCTTGCCATTGTGTTCGAATACCGTGGCCGGTGCGTTAACACCGGCATCGGTCATATACTCCCACAGCTTGGTGCCGTCACGGGCATCCAGTGCGGTAAGGCGGCCGTCGTTACGGCCCACAAACAGCAGGTCGCCTGCCGTCGCCACCAGACCACTGTAACAGCGCCTGGGCCAGCGCTGGCTCCACAGCTTGCGATTAGTTCGCAGATCCATGGCGGAAACGATACCGGTGTAAGGGATGGGCGCGAAACGCATGCTGCCGCCGGTGTAGCGGTCACCGGATGCTGCCGGCTGCAGATTTTCCCTGACGGTATACGCAGCCTGCCGCTCGCCGGCACAGACGTACATCACGCCTTTGGTCGGGTCCACCGTGCTCGGTGGCCAATTGGCTTCGGCTCGGCGTAGCATCACCGGCTCATCCCAAAACGGCGTAAAGATGGCGCCATTGTTGATGAGCCGATAGCCTTCCGGCGCGACATCCAAGGTTTGAGAAACAAAGGCTTCGCCAACGGGATAAGGCTGCGTGGCGGCAGTCGCCTGGCGGGGTTCCTGCAGAACCGGCCTCTCCTCTATGCCAACCAGGGGCTCACCGTTGGTGCGATCGAGAATATACAACCACCCGGTCTTACCAGCCTGCACCAGGCCTTTGCGCAGCACGCCGTTGTACTCCAGATCAAACAGGACAACCGGATTGGGCGCATCGTAGTCCCAGATGTCATGATGCACCTCTTGAAAGTGCCAACGATACTCACCGGTGAAGACATCCAGCGCCACGATGGACGCAGTAAATAAATTGTCTCCTGCGCGCACCGCACCGTTATAGTCGGGACCGGGGTTGCCGGTTGAAAAGTAGATCATGCCTAACTCAGGATCGACTGCAGGTGTGTGCCAGACTGTGCCGCCGCCGGTTCGCCAGGCGTCGTTGTCGGCGGGCCAGGTATCGTGGCCAAATTCACCCGGGCCTGGCACGGTATAGAAAGTCCACAGCAAGCTGCCGTCGTCGGCGCTGAAAGCTTTTACTCGCCCGCGGGCGGCAAATTCAGCACCTGCGAAACCGGTAATGACCATGCCTTGAAAATACAGGGGCGCGCTGGTGATGGTATAGCCTTCTTCCCAGGCTTCGGCCTGAATAGACCAGAGCTCTTCGCCGCTGTCTTTGTCCAATGCTGTAAGCCTCCCATCTAATCTGCCAACGAAGATCTTGTCTTCGCCAAACCCCACTCCGCGACTGGTCCAGCCACAACAGATAGTCGAAATCTCGTCAGTAAGATTGGCCGAGTAGCGCCACAATACTTCGCCGGTTTCAATGCTCAGGGCAAAGACGTCGTCGGCACCGGTTATGATATACATGACCCCTTCATGGATAATCGGCTGTGCCTCCCCTGAATACTTCACGCCGACCCCAGAGCCGTCGAGATGAGTACGCCAGACCGGGCCGAGTCGATTGACGTTGTCGGTGTTAATCTCCGTCAATGCTGAGAAGTTTCGGTTGAAGAGATCCCCGCCATTCGTTAGCCAGTCGGTAGTCGGTAGTTCCGACAGCGTCTGTGCATCCGGGCTGATCTGGGAAAATTCTGCCGCGGTTGAGGTGAAGGATGAACTGAGAATAAGTATTCCCGCGATAAGTGTCGGCATGTGTCTATTCATTTTTTTCGGGCTCTATAGTTCTTGTGGTTAAGACTAAAGGGGTAAGGCTAAAGGGGCGCCTGCAATTTAGCAACCCATATGCCATCAACATCAAGGGATCAAATCTTGACTTAACGCATAAGGGCACGATTCGCTCTTAGTATGTTAAGTCAAGATTTGACCACTTCCCTCTTCCTACCTTCTCGGAAATGAATTAAGAGTTGACAATTGATAAAATTGTATCACAATACGGGTACAGTTAGACGGATGGAGTGGGTTCGACTGCCATGAATATCAAGATCAGCCTCAAAGACGGTGTCCCCATCTACCGTCAGATCGCCAACCAGATTCGTTACATGGTGGCTTCGGGTCTGTTACAGCCGGGGGAAGAGATTGCTCCGGTGCGCTCCCTGGCACTGAAGCTCAATGTGACCCCGAACACCGTAGTGAAAGCCTATGACGAACTGGAATCGGTTGGCGTCGTTTTCAAGCGGCGCGGCGCGGGTACCTATATCTCCGATGAACAATCACCCCTGGCCGATCGAGAGCGCATTCGAATTATCGAGGCCCGCATCGATAGCCTATTGGCCGAAGCACACCAGCTGGATTTTTCGGCGGTCGATCTCCTTGCTTTAATCAAGAAGAGACAGGCTGAACTGCCTACTGACAGCGGCAGTGGCATGAGAAAATT
>JADFIJ010000141.1 GCA_022566775.1 Pseudomonadota bacterium | reverse complement strand
AGCAATGCAGTTACCTGCGCCAACCAGTCATTGATATCCTGGGCCGCCATCTGTGCGCTGGTACAACCGGCCACGGTAAAACACGATGCGGTCTCTCCCCCGGACGCGTTATTATAATCGCCTGCCCCCACTCCCGTGAGGTTGGCACGCATGCGTTCGACGATATCCATGGATAAACTGGTGGCCTGGGTGCGGAAATAGGCGGCCTGGTTCCCCCGCAGGCTGACGGACTGCACACCGGCCATGCCCATCATGCCGAAGGATAGTACCAGTAGTGCAATCAATACCTCTATCAGCGTAGAGCCCTGTTGTTTTTTAGTCATGGCAATTGGACCTTGCTTATTCAGGCCTGCACCCATCATGAACACACCAGTCCGGTATCAATTCTTCGCCCCCTGCCGGAAGCACCTATCTCGATAGAGCGGGCATTATTGGCATTATTGGTCGCCGGGCAGATCAAAAACGTTTGCACACCGCCGGTGGCGCTAAATCCCAGATTATCATAGGAAAACAAATCCACCGTGAAGGTGTGGGTACTGCCCGCACCGAGGGTCTCGAAAACACGAATCACTATATCCCCTGCATCGATAGAGCCGGTATCGCCATCGGCATCACCATTGTTATCGACGAATACGATCCATCCTTCAGACCAGGTACCCGCATCGCAATCGATGGCATCGTCGCTGGCGCAAATAGACACATCGACACCGCGCTTGATCGCTTCGCTACGGGCCAGGTTCAATGAAACCCAAAAGTTCTTGGCCTGCCGGTTGGTATTCGAACTTTCAATCACATCCTGAAAGCCCGGCAGTGCCAATGCCAGCAGGACGCCCAGTATCGCCACCGACACTAGCAGCTCAATCAATGTAAAGCCTTTGATTTTAATAGCTTTTTTAGAAATTCTCTGGCCCACTAGAATACTGTCCTGGCAATTAAATACAATGATACAAAGATACGATCGCACTGCAATACCCACAAACGACTATTCGCAGCATTTGTGCTGATAAGTACTGTGTCGGTTCAATATCCGATAATTCAATAGCGCCGCCAAATATTGCCCGGATAAACCATAACTCATGTGGGCAAATAGAGTGTGATTCGGCTAAAAATATGAATAATTTCAGGGTCTTATTTTAGTGGAATGTGACGAAAATCACATAGTTTTCAGCTTTCTGCCCGAGACTGCCGAGCACACTCACATACCGGCCTGCTGTAATGCCCGCTCAAGTTGACATAAACTACGCCACCCCCCGGCCCTGTTTGCTATATGGCGGTGCAGATGCTGTCGTAATCACAATCGATTTGTAAGGATTTTACACCATGGAATTAAGCCTGTCGGCAGCCCTGATCTTGTGCCTCACCGGCTTCATCGCGGGTGGTATCAATACGGTTGCCGGCGGCGGCTCAAACCTCACCCTGCCGGTATTGATGATGCTCGGTTTGCCTGCGGATATTGCCAATGGCACCAACCGAGTCTCCATTCTGCTGCAAAGCCTGGTTTCGACGGCGGGCTATGATCGACACCAAACCCTCGATCGGCCGGCAATCGTGCCGGTTCTGATACCCACAGTCAGTGGCGGTATTATCGGCGCTGTCGCCGCCGCTTTAACCCCAAACCTCTATCTCAAGCCACTGCTGCTCGGCACGATTCTGACCATATCAGTCCTGATACTGCTACGTCCCGACGTCATTGCGCCGGCGCCAGGCACTCCCGTAATCGCAGCCGGTGAAAGCCAGCGAGCATGGTGGGGCTTGTTCGGTGCCGGGCTCTATGGTGGCTTCGTGCAGGCGGCAGTGGGCTTTATATTATTGGCCGCCCTGGCTGGGGGGCTGCGCTATGACCTGTTGCGGGCAAATGCATTGAAGACCGTTTGCGTGCTGGCCTTTACCAGCGTGGCCCTGGTCATCTTCATCATCTTCGATCAAGTCTGGTGGGTTCCTGGATTGGTACTGGCTGCGGGATCCATGGCGGGCGCACATCTGGCGGTTAAGGTAGCGGTCCGTGCCTCGGCAAGCACTATCAAATGGTTTTTATTCCTGATGACGGTCTGCGCAGTACTGGCCAGCCTGCTGTTTTAAGGGCCAGAGGCCGGCCCCGGGAAGACAATAACGAGTCGGGCACCGCCCAGCTCACTGGCTTCGAGGAGGATCTCGCCGCCATAACTGTTGACGATATCGGTAACCACTGCCAACCCGATACCGTGGCCCTGCACCAGCGTGTCGGCCCTGGCTCCTCGCTGTAAAACGAATTGCTGCTGGTCCTGGGGTATTCCCGGCCCATCGTCCTCCACCGTAATTTCGACGCCACCTTTCTCTGCCTCACGATGCCCGACGGCAACTGCGACACGTTGCACCGAATATTTGAACGCGTTGTCCATAACATTGCCGACCACTTCCATGAGATCTCTTTCGTCGCCCTGAAAATAAACTTTCGAATCCAGCTCGGCCGTAAACTCAATCGATTTATCGACGTAGACCTTGCGTAAGGCCTCCAATACCTTGTTGACCGTGGCCGCCACGCTGACCTGCCGCGCCAGCGAACTAGCGCTGCCCGACTGCACTGCCCTCTGCAATTGGTAGGTCACAATCTGATTCATACGCTCGAGCTGTTCACCTACCGAGTCCAGTTGTGTGTCGATGTTGCGGTCACTGGCTGATCGCGGTTTTTCGGAAATATCCTGCAACACGCCGGTGATGACAGCCAGAGGCGTCTTCAAAGAATGGGCAAGATCTGCCAGTGTAGTTCGATATCGAGCCTGTTGCTTGCGCTCGGTCTCGATCAACAAATTCAGGTTATTGGTGACCCCCTGCAGCTCCCTCGGGTAATCGCCCAATAACTGATTCTTGCTGCCGGACTCAATCAATTTCAAATCCCGGGCCATGCGCTGCAACGGCGACAAACCCCAGCGCATCAGGAAAAATTGAATCAGCAACAATAATACCGCGCCACCACCGAGCCATGACCACAGGCTGGTTCTGAAGTTGGAAATCTCGGAATAATAAGGGCCTGCATTCTCCATGACGCTGAAGCTATATTCGCTGATGCCATCCTCCCAGAGAATGCCATAACTGAGTACGAAGAAGTCTTCCCCTTCATCATTCCGGGTTCGGGTGAACAGGGTCTCACCCACGCCAATGGGTTGCCGCAGCAACTGCGGATCGGACAGGCTCAGGGCGAGCGCGGAGTCGCTACGCCAGAGCTCACCCAGGCTCGGCCGGCTGATGAATCCATACAGTCCCGAATCCAATTGGCCGAAGCGGGGTTCCTGCAGGTCTTCAAGAAAATAAAATTCACCGTCTTCTTCATCGGCGGCCGCCAATAGAAGATAGACCTGTACCTGCAGTCTGTCCGCAGCCCCCGCTTCGATGCTGGTTCTGAAAGCACTATCGAGCACCAGGCCAGTCAAGCCTAAGAACACGAAAAGCAGGACACTGAAGGAAATCAGTAAACGTGATTGCAGGGAGTAATCGCTAGCAGAGACTTTCGATGTCATCCAGATTCAAGACTCGCCAGTAGGTGGGAATTCAGGATGCAGGCAGATTGAAACGATAACCCTGTCCGCGTACGGTTTCGATGGGCTTGAGAGTCTGTTCAGGATCGAGTTTTTGCCGTAGTCGACGCACGAACACTTCCAGCACATTACTGTCTCTGTCGTAGTCCTGGGCATAGAGGTGTTCGGTAAGTTCAGTTTTCGAAATAACCTGCCCCGGGTGCATCATCAGGTATTCGAGCATTTTGTATTCGTAGGCCGTTAGATCGACAATCTGATCGCCAACGGTCAGGCGCTTGGTCGAAATATCCAGAGTCAGGGAGCCAAATTCGAGTTTCGGCTTGGAGAATCCCGCAGCCCGGCGCAGCAGGGCGTTGAGTCTGGCGACTATCTCCTCGAATTGGAAGGGTTTTACTACATAGTCGTCCGCACCCGCATCCAGTCCAGCCACCTTGTCCTGCCAGTCGCCTCTCGCGGTAAGAATGAGCACGGGAAATGCTTTGCCCTTGTCACGAATTTGTTTGATGAGGGAAATGCCATCGATCTCTGGTAATCCGAGATCGATGATGGCGACGTCGTAGTCGAATTCGGTGGCATAGTAGAGACCGGTCTTACCATCTTCGGCCGCATCTACCACGTAACCCTCTTTCTGCAAGCCCTTTTGCAGTTGCTGGCACAATAGGCTTTCATCTTCGACCACTAGTAATCGCATCGGGGCTGGACCTCCAGGTCAGATAATTTTAGGCTGGGATTTAGCTGCCACCCGCAATCTTGCCGGTAGTTGCGTGCACGAATACGGTAAATACCTTGCCTCCATTTTCCATACGTATCTGGTAACGCTGGTTTTCTCCTTCGCCGATCAGGCCAATCCGCAATATTTTCCCCGCAAATTTCTGCCTGGCGAGAATTAGCGCCTGCCGCTCGGTTATTTTACTGGTGTCCGGCGCATTGGATCTGAGGTCTCGTGCACCGGCATTGGCGTTGAAATTGAGCTCATTCTGCGGTGCCGGTTGCACCTGGGCATAGCCCAGCCCTGCCATGCCCGACAATAAAATGATCAAAAACAGCGACACGAAAATTGTCTTCAAATCACACCCCAATAGTGCTGCGGTGATAGTAGCAGAGTGCTCGACCCGCCACACGACCGAACTGCCCTAGCTCCACCATACTGCCGCATTGGCTGGCCAGTTAAGGCCGTTATAATACCGGCTGTACCGACACCCGCAGTCGAATCTCAGCTCCCGGATCAGACTTGGTACGGACGGAAAACTCCTCGCCGTTGAAGAGATACGTCACTCGATACCCCACCAGTCGCTCTTCCTGAGTCTGCTGATACACCGTCTCACAACGCTGAACCGTCTCATACTGGCGGCTCACCGGCTGCGTCCTGCGCTGCATAATATCACGTCCAATGGAGTGGCCCAACACGGCGCCAACCACTGCCCCAATCTGTCTGTTGGAGCGGCCATGCCCCAGCGCGTTACCAATGGCACCGCCGATGACTGTACTCAGTAGCACTGGCGTGCGGGATGGATACCGGCCAGGGTAACGATCGATCGCAATCTCCTCTTCCCAGCATTGCTCCTGGGGCACAGAAATCTCAACGATCTGGTAGATGGGCCGCGATTCCAATACCTGCGCTGTCTCGAAGCTGGTTTCGGCCTGCACCGAGAATGCACCCAACGCCAAGCCGATAACAATGGCAGAACCCTGTATAGTCTTCATCTGGTAATACCTCTTTAAAATGCACTAAAATAGCTCGCAAATGGGAGAAGAAAGATTCGAGCACGCTCGAATTTGTCCCTTCCCACGTGCATAAACTAGCAAAAACAAGCTGAATCCAAGCTGAAGCAGATCCGCCCTGGTGACGACTGCAGGGGGATCTTGACAACAGTTTTACTTCCAGTTGGCATGGTGTATTTTGTCACTGGATTGCTAGCGAACCTCGATCCGGCATTAGGAGAGGAATTAAGGAACCTCTGATCAGATGAATGCAGGCTGTGGCCAGGCAATCACAATAATTATCTTAATAAGAAGAGTATGACCATGTTCAAAAAACCACTTTTTATCGCTGCCACGATTACCGTGCTGGCATGCGTACCTCTGTACTTTCTCAGTAGCCAGCAGTTTGAAATAACCGCCGACAATTTCCCGCTACTGGCGATATCGCTATTCATCACCATCTTGATAGCTGTATTCTGGACCAACGCGGCTGCGGTGAGTGGCAAGTCCGCATACGCAGACATGAACCGCGAGAGCGGCAGCGTCAAATGGTTCAATGCCAACAAGGGCTTTGGCTTCATCACCCGCGACAACGGCGATGACATCTTTGTTCATTTTCGCTCGATCAGAGGCGAAGGGCATCGGGTATTGCGGGATGGTCAGCGTGTAGAATTTGCTGTCTGCGAGGGTGAAAAAGGACTACAGGCTGAGGACGTAGCCGTAGCCAACTAAAATCAGGACAGTGCTACATACACCGTTGTGGTACCAGGGTGCCTCTGGGCGTTGGAGAAACCTGCGAATCACCCAGTGGGCTAATAATGGGGCGGTTTTTCATCCTCCAGGGGTGGGTCGTGCTGCACCCCATCCTGGACCAATAGTTCGGAGAGTTGTTCCCGGACTAGCCTCAACTGCAGAGACAGCGCATCGATTTGGCGCTGTTGCAGCAGCATTTCCTTGTTCAATTGTTGTAACAGATCTTCCTGAAAACTAAATTTGGATTCAAGATCAATTATTTTCTCCTCCACCCGGCGTAATCTCCTGCGATCGGTTTGCTGCGATGATAGTGCCTTCGGCGGTGTAACTCGACCCTTTTCCCGGTTCTAACAGGGCGATAAAGAATTCATATTTTCGCCGCTATAAATTTAGTATCCTTATAAAGCATCGAGTCCATTGTCAGGGGCCATCTCGAGCGGCACCAGGAATCTCAAATTCAGTGAATAGTCTTCAGCAGGAATCCGTGACCATGAAAAAGGCATCAATTAACTGGACTAATATGTTGTTATTTAGTCTGACCCCAGCCCTCGCCCTCATTCTGGTACCACTCTATGGATATTTCTACGGCTATGACTTGTATGAGTGGCTGGTATTCATCGGGCTCATGGGCTTTTGCGGCATGTCTATTACCGCCGGGTATCACCGACTCTGGTCCCATAAGACTTACAAGGCCCACCCAATCCTCAGAGCCATATTTGCGATTGGCGGTGCCTGCGCCCTGCAAAACGATGTCCTGCACTGGGCATCGGATCACCGACGTCATCATCAACACGTCGACAATAATGATCTCGACCCTTACTCCGCCAAGCGCGGCTTCTGGTTTTCCCACATTGGCTGGCTGCTTCGTGACTACGCGAGCGGCGCCGAAGATTTCTCCAATGTTGGGGATCTAAAGAAAGATCCAATCGTCATGTGGCAGCACCGGCACTATCTGGGCCTGATATTACTCACCAATATTGCCCTGCCGGCAGTCCTGGGCTTCATTCATGGTGATATCATCGCCTGCCTGCTTCTTGCCGGCCTGTTACGCCTGGTGCTAAGCCAGCACCTCACCTACCTGATTAATTCCCTGGCCCACATATGGGGCCAACAACCCTACAGCAGAGCCAGTTCTGCCAGAGACAATCCAATCCTCGCCCTGATTACCTACGGCGAGGGCTATCACAACTATCACCATGCTTTTCAGTGGGACTATCGAAACGGCGTAAAATGGTGGCACTACGACCCCACCAAGTGGATGATAAGAATCTGCTCGGTGGTTGGTTTGACTCGAGATCTCAAACGTAGTTCTTTCGCGCAAGTCGAAAAAGCCAAACTCGATATGCAATACCGCCGGGCCACGGAGAAATTCGAATCCAGGCAGGTTTCCGATAAGTGGCGACCGTTGCTGGAACAGGAGTATCAACAGTTTTTGCAGACATTGCAGCTATGGAGCGACCATCGTCAGGCCTGGTACGAGACCAGAGGCCAGCAAATTCAGAAGACCTTCGAACACTGGGATCAGTTACAGCTGCGGGATCGCTACCGGGAAATGCAGTATAAGCTCAAGATACAGCGACGCCGTTGGCAGCAACTTATGCGCAAGCTTGCCAAACCGCTGCCTTATCCTGCCTGAGCGCCAGCCAAGCGATGTAGACGATTTTTCCATTCGGGCGTTGTAGTGAATGGGGTGTGAAAGCAAGGGGGATCACTGCGGGTCCTGTGATTACGGGTCAGGGGCTTTTACAACGGCTGAAAAGCCTGTAACAATATTGCAATAAGCTGCCGATGCACAGGCAGCCATTTAATAGGAAGGGAAACATCATGACCATCAAGCAACGAGCACAAACTCTGGCTGCTCTGACAATTGCTGCAGTTGCCGCCAACTTCGCAATTTCGGCGTTCGCGGTTGAAGAAGGTGAAATGGCGCCCGACTTCTCTTTGCCATCGATTTACGCGGATCGGGCAGCCGTGTCACTAAGTGCGCTGCAGGGCCGGACGGTCTACGTCGATTTTTGGGCTTCCTGGTGTGCGCCGTGCCTGCTTTCCCTGCCCCTGTATAATGAGATGTATCATAAATACAAGGATCAGGGGCTAGAGATAGTGGCCATTAGCGTCGATAACCCGATCGAAGACGGCCTGGATTTTTTACTCGATACGCCACTGGATTTCCTCATCCCTGCCGATCCAGATGGAGATATAGCCGAACTGTTCCAGGTTTTCGGCATGCCAACATCCTATCTAATCGAACCTGACGGCACCGTATCCCTGGTTCATGTGGGCTTTCGCAAGGGTGATATAGAAATAATCGAGGAGGCGATCCAGAAATCTCTGGCTGCACACTAATGCGCATGCTGCGAATTCCTTGTCTACTGCTTCTGGCCACCAGCCTCCTGACAGCCTGCACCGAGGTGCGGCCCTGGCAGCGAGGCAATTTCGCCAGGGTAGAAATGCAATGGCAGTCAGACCCCCTGGAAAGCGCCCTCAACGATCACATCTTTTTCAGTAAAGAAGCCTCTTCCGGCGGCAATAGTGCCGCCGGTGGCGGCTGCGGTTGCAACTGAGCGCCGAGACCGCCCAGGCTGCCCCGCAGACGACCACAACAGTGAAAATCAACAGATCCCGCAGCCTGCTGGCACTGTCCACCACAGCCCTTGCGCTGCCTGGTATCGCCGGGGCTGACGCCCCACCCGTTGAAAGTACACTTTCCTATAAAATTTCCAATTACAAGGAAGACGATCTCTCCCGCAGCGAAGTTCTTTTTGGTGACCTCGATCGCTATGACATCGATGTTCACCAATTCCAATTGATCACGCCCGTAGGCAGAAATATGGCCCTGCGTATCGAGGCCAACTACGAGTCTTTGAGCGGTGCATCTCCCTGGTTCACACTCGCCGGTAGCGACGGCAAACCTATCGTCAGCCTGAGCGGCGCCAGTGGCATCCGCGATCGACGCTCGGAAATTTCCGTAGGTGGCAGCTATTATCTGGAAAACGGCAGCATCAGTGGAAATATTGGCTACTCAGAGGAAGATGACTATCGGGCTGTCTATGCAGGCTTGAGCGGCGAGCGCCACTTCAATAATGACAACACCACGCTGTCGGCAGGATTAAGCTACTCATCCGACGACATCTCCCCCACCGATGCCAAGCTTTTTAACCGGGTCACTGATGAGCATAAAAACAGCGCGTCCGTCTATTTCTCGGTAAGCCAGCTGATTAACCAGGTCTCCAGTATTCAATCCGGTTTCAGTATTACCGAACAGTCCGGATTTTTGAGCGATCCCTACAAGTTGAGGGATGTGCGACCCGAAGACAAAACCCAGCTCGCCTGGACCACCTCCTATCGACGATTTTTTACCCCCGCCGACGCCGCCTTGCATATCAACTATCGTCTCTATCACGATGATTTTGGTGTCAGCTCCCATACGCTCGACACGGCGTGGCACCAGAACATTGGCCGCAGTTATCGGCTCATTCCCGCCGTCCGATATTACAGCCAGTCGGCGGCAGATTTTTTCACTAATATTGACGACTTTACCCAGCCCTTGACCACACCGCAGTCCAGCGATTATCGTCTGTCTGCTTTCGGCGCAATCAGTGGTAGCATTAGCTTGGTTGCGGATTTTGGAAAATGGACTGCCACGCTCAC
>JADFIJ010000290.1 GCA_022566775.1 Pseudomonadota bacterium | reverse complement strand
TATCGACCAAGAAGAACAATAATCGGAGAAAGCCCATGTCAGAAGCAGCCGCCGTAGAGAGCTCAAAAATTCGGACCATAATCCTGGCACTAAGCGGTACCCTGGTGATGGCCGTTATTGTCGGATTTTTCATCTATTCTTCTGTCTGCCCCTGCGAGCGCACACCGGGAGGCCTGTTGATGGGCGAACGGGCCAGGGAACCGGTAGCCGACTGGTCTTTTGCCAATGACGTGCCTCTGTGCCAGATACAAATCTGGGCGGGGATCAGACCGCATTCGGTCAATCTCAATTGTATGGCCACGGCGGAGGGTAAACTGTATCTAAGCTGTTCTTTCTGTGACACCAAGTATTGGGCCAGTAAAGTGGGTGAAAATGAGAGCGGCCGACTCAAGCTCAATGGCATCGTCTATCGAGTCATCTTCAACCGTGTACTCGACCCTGCTGAGCTGGACAGCGCGTGGGCGGCGCGGGTGTCAAAGTTGCAAATTCATGGTGGACCCGGAAATCCGGCGCCACCCCCCGATGCCCAGCGAGGCGATCGCTGGTGGAGTTTTAATCTGGTTTCCGCAATTTAGTTTATGCTGAATGTCACGGAGCGAGGAAAGGAGCAATAAAGTGAAATTTCGATCAATTCGATTCAAACTCAAGACCATGGGTGCTTCGGCATTTCTCGTCTCTACCGTTCTTCTAAATCCAGCCGATGCCGCGGAATCGAGCTGGGTCGATCTGGCCGTGCATAATTTTGGCGCCCCGATCAACACGATGTGGGCCGAAGGCGAACTCTCCTTCGCAGCCGACGGCACCATGGTGTTTTGCAGCGCCAGACAGGATATGGCAGTGGCACCGGGTGACCCCAAGGATCTCTACATCGCCACGTTTAATGAGACCACCGGCAGCTGGAATACGCCCGTAAACATGGGCATTCCCATTAATGCAGCACCCGCTACCGATATCGACCCCCTGAGATTGGGCGATGACAGGGAACCCTGGTTTACTGCCGATGGCAATACCATATACTTCAAGTCAGATCGACTCGCCACCACTAGTCCTCGCAATAACAGCGACCTTTTCGTCACCCACAAGGTAAATGGAACCTGGACAGTGCCCGAGCTCATCGGCTATCCCATCAGTACCGATGCCGGTGACGAACACTGTCCCGCCATACTGAATGACGGCGAGACCCTGTGTTTCGCATCGAGACGTGCAGGTGGCTACGGCGGTTCCGATATTTATTGTTCCAACCAGGATGCGAATGGAAACTGGATGGAGCCAGTCAACCAGGGCCCGAACATCAATACCGCCGCCGAAGAGTTTCATTTCACCCAGGATGCGGACGGCATGGTTTATTTCACCTCCGGTCGACCCGGCGGTTATGGCGGCATGGATATCTGGGGCGCGATGCAACTGGCTGCCAACAGCTGGGGCCCTGCTCGCAACCTCGGGCCGCAGGTAAATACGGCCGCGGCTGACATGTGCCCGTCACTGCCCCCGGGAGCGGATGCATTTACCTGGTTTTCAAGCCGCTCGGATAATAGCCTGGGTTCCATCGATATTTTTTGGACCAAGAAGGTAAACATCACCTCGAGCCCGTAAACAGGCTCTCGCCGCTCCAACTCTGGGGACCGTCGGAGTTTTTACTCCCACAGTCCTGCAGGCGTCATAGGATCACTTCCTTTCGAAGCCTGAGACGATTCCGGACCCGAGCCCACAGCACACAGCTTTTCTCCTTGCATTGTGCAGATGGAATTCCGCTGTCCCTCGTTTACCAGACTAGATGACCTCTGCCATCGAGAACAATGGTCTGTAGGCCGCTACCTGAAGGTAAATCAGACCGGCTAGATGTCGATATTAGAAACAGGGCAATAATTTCAAAATTCGATATTCACAGGACAACGAAGTGGCAGGCAGAGTTAAGCTACTGAAGACAATTCTATTCTCGGCTTTATGTTGTAGTTTGCTTGCTGCAAATTATGGCTATTCACAATCTGACGCTGAAGCCTCCATTCGCTACCACACTTCGAAATCATTCATATTTCCTTATGAAGAGCTTCCCTTTTATATTGAGATTAATAATCCAACAGATACCGATGAAAATTTGCTGCGAATCGACATTCAATTTTCCGCCGACGTAGATGTTCGTGGATTAGATGACGATTGCTCGATGTGGCTGCCCGATGGCCTGCCTGCAATGGTGTGTATCGTACCAACGGTGAAAGCGGGGTCCTCCCGGCAGCTGGACTACTACATCGTTGGAGATCTGGATTTGAAACCCGGTTTTTCTTCGACTATCAGCGTGTCGAGTAATGAAAGCGGTTTTTCAATAGACGAACCATCCGCAACCAGCATTGGCTTGGCCGATGGCGACCGCAGCATCGAAGGCGCAACACTGGATCTTCTGGTGCTGCGAGACGTGCTGGTTGATGTGGAGCGCGATGGCGTCCCCGATGGACATGAAACCATCATGTGAA
>JADFIJ010000140.1 GCA_022566775.1 Pseudomonadota bacterium | reverse complement strand
ACTTCGTGGTGACTTGGCAGGATCGTTAGTCAATGCAGATCGGCCGCAGGGCGCTTCAGGTGGAGATGAATTCGGCAAGATAGAGCACCAGCCGGGATACATTCGTCATCGCCTTAACCGACAAGGTCGCGCCGCTAATGCCATCGATCGATCTGCTCAGGCGCTGCCTGTCCTTGATATGAACACCGTCGAACTGCCGAGTGAAGAATTCATATTTTATTTCCCAGCCCCTGGATTCTCTGAATGCCAGCACCTTGATTTCCTCGATCTGCTTGCCGGCAATGACCACACCGATGGTGATGGGTTCGGTCTTGCCGATTTCGTCGACAATCCAGGCAGAACGATCACGGCTACCCCAGTAACGCACACGCAAAAAAGCTGGCCGGTGACCGAGGATATCTGCGACGATTTCTTTCTTGTCGCCGCTGATCCAGACCGTGTTGCTCGCAGGCAAATTACCGGTGAATACACGCGCCAGAAATTCTTCCGGGGCAATGAAATCGTCACTCGCTATCACCAGCGGTAAAGACAGTGCAAGCAACAATGCCAACAAGACTCTGAGTGGTCTGATTTTAAACTTGGCGTTCATTTTCTATTCTTCACTCTCCATTGTCGGCGTCAGCTTCCAGGGCGATAGGTCGGTCGGCAAGCGCCGAGGCATTTAGAACTGCCAGCCCACACCCAGGTTAAATCCATTGAGATCACGGGCCTTGTCGTCATCCTCAAACTGGTAATCGAGCTTCATCACGACGTTGTCAGTCAGCCAGTAATTCATACCCAGAAGACTACGCTTGCTGGCGGAGTTCCTGGCGTCACCCAGCGTGCTGCCGGCGCGTTCATCGCTACGCTCGTAGCGGGCGAACAGGCCAAATTTGTCGGTGAGCTGAAATGACGGTTCCAGGTAGTAGCCGTACTGACGATCGCGGCCGAGACCATTATTGCTGCCATCGTTATTGGCAACGGTCTCGATCTTGTCGTCGATATCCCATTCGGCGTACAGCGCCTTGAATCCCCAAGCGCCGGACCGATAGGCGATGTGAGCCTCGGTGAGGATGGCGTCTATTCCACTAACCGGATTGCCGAAGCTATCCAACACGCCATCACGATTGATATTGCTGCGGGTGCTGCCGCTCTGGGTCATGTCGCTTTGATACTGCATGGACAGCCCTAACTCGAGGCCCGGTATACCGGTATAGCGAATCCGGGCCGTGTAAGCCAGGTCGTCCATTTCTGCTCGGGCGCCGGCCTGTCTCGAATCTCTGATCGTCAGCTCACCGCCGTTGCCGCTCTCGAAGAACAGGCCTTCATGGATGCCAAGGTCATAGCTGAATCCTGAGCCCAGCTGACCGGCAAATTTGATGCCGTTTACACGGTAGGTCGACGGAATGATGCGGGATTCGGTGCGGTTTCTTTCTACGCCGTAAAAGGTATTGGGCTCGTGGGTTTCATTGATGATGCCCATCGGCACCAGGAACATTCCGGCCGCGACGCGGTGATTGGCCCTGTAATCCCATTCCAGGTAAGCCTGCTCCAGTTCCACCGCACCGGGTGCACGGGCATCGTCGCTGATGAGGGAGTGTTCAATCTCCAGCTCGGAAAAGAAACGCAGATTCTGGTTAAATTCATGGCCAACGAAGAGCACGAAGCGCTGGATGTCCAATTCCTTGCTGCTGGCCGCGCTGGTCCCGTCGTTGTAGAGCATTTCACCGTAACCACCGATAGTGGTTCTGTCAGCCCAACTGGCTCTGCCGAGACTACCTCCTCGATCGAGGACCTCACCCACCGCCTCGATGCGTTCACTATTCTCCAGCATCTGGATTTCGACATGACTGGTCTGGGATCGGGTCGAATTCAGCTGTTCACGTAGTTGTTCAAGCTCGCGCTGCTGGGCTTGCACCATCTGCCACAACTCTTCGACCGTGGGCGTCGCCTCCGCCCCGCTGCCAGTGGCACTGGCAACAATGAACAAGCCCCCTACTACACTGGAAATAAATCTCCTGAACACCCGCTACTACTCCTGGTTTTTGCTAAACAATTGCTAAAAGACAAAGCTGGCAGCAGAATATCCAAGTAGAAGGCTAAATGCAAATCATTATCATTTAGATTAGCACTTAATCGACGAAGATTAACGTGTTGGTGGGAATTATGGGGATGCCGCCGCCATGATTACGCTGCCAGAGCAGATTGGCAGCTCAGGCAGCGGCGCGCTGCTCACTGAGCAACTGACTGGCTGCGCCCATGAAGGCATTGAGGGAAGATGCGATGATGTCTTTGCTGATGGCAACGCCGCTGTAACGTCGGCCATTACATTTAAGCTGAATATAGGTAACCGCTTCCGCATCGGCGCCCTGGCCCAGTGCGTGCTCACCATATTCCAAAATTTCAAAATCGATGTTAATGGCCTGCTTGATACCCTCTACGAACGCATCCAGCACTCCATCGCCTTCGCCATTGATGAGCAATTCAGTGCCGTAGTAATCAAGCTTGGCAGTGAAGGTTTCACGGTCATCATTTTTTTCAATCGTAAAATTTTCCAGACTCAGCAGTTTTTCATTGTTCAGGTAGTGCTGATCGAACAGGCTCCAGATCTCATCGGAATGGATTTCCTGACCGCTGTCCTCGGTGACCCGTTGCACCACTTGAGAAAATTCTATCTGTAGCCAGCGCGGCAATTCAAAGCCGAACCGGTTGGCCAGTACATAGGCAACGCCGCCTTTACCGGACTGGCTATTCACCCGGATGACGTCCTGGTAGCTTCTGCCAATGTCGCGAGGATCGATTGGCAAATAGGCAATCTCCCAGGGCGCTCCCTCCTCATAGATATCCAGACACTTCTTGATCGCGTCCTGGTGGGACCCGGAGAAGGCCGTGAACACCAGGTCACCGGCATAAGCCTGACGAGGGTGGACGTCGATCTGGGTGCATTCACGCACCACCGAAACGATCTTGTCCATGTCATGCAGATCCAACTCTGGATCGATGCCCTGGCTATACAGATTCATGGCCATGACCACGATATCCATGTTGCCAGTACGTTCGCCATTGCCAAGCAAGGTGCCTTCGACCCGCTGGGCTCCAGCCATGATCGCCAGTTCGGCGGCGCCGATGGCGCAGCTGCGATCGTTGTGGGTGTGCAGAGAGACAATCACCGCGTCCCGGTGCTTGATGTGACGGCAGAACCACTCGATCTGGTCGGCATAAATGTTCGGGGTCGCCATCTCCACCGTGGATGGCAGATTAATAATGACCGGATTGTCTGGTGTAGGCTGCCAAACGGCGGTCACTGCATCGCAAACTTCCACCGCGAAATCCAGCTCGGTGCCGGTAAAACTCTCTGGCGAGTATTGGAATACCCACTCCGTTTCCGGTGCCAGTTCGGCACAGCGCTTCACTTCCCGCGCGCCGGCCACGGCAATATCAATGATGCCGGCCTTGTCAGTCTTGAAAACCTTTTCACGCTGCACCACGGAGGTGGAGTTGTACACGTGCATGATGGCTCTTCTGGCACCCTTGAGAGACTCGAAGCTACGCTGGATGAGTTGCGGGCGCGCCTGGGTGAGAACCTGGATGGTCACATCATCGGGCACCTTGTCTGCTTTGATCAGACCCCGAACAAAATCGAAATCTGGTTGCGAAGCGGCAGGAAAACCCACCTCGATCTCCTTAAATCCCACCTCCACCAACAGGCCGAACATCTTCTGCTTCTGGGCCACAGTCATGGGTTCGATCAAGGCCTGATTGCCATCACGCAAATCCACGCTGCACCAGGTGGGCGCTGCGGTAATGACCTGGTCCGGCCAGGTTCGATCCTTGATATCGATAGGCTGGAATGGCTTGTACTTGCGGTGATCAAACATGACTTGTTTGGGCCTGTGCATTTCTTCTCTGGATATCTTCTCGGCCAACCCTTGTGAGGTTGCTGTAGGAGTCTTCAGGCTTGTGACCGGGGACCCTGTTCGAGAGCGACTAGAATAGGCGAATTTCAGAGGTGTTTCTATGCATATATTCCACTAATACCCGGTATTAGTGGTTAATATCACTATATTTTTACGTATTATTGTTTATTTACGCCATGTTTACGAATATGATGCGTTATCTTCACTATAGATGAGCTGGCGAGATGGCCCTGGACAAGCTGGATAAGCGCATCCTGCAGTCGCTGCAGCGAGATGGCAGCATTACCAACCTGGAACTGGCTGAGCAAATAGGCCTCTCCCCCTCCCCCTGTGCAAGACGGGTAAAACAGCTCGAAGAGGCGGGAATAATCAATAAGCAGGTCACGCTGCTGAATGCCTCCCAACTCGATCTCAAATTGACGGCCCTGATCCAGATCAGCATGGACCGGCACACCCCCGATCGCTTCGAGGTGTTTGAGAAGCAGGTGCGGAGCTATCCTGAAGTGATCGAATGTCTCCTGATTACCGGTCAATCCGCAGACTACCAATTGAAAGTCGTGGTACCGGACATGGAGTGTTACCAGGAATTCCTCCTCAACAAGATTACCCGAATCGAAGGCGTTACCGACGTGCATTCCAGTTTCATGTTGCGGGAAGTAATCAACACCACAGAATTACCCCTGAATCACATCAGCAATTAGACCCCTGATCAACTCACTGGACACGACCTTGAACAAGACAATTGACTACTACCTCTCACTCATTTCTCCATGGTCCTATCTGGGGCACCAGCGCCTGCAGGACATCGCGGCTCGCCACCAGGCCACGATTAAGCTGTGGCCGGTGGATTTTGCGGTGATCTTCCCCAGCACTGGCGGGATACCGCTGGCGCGCCGCTCGCCTCAACGCCAGGCCTATCGCATGGAGGAATTGCGGCGCTGGCGTGATTATCTGGACCTGCCCCTGACCTTGGAGCCAAAACATTTTCCGGTCAGCGACAAACTGGCGGCCGCCATGGTAATCGAACTCCGAGGACAACCAGCAGAATCGGCAATGAGACTGGCAGCTGCCTGCCTGCGAGCATGCTGGGTGGAGGACAGAGATATCAGCGACCGGCACACCTTGCTCGCTATCGCCAGCGAAAACCAGTTAGACGGGGAAGAACTGTTGGCCGCTGCCGACCGGGCTCCTCAAATCATCGCTGCCGATAGCGAAACGGCTGTTAAACGCGGCATATTCGGCGCCCCCAGTTATCTCTATAACAAGCAGATATTCTGGGGGCAGGACCGGCTCGATTTTCTGGATCGGGCGCTGAACTAAGCGCAACATCGGCTGAGAATATTCTCTCGGCTACCGGGGGCTAAAAGAAGCGCTTCACCTTCTCTTTATAGGAGCGGCTCATCTTCAAAGAGGTGCCACAACTCAAGGTGAGGTGAAATTCGCCATTAATATGGGAAGACACTTTCTCTACCCGGCGTAAGTTTACAATCGTCGATCGATGAACTCGCTGGAAGATCGACGGATCGAGTTTTGACTCCAGATCTTTCATCGTCGTGCGCATGATATGGGTTACTCCCGCGACATGAACACACATGTAGTCCCCGGCCGCATCGACCCAGTCTATGTCCTTGATGGGTACGAATGTAATCGATGAACCATCCTTGATTGCCAGTCGATCGGCGTGTTCAACCGCCCCCTCATCGGCGTCGAGCATCTCATCTATGGCCACAGGGGATTTCCCGGTGAGCTTTACCACCAGGCCCATCAGGCGCTGCTTCTCGTTTTGCGCAGATTGCTGGGATTTTCTCTGTTGCGCTCTGCTTACCGCTTCCTGCAAACGCTCTTCCTCGACCGGTTTCAGCAAATAGTCAACCGCATGGGCCTCGAAGGCATCGATTGCGAAGGCATCGTAGGCGGTCACAAATATGATCATCGGCATGATATCTGCCTGTATCTCACGGATCATCTCGAACCCGGACATGCCCGGCATCTGAATATCCAGGAATACGACATCCGGCTCCTTATCGATGATGGCGGCAATTGCCTCACGGCCATTCTTGCAGCTTTGCACGATGCTTAGCTGGGGAAACTCTTGCAGGCGCATGGCCAGCCCCTGCCGGGCTAACTCTTCATCATCGACGATGATCGCGGTTAAATTGGGCTGCTCATTTTGTGTCATAGGGAATTACTACTCTCACGTTTAGTCCACTGGGCTGGGCATTGGAAAATGTCAGGCTGTGTTCCTCACCATAAATGCCTTGCAGACGGTTTCTAATATTACTGATACCCACTCCCTTAGACAAATCGGAGGCTGCGTCGACTCTTTGTAGATCGGCGACACCGGGTCCATCGTCTCTCACCTCCAAAACCAGCTTATCGCCATCTCGCTGTGCCGATATAGTGATGGTGCCCCCGCTTTCAGACTTGGAGACCCCATGCTTGATGGAGTTCTCGATAATTGGCTGTAGCAGCATGGTTGGCACCATGGCCTGCTCGACATCCTTTTCGATCTCAAAAACCAGGATTAGGCTCTCGCCGAAACGGACCTTTTCTATATCCAGATAAAGCCGCGACGTCTCCAGTTCCTGCGCCAGACTGACTTTATCCAATGGCGAATGATCCAATGAGTAGCGCAGAAACTTGCTTAACTTGATGATCATTGCATTGGCCTGATCGGTGGCCTTCGACAACACCAGTGTGGAAATAGCATTGAGGGTGTTGAAGAGAAAATGCGGGTTAAGCTGGTATCGCAACATCAACAACTGCGCTTCGTGGGCGAGGGCTTCCGAACGCAGGCGCTTCTCTTTTTCTTCCTGCAGCAATTGATAGTACTTGATGAGGAAATACAGGCCGCTCCAGAGCAACATCAAGGGGAAGGCGCGACTGAACAAGCCGTCCAGCAGATCGCGGGCGCTGGCATTACGTAGATCGAGTATTTCACCGTAGGGCAGCAAGGCGATGAAATTTTGAACCGGTTGCCACAGCAGTGCCGCGCCCAGTGATCCAAACCATACCACCAGGAAGCGGAGCACAAAGCCCCGTTCCCACACCAGCCGGTACAGGCTCCGCAGTCCGACCGTTACCGCGATGGCGGTGATGGCACTGAAACTGAATACCAGGGCACGAGGAAAGATGTATTCCGGCGGCACGAAGATGAGATCGCGCAGGATCAGCATCGATACCCACACCGACCAGCCCACGAACTGGAAAATCCAGAATTGCTGGCTTCTTGCTAGCGTGAGTGACTTTCCGTTCATTGGGTGCCGGTCCATCCAGGCGTGGATCGACCCACGCCGGAATCAGGGAAGCAAGTCCGCTACCGCGTCCCGCTCCTGTTTCAATTCGTTCTCTGTATTATCGATCAAGCCCTGGCTAAACTCGTTAATGTCCAGTTCCTGAACGATGCTGTAAGCGCCATCTGCACAGACCACAGGATATGAGAATATCAGGCCCGGGTCGACGCCGTAGCTACCATCGCTGTGTATACCCATGCTGACGATCTTGCCGCCAGTACCCAGCACCCAATCGCGCATGTGCTCGATGGCGGCGTTGGCAGCCGAGGCCGCACTGGATAATCCCCGCGCCTTGATGATGGCGGCTCCCCTTTGCTGTACGGTGGGGATGAACTCCCCGGCGATCCAGGCCTGGTCAACCAGATCCACTGCTTTCTCTCCCGCTACCGTGCAATGGTGCAGGTCCGGATACTGGGTTGCGGAGTGATTGCCCCAGATCATCATGCCTTCGACTTCGGTACTGTGCTTACCGGTTTTTTGCGCCAACTGGGCGACGGCTCGGTTGTGATCCAGACGCGTCATGGCGGTAAACTGGCGAGGGTCTAGACCGGGCGCATTGCGGTAGGCGATGAGTGCGTTGGTGTTGGCGGGATTTCCGACTACCAGTACCTTGACGTCAGCACTGGCATTGTCATTGATAGCCTGGCCCTGGACGGAGAAGATCTGCGCATTCGCCTGCAGTAAATCCTTGCGCTCCATGCCCGGCCCTCTCGGTCGCGCACCCACTAACAGACAGTAGTCTGCATCTTTGAAAGCCACATTCGGGTCATCGGTCTGGACAATCCCTGCCACCAGCGGGAATGCACAGTCTTCGATTTCCATGACGGCACCGCTCAATGTATCCAGGGCCGGTGTAATTTCAAGTAGCTGCAGGATGATGGGCTGATCGCTGCCGAGCATTTCGCCGGCGGCAATTCTAAATAACAATGAATAGGCTATTTGTCCCGCTGCTCCGGTGACAACCACGCGTACAGGCGCTTTCATGCTTCGTCTAATCCCTCTGTTTCATGGGTTAATATCTGAACTCATCGAACTTCGAATCAGGCTGCAACTGATGACTGGCTCTCGAGATTCCGGGCCGCGCAGTATAACAGAGATTAGACCCGATACAGAAACATCGCATCGCCGTAACTATAGAATCGATATCTTTTTTCGATGGCAATATAATAGGCGTCAAGTAGCATTTTTTGACTACAGAACGCACTGACCAACATTAATAAGGTAGATTCCGGCAGATGAAAATTCGTTATCATTGCATCGACGACCTGAAATTCAAAACCGGGATAGATAAAAATATCGGTCTCCCCTGAAAATGGATGTAGCACCCCATTGGGTGCCGCCGATTCCAGGCTGCGAACCGTGGTGGTGCCAACGGCGATAACGCGCCCACCCCTGGCCTTGCATGCCCGTACTTTCTCGCAGACCGGCGCGCCGATATCGACAAATTCCTTGTGCATTCGATGTTCGGTTACATCGTCTACGCGCACCGGTTGAAAGGTGCCGGCGCCCACATGTAGTGTCAGATAGGCACTATCGATCCCCCTCGCCTCGATGGCGGCAAGCAATTCCTCATCGAAATGCAACCCCGCGGTAGGCGCCGCCACCGCGCCTTCCTTGCTGGCATAAACGGTTTGATAGCGCTCCGCGTCTGAGCGTCGATCTTCGCGTTTGATATAAGGTGGCAGCGGTATATGTCCGATACGCCGCAATGCGGCGGGCACATCCAGTGTCTGGGGAAACTGCAGAACGTAGAAATCATCTGCCCGACCGATGACTTCGGCGCTTATTGCCAGGTTTTGATCTTCGCCGCCGGGCTCGATTGCATCGAATATCAGTCGAGTGCCTGGCTGTGGCGACTTGCTGGCTCGAACCTGCGCCAGCAGACGATTGCCTTCCAGGAATCGCTCGATCAGTACCTCTATCTTACCACCCGACTGTTTATGGCCGTACAGGCGCGCCGGGATAACCCGGGTATCATTGAATACCAGCAAATCATCAGGCCGCAGCAGATCTGTCAAGCTGTTGAAGATTCTATGGTCGATAGCACCCGATTGCGCGTTCAGGCACAGTAGCCGACTGTCACTGCGCTTCTCCACAGGATAGTGAGCGATCAATTCATCGGGTAGTCGATAAGAAAAATCCCTGAGATGCATGGAATTGCTCTGCTTGATCTGGCGGCGCCGGGGGACTGGAAGCCTAACTAAAAACCGCAACAGACGGAAGCCAGCGCAGTGCTTATTCCACCATCACCAGGAACTTCCCTGTCACATTGCACGATCAGGCCCAGTTGGTATAATGGCGGCCCTCTGCGGTTGGGCCTGGATTGCGGCACCGGTGCAGTGAACTTTTCAGGGAGAGGAAAAGCTACTGGGAAGCAAAGCAAAGAGACCCTCGATGCCAGTGTGGTGAAATTGGTAGACACGCCGGATTCAAAATCCGGTTCCTTCACGGGAGTGGCGGTTCAAGTCCGCCCACTGGTACCAAAT
>JADFIJ010000007.1 GCA_022566775.1 Pseudomonadota bacterium | reverse complement strand
GCAAAACCGCTGTTCATCTATACTTCATTTACGCGATTTGATAAATGAATAATAAATACTCAATCAACGAGTATATAAACCTTTATGAATTAATTTCTAATGACACATATTACCATTACGTAATGCTATAATTCCGTAGATTCTTGCATAATATCTACTATGAACAGGGACATTCGAGCGTCTTCTCTTAGATTTCAGCACCTTAGTGCCAAAAACCAGAGAAGCCACCTCGAGAATTCTACCACAATAAGCGTAAAGCGCTAAAGCGCGCTCTTACAAACAAATGATGCATTTACTCTTAAAGTACGGTAGAAAGCCCGATTATCGCGTGTTAGAGCGCGTGCGACCCGAAGTCGCGCTAGTTGGGATTCGCCCTGCAGGCGATCTGCAACACGTGCCTGGAGCCACACATCAGTCGTCTTCCCGCACAGCCAGCGAGCTGACCAGAGTCTGGGTTGCAAGGCCCAGGATTGGTGCCCGCAGGAGACAACGGCTCAGGGATTGAGTACTATCGGCGGGCACTACAGCATCTATAGAGTCCTCGCCATGATGATGAGCAAGAACCTGTCAAGCAAGCGCTGCCTGTTGTTACAGGCGTTGTTGCTGGCGCTGTTGCTCTCGCCTATTGCGGGTACAGTGGCACAACAGATTCAATTGTCCAATCAGATCTGGTCTGCCGATGTCATAAGACCCAGCGGCCAGCCAGTGATTCCCTTGTTCGACGGCTGGTTTGCCAATGCAGATGGCAGCAAGAGTCTCTGTTTCAGCTTCTTCAATCTCAATTCCGAACAATCACTGACCATTCCATTGGGGACCGATAACCATCTAAGCGACGCCAGTCTTGACGCCATTCTGCCCACCCATTTCGATCCACTGCCACCGCGCTACCGGCACAAATTCTGTGTTTTTACCGTCACCGTGCCTGCCAGTTTCGGCATCGATGAAACCGTGGTGTGGAATCTGAGCAGCGCCAGCCAATCTCTGAGCATCCCCGGACACATTCTGCCGGCTTATGTATTAGACGAGCCGGCTTCCGGCGGTCGCGGTGACGTGGCACCGCTGGTGAAACTATCCGCCGATGGTGTCGGCGTGCGTGGTCGCAAGGGGTTATTTTCCGAAGCTGCTATTAGCGGACGGGTGGGGGAAGCGGTAAACTTAAGCGCCTGGATCGAACACCCCGACGAGGAAATATGGGTGGGATGGGCCAAGCATTCTGGACCGGGTGTTGTCGAATTCGACGAATTGGAGTATATGATGAGACCCGCTGCAGGACCCACCGAAGTTGAGGCGACGTTCGCAGCCCCGGGGCGCTATATTGTGCGCATGCAGACCATTGACAGTATCGCGGCGTTTGAATTTTACTGTTGCCATACCAATGCCTATTTTACGGTCGATATCAGTAATTAAGAGAATTGAAACAGCAACGAATAAACCACACAGCTTGAGACCCACCTCTTAAACAGGAGCGCCGAATGAACAGTTACAGGCAAACACATCGAGGTAGTATTTTACAATTAGCCGTCTTCCTGGTGCTGACGGGTTTCACCGGTGGTATGCTGGCCCAGGACGGTAGCGCATTCGCGCCTGTCTACGCCAGGGATGTGGCTCCGATCCTGCAGCAGAAGTGCGTGAGCTGCCACAATCCGGACGGTATCGGCCCGATGCCACTGCAGACCTACCAGCAGGTAATGCCCTTCGCTGCGCTGATAAAAGACAGAACCGGCAAGCGCATGATGCCGCCCTGGCATAACGATCCCACCACCGGTATTCAACAGTTCAAGAACGATGCCTCGCTGTCGGAACAACAGATAGCCACGCTCGCCGCCTGGGCGGACGGGGGAGCGCCCGAGGGCGACCCGGCAGACCTGCCCGCACCGATCCAGTTGCTCGCCGGCGGTGCCTGGCACCTCGCCGAGGAATTAGGCCCGCCTGACCTGATTATCAAGTCCAGACCCTATGATGTGATCGCCAATGGTCAGGATCAGTGGTGGACACCGGATGTGCCATTTGAAGGCCTCGAATCAGATCGCTGGCTGCGCGCGGCGGAATTTAAGCCCTCCTTTCCCCTGGGCAAGAAGGTCGTGCACCACGGCCATGCGGTACTGCAGCCCGCCGATGGCGGCCGCGCCGTGGCACTGGCCAGATATGGCGTCGGCAAGTCCTGGGAAATATACCCTCAGGGCACCGGCATGCTGGTGCCGGCCGGTGGCAACATCGCCTGGAACCTGCACTATTTTCCGGTGGGTATCGGGGGTGAAGACGATGTGGTCGAGGTCGGCCTCTGGTTTTATCCCGAAGGTCAGCAGCCGGAACTCGTTACCAATGGCGAATCCATGTTCAGGGTAGACGGCCTCAATGGCATGGCCAGGGGACAGGACATCATCATCCCTCCCCATGGCTATCAGGTATTACAGGGCACCCACGTGTTGCAGTCGGCGGCGGTGCTTCACAGTTTTCGTCCCCACATGCACATGCGCGGCAAGGTGATGACCATGACCGCCATTTATCCTGACGGTCGCAGGGAAGTGCTGAGCCAGGTGAATAAATACAACCACACCTGGCAGATCGCCTACATTTATGCCGACGAAGTAAAACCCATATTGCCGAGGGGCACGGTGCTGCAATTCACCACCGTGTTCGATAATACGGCGAACAATCCGATTAACCCGGACCCCAACCAGTGGGTGGTGTTTGGCCGCCGGGGTGTCGATGAGATGAGTCATGCCTGGGTCGGCATCACCTACATCGATGAAGAGCAGTATGTGCAGGCCATAGCCGAGAGGCGGGCATATCAGGAAACCCTGTCGCTGAATTAAATTGATCGATCGGGTCGACTACAGGAGCCGCTGCAATAATCGGCGGGCAGCTGATAATAAGAGATGATGGCATGAATAATCCAAGCGTCCGCAAACGGCTTCTGAGCGTGTCGCTGTTGTTTGCAGCCTCCTGTGCTGCCACCTCGCTGGCGCAGGAGCTCGAGCAAGCCAGCTTTACCCAGGCCCAGGCCGGCACCGGCGCCACCCTCTATCAGCAGAATTGCGCCGTCTGTCATCTCTTGGATCTGCAGGGTTCATTCGAAGCACCGGCGCTTGCCGGCAGCAACTTCACCAGCAACTGGTCGAATCGAAGTGTCAGCGAGCTGTTGGATCTAATCCGACGCACGATGCCGCCACAGGCGCCGGCGAGCCTGGCAGATGCAGACTACGCGGCCCTGGTAGCGCACCTGCTCAGCGCCAACGATATCGCCCCTGGCTCCCAGGCGCTGAGCTTCTCATCTGACGCGGTCGCCTTCATTGGCGATCAGGCCAACGCGGTGCAGCGACAAGCCCCGCGACTACCGGTTCCCGGCAGAGCCGGCACCATGCCCACTCCCTCTGCTCGCAGCAGCGTGCCGGAGTTTGCCACCATCTACCGGTCTGAACGCGCACTGACCCGCTCCCTGCAAGCGCTGCCGGGTTTTCGCAATGTCACCACGGCTGAGCTGATCGACCCAGCCGCCGCCGACTGGACCTATTGGCGCCGCACTCCACAGAGCCACGGTTTTACGCCGCTCACGCAAATCAATACCGACAATGTTAAGAACCTGAGCCTGGCCTGGGTCTGGGGCATGGAACCCGGCCGCAGCCAACCGGCGCCACTGGTGAGAGATGGGTTTATTTTCATTCCCAATTTTGGCAACGTCGTGCAAGCCTTAAATGGGCGAGATGGCACCTTATTATGGGAATACCGCCGGCAGTTTCCGGAAGGGGGTCGCCAGGGCGGGCATCTGCGTACGCTGGCGATGTGGGAGGACATGATCTATGTCGCCACCACCGACGCGCACCTGGTGGCGCTGGACGCCCGTACCGGTGCCGTACGCTGGGATGTTGAAATCGCCGACAGCAGCCTGGGCTACTCCAACACCAGCGGCCCCATCGTAGCCAATGGCAAGGTCATCAATGGCATCACCGGGTGTGGCCGTTTCTATGAAGAGAGCTGTTTCATCACCGGCCACGACGCCCGCAGCGGTGAAGAACTCTGGCGTACCTATACCGTCGCCCGGCCCGGGGAAGCCGGGGGCGATAGCTGGGGTGGACTACCGTTGGAATTCCGCGGCGGCGTCGATGTCTGGATAAGCGGCAGCTGGGATCCGGATCTGAATCTTGTGTTTTTCGGTACCGCCCAGGCCAAGCCCTGGATGGCGGCGAGCCGCGGCCTCACCACCGAAGACGCCGCCCTGTATTCCAATTCCACCCTGGCACTGAATCCGGATGATGGCCGCCTGGTGTGGTATCGACAGCATGTGCCCGGCGAATCCCTGGACATGGACGAGGCATTCGAACAGGTGCTGGTGGATATATTCGATGAACCCTTCCTGCTGACGATCGGCAAGAGCGGCATCCTCTGGAAGCTGGATCGTCGCAGCGGAGAGTTCCGGGGCTTAAAACAGACGGTTTATCAAAATGTGTTTTCGGAGCTTAACTTGGAAACCGGTCAGGTACGGTATCGGGAAGACATTCGCAACATGAAAATAGGAGAATGGCTCTCGGTATGCCCCTCCACCGCCGGTGGCCATAACTGGCAGTCCAGTACCTATCACCCCCCCACCCAGCAACTGATCATCCCGCTGAGCCAGTCCTGCATGGAGATGTCACCCCGGCAAACTACATTTGAAATCGGCTCCGGCGGCACTCAGGGGGATCGCAGATGGATGCCCATGCCCGGCACCGATGAGCAGTTCGGCAAACTGGGTGCCTACAACGTGGCCACCATGGATGAGACCTGGAGTGTGGAGCAGCGCGCGCCTTTCCTGACCGCCGCCTTGAGTACGGCCGGCGGCCTGCTGTTCATAGGCGACTACGACCGTTACGTCCACGCCTACGACGTCAGCAACGGTGAGGAACTGTGGCGCACCAGACTCGCTACATCGGTGCAGGGGTTTCCGGTGTCATACGCCATCGATGGCGAACAGTACATCGCCATTGCTGCCGGCCGCGAGGGCGGCAGCCCGTGGCGCATCGGCAGTTTCCTGGCGCCGGAGCTGAGCAGCCCGGACGGGCATAACGCACTGTATGTGTTCAAGCTGCCAGATTAGGACCAAACTAAATACGCGGTCCGCAACCGTCTGCCCCACACCGGGTGCATTATAGTTGAAACGGGAAAAGCCTCGCTTCGTGACAAAGCGAGGCCTTCGGTCATCCTTGAGCGATTACTACGGGAACAATTCTGCCAGCGTGGCTTTCGCATCCGCACTAGCCGTGTGGGTGATACCGGCAATTATTCCGGCCAATTCCTTGGTGCGGTCAGGGGCCTCATCATTAGCCTGGATCATGGCCATCGCTGCTTTGCCTTCGTCATTTGCAGAATGGGCAAAAGTAGCAATCGCCGTAGCCATAGCCCGTACGCCTTCGCCAAGGCTATCGTCTGAGGAGATAGCCATCAACGCTTCCTTGTCCGCGTCAGACGGGAAATGATTCAAAGACGCAACAATATCGGCGATTTCCTTGGCAGATGAGGCGTTATCCGCCATGGAAAATTGGGAAAATAGTCCGATTAGGACGATTAGCATAATTTTTCTTGTTAATTTCATGATGTTCTCCTTTTGAGCTCGCAGGAAATTGGATTAATAGGTTAACGACTCGAGTGTATCCCATTACTCCCAAATTAAATAGATTCAGCGCTGTCGTCGATGATAGGCCAATAAGCAGCTCACAATTCATAGGCCTGGACATTGGCCCACTACAGAGATAGCTTTGGTTCTACCAATAAGCCTGTTAGTGCTCTGCACGGGAGTAAGAAATGATAAGAAAGTCCCTATTAACCCTGGCGTTTGCTGCGACGCTGGTGATTTTTGCCAGCCCGGTCGACGTCTCTGCCCAGGCCATGGAGTCGGTCGAGCCGTTCAAGGTCGGCACCTTTGCGATCAACGATATACCGACCGTCGGCCTGGTCATGCGCGATGACCAGCTGATCGTCGAGCTTGCGGCCGCGAACCGCGCCATGCAGTTGCTGCCGCAGTACAGCCAGATCAGCATGCCCGAGGATATGCTCGGGCTCATCGAGCAGTACGAGTACGGCCTGAAGTTCCGGATCTACGAGGTTGTGAACTGGCTCGTGGAGGAGAATCTGCTGAGCGGCAGTGGCCAGCGCAGCTTTGTGCACCCGGTGGGCTCGGTGGATATCATGGCCCCGATTCAGTATCCAAGCAAACTCATGAACGCGGCCGTGAACTTTTACAGCCACGCCTGCGAGGGCTGCAATGACGATGAATTTCAAGCTCGCCTGCGCCAGCGTCAGGAAAACCGCGGCGTTCCCTATCTGTTCCTGAAGCCCACCCGCGGAGCAATCATCGGCGACGGTGAGGACATCATCATGCCCTACGGACGTGACCGGATCGAGTGGGAAGTGGAGATGGCCATCGTCTTCGGCCGCACCGGTAAGTACATCTCCGCGGACCGTGCGTACGACTACGTGTTTGGTTATATGGTGGCGATGGACATCTCCGACCGTGGCGGACGTCCTCCTGGCGGTTTTGGCTCCGGTTCGGACTGGTTCGTCGGCAAGGGCCACGACACGTTCGCGCCGCATGGTCCCTGGATCGTGCCAAAAGAGTTCTATGGCGATCCCATGGAGCGCCTGCACCAGACCCTGGTTATCGACGGCGTCACCGTGCAGGAGGCCAGGGCTGGTGACATGATCCATAATATCCCTGAGCTCATCGAGTACGCCTCGTCGCTGATCACGGTCTTCCCCGGTGATGTCATGCAGAGCGGGACGTCGGGCGGAACCGGTGCTGGTCGCGTCGAGCGCGCGTCAGGCTCCGGATACCTGATCGACGGTGAGACCATCAGTGCCAGCATCGAGGGAATCGGCACACTGACCCACACGGTCAGGGTCGAGATGAGCATTCCGGACGACCTGTCGGGTGCGCAGTTACCTCCGGTAAGTACGTACCGTTAGCAGCGCAGAGGGTCATGACGAACTCTCGGGCGCCCACCGGCTGTTACCGGTCGGCGCCCTTTCTCGTTTTTGGCAAGCCCCATTCGAAGCAGAAATTATGACCTGGCGCAGTGGTCCAAAATGCTAAGGCAAGACCAACTGGCAGAATGCGGGCACATCGCGTTAAAATTCAGAGCAGAATAACCGCCTGTGAAGCCAGGGCATAAACAACCGAACCTTACGGGGTGCATTGTAATGAGAACGATAATACACATCGCTACAGCTTTTGTTCTGCTGCTAGCACTATTCGTTAACACGGCAATCGCCCAGCAGGACGGCAGCCCTCCAAGAGGAATTATCGAGCAATATGGTCGAACCGACGCCAGTTCGCTGCAATCTGTGATAGCTGACCCTGACGAGGTTCCATTACTACGCAATTATTCATCGGTAAATGATGAACTCTTACAAAATCCCCCTCCCTCCGACTGGTTGATATGGCGTCGTACTTATGACAATAAGGGCTATTCACCTCTCGACTCGATCAACAGACAAACCGTTACCGATCTGGAACTCGCCTGGCACCAAACGGTGACCCCCGGCAACAACATGCCAACTCCACTGGTACACGATGGCGTCATGTTTCTCTATAGCGCCGGGGATGTGGTGCTGGCCATGGATGCCACCAACGGTGAGCTGTTGTGGCGCTATCGGCACCAAGGTGGCGCCATCACCAGCCATAAGTTTGGTATATCACTGCATGAGAACAAGGTGTTGGTGCCCACCTCGGATCTGCACATGGTGGCGCTGGATGCGCGCTCCGGCAGGGTCCTGTGGGATCACGCCATCGATACGGGTGATAACAGCGGTTACGCACTGCGCAGTGCGCCACTGACAGCAGGGGGGCAGGTAATCCAGGGCGTGGCTGCCTCCCGGGTACCCGGGGGTGGTTTTATCATCGCCGTCGATCTGGAAACCGGCGAGGAAACCTGGCGCTTTTACACCCTGGCCAGGCCTGGTGAACCGGGCGGCAACACCTGGAACAACATCCCACTGGAACAGCGTCAGGGCGGCTCGGTATGGAATACCGGTGGCTATGACCCGGCATTGGATCTGGTTTTCTTCGGCGTTTCGCCTACCTACAATACCGGGCCCTTGCTGTATCCCCTAGGCATCGAAGGGGTTAGCAACGACGCGCTCTACACCAATGCGACTCTCGCCCTGCGACCGGCCACCGGCGAACTGGTCTGGTATTACCAGCACATTGCCAACGATCAATTCGATCTTGACTGGGCATTCGAGCGGTCGATTGTCGAACTCGATATCGATGGCGAAACCAGAAAAGTGATCGTCACTGCGGGCAAGCCCGGCCTCTTCGATGCGCTGGATGCAGCCACAGGTCAATACCTGTTTTCCGTAGATCCGGGCATACAAAACATCGTCATCGGCATCGACCCGGTCACCGGGACCAAACTGATCAACCCCGATGTTATCCCCGACGCCGAAATTATTCGTACGGTCTGTCCGCTCTATCAAGGGGGTCGCAACTGGCAGGCCAGCTCCATCAACAGCGAGTCCAAGATGTTGTTCGTGCCGATGTTTGAGGTCTGCATGGATACCCTGCTTAATGGTGAGGGCACACTGCTCAGCAGCGGGCTGTGGATGGATGCCGTCCCAATTCCCGGCAGCGATGGCAAATTCGGGCGGCTCCAGGCCATCGATTTAGAACGGCGCGAGTTAGCCTGGCAACATCGGCAGGTAATACCGCCGATTTCCGCGACCCTGGCGACGGCAGGAGGCCTGGTATTCCTTGGCTTCCTGGACCATTCGTTCAAGGCCTTCGATCAACGAAATGGTGAGATTCTTTGGCAGACTGAACTCGACGCCATCCCCTCTTCGTTTCCAATCAGTTACAGCGTCGACGGTAAGCAATACATCGCCGTGGTGGCCGGGCAGCTTAACCTGCACACGGGAATCTGGCTCGGCCTGATGAATAGGTTTACCGGATATACCGATACCAATCCCGGGGCAGCAGCACTTTGGGTGTTCGCTCTGAATTAGGCTCAAATGCTGTCATTGGACTCGATGACGGATTGGAAAAACACCCTGGTGGTATCAAATGCACAAAGCCAATATTCCACCTATAGCCACAGCCATTGGCGTTCTCGGTTTTATTGCGGCGCTCGTCTTCGTGGGGACGCAACTGCAGCGCAATAGAAGCAACGAGGATGCACAGGTAAACGTGTCAACGAACACAGACAGGACCGAAGAACTGGCCGCGAGATTCGGCGGCGAGGTCACTTATGTGGATTCCAACGGCATAAGACTGCGCCTGGTCGAAGCCGGCATAGGCCCGCTGGTTATTCTTGTTCACGGTTGGCCCGAGTCCTGGTATTCGTGGCGTCATCAGTTACAGGCGCTCGCCGATGCTGGTTATCACGCGGTTGCGCCGGATATGCGCGGGTATGGCGGCTCTAGCATCCCAGAAAATATCGAAGACTATAATATTATAGAACTCACGGCTGACGTCGCCGGCATAGTGTCAGCACTTGGCGAAGACAGTGCAGTAGTTGTAGGTCATGACTGGGGCGCACCGATTGCGTGGCAGAGTGCTTTGCTTTATCCGGATGTTTTTAAGGCTGTTGTTGGTCTGAGCGTCATCTATGGAGGACGTTCCGAGACCAGACCCGTCCAGGCGCTGCGCCAGGAACCTGATGATGACTTTTTCTATGCCCGTTATTTTCAGGAACCGGGAGTGGCCGAAGCCGAATTCGATGCCGATCCACGAGCCCTGATCGCTCGACTCTATACTTCAAGATCACCGGGCACCCCGACTGAACCACCGGAAATCACCGATCCACGAGCCAGCGCAGGTGGCTGGATAAAACGACTCGGCGAGCCCATTCGCTTGCCTCATTGGCTGAGTAAGGAAGACCTCGACTATTACGTTAGTGAATTTGAAAACGTCGGTTTTAGAGGCGGCATCAACTACTACCGCAACGGCACTCTGAACTGGGAGCTTACGACTCAACTTGCAGGCAAAAAAATAAGCCAGCCGGCTCTGTTTATTGCCGGCGATCTGGACATAGTGAACAGGGGTGCGACGCAGGATCAGCTCGAGGCCCGAGGCAGGCCACAGTTTGACGATCTTAGAGGCGTAATACTGCAAGCCGGCATCGGCCATCGAAACCAGCAACAGGCTCCGGAAGATACTAATCGACTCCTGATCGAATTCCTGGATTCATTGGAGTTGGACCGCTGACAGTCGGGAAGGCAATAGTGTCAGGCCTGTAATCGCACATCGATAAATTTGTTATAAATTGATTAGAAGAATAAAACGAGAACAGGAAATAGCAATGAAAAAGCTGAGCCAGTATTTAAAAATCTTGCTGATCGTATTGCCAACTACTCTGATGGTGGCGCCCGCTGCCTTCGCGCAAGCTCAGGCTTATTCCGGTGTCACCGATTCCATTGCGCTGTTTCAAGAGAACTGCGCGGTGTGTCATGGTGAAAACCTGGAAGGGGCACCCCAGGGCACGCCGCTGCGGGGAGAACTGCGCCACGGTGACTCCATGGCAGAGATTACCGCGAGTATCGGCAATGGCTATACGGACTCGGGTATGCCCAACTGGCGCGATACCTTCAGCAACGCGCAAATCCGTAACATTGCCCTGTTCATCCTCGAGACCCGCGCCGACGTTAATTACGAGACCTCAAATTTCGAAATGCCGCTTACGATCCCAGCTGGCACCATAGAGACAGAGCTACATAATTTCCGCCTGGAAACGGTAGTCAGCAACCTCAATCCACTGCCATTCTCGATCGAGCCTCTGCCCGATGGGCGCCTGCTGCTGACCGAAAAAACACAAGGTGTCAGCATCATCAGTCGCGGCGGTGAGCAGTCGGAGCTGATATCGGGAACACCCCAGGCCTATGACGATATTTATCGTCTGGATACCCGCCTGGATATAGAGAGAGGCATGGGCTGGCTGTTCGATATCGTGCTGCATCCCAACTACGAGGAGAACGGCTGGATCTATCTATACTTCGGTGACCGCTGCGATGATTGTAATGCCATCAGCCGAGAACGGGGTTCACCGGTTTCCATGAACAAGCTGGTACGGGGCAAAATCGTTGAAGGTGAATGGATAGCGCAGGAAACCATCTGGGAAGCGAATATCGAACACTATAGTGCCTCGAGCGATGTGGCCGCCGGTGGCCGGGTCGCCTTCGATAATGCTGGCCATGTCTATTTCAGTGTGGGTTTAAAAGTGCAACAGGCCAATCATCGCGGCATTCAGGATCTGTCCACGCCCTGGGGCAAGATTCATCGCGTCAACGATGATGGCAGTATTCCGCAAGATAATCCCTTCGCCCATCGCGATGATGTCTATCGCAGCATCTATACTTATGGCCATCGCAGTCCCCAGGGACTGGAATTCGATCTTGTAAACGGTGAATTGTGGGGTACCGAACACGGACCCCGTGGTGGCGATGAGGTGAACCGTCTGCTGCCCGGGCGCAACTATGGCTGGCCCTTGTATTCTCTGGGTATGGACTACGATGGCACACCGGTCGAGTACGGCAAGGAGCTGGGCATCGCCTTCGAGTTAGCCGATATCGAACAGCCGGTGGTGGACCTGACACCCTCTCCCGCCGTATCCAGTTTTATCATTTCCAGCAGTACACAGTTTCCCGAATGGGAGGGGGATTTTCTTGTCGGATCCCTGAAGGCACGCAGCCTTTTCCGTATAGACATCGAGAACAATCGCCTGGTCCGGCGCGAGACCCTGATTGCAGGACTCGGCCGCATTCGTGATATCGAGCAGGGTCCTGACGGCGATATCTATTTGCTACTGGAACATAGCGCCGGCGGTCGAATCGTCCGGCTCGTCCCCGTCGACTAGAAATAACAGGGAAACGAATTAGTTCCTAATCTGTGTTTCAGATGCTCAGAGGTTTATGGATAAGCTGGAGAAAGCATTTTAAACTTTAATCCCATGAAATTTCTGCAATTATTAATTCTCTTTATCCTCTCAGTTGGCTGTGATGCCAACCAAGAGGCGGCGATTTCTGAGACAGCCATCAATGAAAGCGCCGGGCGCATAGGCAAGTTCAAAATCGGTAACACTGAAATAAGGGAAGAAATACTCGCTGAACTTGTCAATGCCAATATCCAACACTGGGCCAACGATGACGGGTCAATTAGCTACTTCCTATCTGACGGTGAAATAATCGACAGAATAGGCAACGATGTAATACTCTCGTACATCAGCCGCAATTAGTTATACGCTGCTAGACTTAGTCGAGAGGCGGATAGAATTCTCCCATTCTGAATTCGATTCCCGATCCATCCAACTCTTCCGCGAACCGCTCAAGGGATTCGGCTACTGTCAATCCATCCGGCAGGCTGCCGGAACCGACGTAATCGGGCTGCTGGGCTCGGCGCGCATAATCCTGATCGTAGTGATACAGATACACCACCGCGGGATTCAATCCGCGCGTACAGGCGGCCGCCGCCGCCGGCGTCATCCGGGCCAGGGGAATATTCATGGGCATGAAGGCAACATCTATACCTTGCAGGGCCTTCACTTCATCGACACATTCGGTGACGCCGGCGAAGAAGAATTTCTTGCCACCGAGGCTGACCACATAGCCATTCGCGTCACCCTTGGGATGAGAAGGATTGCCCTGAATAATGTCGTAGGCTGCAATCGACTCAACTGTGACACCTGCCACCCTCACAGTTTCACCATTCGCGATCACAATTCCATCGGGCCACTTCTGCTTGCCGGCTGCGGTCAAGACGACACTCGCTCCTGGCTTGCGCAGCCTCTCGATAGCGCCCACATCGAGATGATGGCCAGGATCATCACTAATCAGAATCAGGTCTGCCGGTTTCGCGCGCGGTAATCCCAGGCGATCCCAGGGATCTACCTGGACCACAGTACCTTGGTACTCCAATTGCACGCCAGCATGAAGCAGCGTCGTTATTTCGATAGGACCCTTCGATCCAGATACGGAATCCGCCAAGGCAAAAGAACTGGTCAGCAACAGAACAATTATCGAAGAGTAGTTGACGGACATAGAACCTCCTGATGAATAGATGAAATCAGATTTGAGTGGCATTGAGCAAAATCAGTTCAGTTACGGCGCGCTGTGCTGGCATACCCTCCTGCCTCAGCAGCTTGCACCCCTCCCGGGAGGTTCCTCCAGGAAAATATCCGAATCCGAAGAGAAATATGCATCTACGGAGGGAGGAGACACCCCCAAGAGTGTTCTCCTCACTCTGTCGGGAACCTAAGGTCTCCCTCTGTCACTCGGTGCTGCACTTTTATTGCTGATGCAGAAGGATATACCATCACATCGCTTTGTGAGTTCAGTGTACTTGGACCATAGTGCCCGTGTGACATTACTTTACGGTAATTTGTAAGCGCGGAGTTCACCGGAGTAGCCGCTGCCGCTGACCGCCAGCACCAGGTACTGCTCATCATCGAGCATATAGGTCATGGGGGAGCCGGTTTGCGGTGCGGGTAGATGCACCGCGCCGACCTCGACGCCAGTCGCCTTGTCATAGGCACGCAACCAGGCGCCGCGCACGCCCGAGCCGTCCGTGGTGAACTGGGGTTCGCCTGCAATCAACAGCGTACTGGTCACCAGTGTCCCCACCGAACCACTCTGCCCGGTTCTGGGAATATCGAGATTTCGCAGCAGGGGATGATTGCGTACGTTGTCCGGGGTTTCACCGTGGGGAATCGTCCACAATATTTCGCCCCTGTTCATATCGATAGCGGCTATCACGCCATAAGGTGGTTTTAATAGCGGCAGGCGCTGTACCAGCAAACCAATCGGCGGCCTGCCGCGACTTGAAACCGGTTGTTCTCGCGCAGCGACTTGAAATTCGGTGCGGCCACCGCCGGCCGCAGAGCCGGCACCGCCGGAAGTGCGTGGGCCGGTGGCGGCGTTACCTTGGATATAAGCCATATCCGATTGGCCGGGATAGGGTGGCACCACGGCCAGGCCCACAACCGAGCTACTGGACGAAACGTACAGAATATTGGTTTCCGGATCGTAGGAGCCGCCGGGCCAATTCGTACCCCCACCGGTTGCCGGCGCCATCAAGATGCCCAGCGGCCCGTCGATATTGCTGACCACCGGTGGCGTAAAAATGGGTCCCAGCTTGTACCAGCTCGCTATTTCCAGCGCCTGTTGCCGCAGTTCGGGGCTGAAGTCGATCAAATCGTCTTCGGTCACTCCCTGGCGGTCATAGGCCGGCGGTTTGGTGGGAAAGGGCTGGGTGGGTGAATACCATTCTCCCGGCACGTCTCCCGCCTCCACGGCACGCTCTTCGATTGGCCACACCGGCTCGCCGGTGACTCTGTCGAACACATACAGGAACGCCTGCTTCGTCGGCTGGGCCACGGCCTTGATCTGGCGGCCGTCCACATTGATATCCAGCAGTATGGGCGCGGCGGGGATATCGTGATCCCAGATCCCGTGGTGCACCAGTTGGTAGTGCCACTTGCGCTCGCCGCTATGGAGATCTACCGCCAGCAGGGTTTCACCAAACAGGTTATCGCCAGGCCGATAGGCGCCATAGTAATCGCCGGTGGATTCCTCTACCGGCAAATACACGATTTCCAATTCCTCATCTACGGAAATTTGTGCCCACACGCCGGTGTTGCCGGTGTATTCCGCGGACCCGTCTAACCAGGATTCATAGCCATACTCCCCCGGCAGGGGGATGGTGTGGAAAATCCACAGGCGCTCACCACTGCGAACGTCGAAGCCCCTGACGAAGCCCTTTACATTTTCCCGGCTACGGGGATTGCCGCCGGTACGATGAGCGGCGCCGACGATCACCACATCCTTGGCGACGATGGGTGTCGCGTGCAGACCTATCTCACCCGTCACCAGGTCGATCTGCTGATCGGCATTCTGTTTCAGATCGACGATGCCGTTGTCACCGAATTCCGGCACCGGGCGACCGCTGCCTGCATCCAGTGCTATCAGGCGGTAGCCAGGTGTCACAAATAATACCCGCTTGTCTTCGCCCTCCTGCCAGAATGCCAGACCGCGGCCGGATAATTGCCTGGGTGCCGCCCCGCCACGTTCGCCCTCGTCGAGACTATACATCCACAGCATCTCGCCGGTACGGGCATCCAGCGCCACTACGGCGCGGCGGGAACCCCCGGTGGTGTACATGACACCATCGATGACCAGCGGTGTGGCCTGATAGCGGTATTCCGGCCGCGGACCGAGATTGTCGGTCTTGAAACTCCAGGCCAGTTCCAACTCCGAGAAATTCTGCGCGTTGATCTGGGACAACGCCGAGTACCGCGTGTGACCCAGGTCACCGCCGTAACTCGGCCATTCACCGTTGGGCGCACCCTGCTGGGCGACGAGCAGTTGGGCGCTAAATCCCAAGTGATAGACCAAGGCCGCGAACAGGAGCCGGTTGACCAAGCTTGTTCTCATTTTTACTTCCTGGCATTACGTTGAGATCTCGCCATACCCGGTGGGATTTCCTGGCGAGAATCGAGGTAGTATTGTCCCAGCTAAGCAAAAAAAGCTGGCCTTGTCTATGCAAGGCACCTCTGAATTCACAGGCCGTAACCACAGAACAAGAATCATGAACCTTTCTACTCGCATATTAATCTCTCTGGGGCTGGGTCTGGCGGCCGGCGTGGGATTCTCCCTGGTGCAGGACCCCTTCTTTCCCTCGCTGCCGACATGGATCGAGCCCATCGGTACGCTGTGGGTAAACGCTATCCGCATGACCGTAATTCCCCTGCTCATGGGCTTACTGGTCACCGCCATAGCGGGACAGGACAGCGCCGATATCGCCGCCAGCTTGGGCGGCAAGACCCTAACGCTGTTTGTGCTGATGATCATCGCGACCAGCAGCTACACGCTTATCTTTGCGCCCCCGCTGATTGCTCTGCTTAATATTGATGCCGACGCCAGCCGGGCCCTGTTAGCCAGTACCGACGTGGCGGTGGCGACCGCTACCGACCTGCCGCCGTTCCGAGACTGGCTGGTCAACCTTATTCCTGCCAATCCGTTTCGCGCCGCCGCGGATGGCTCTATCCTGCCCTTGATGATTTTCACAGCGCTGTTCGCTACTGCCCTGCTCTACATATCCGAAAGCCATCGGACGCTGATCGTTAAGTTTTTTGCCGCCATCAAGGACGCGATGTTTGTCCTCATCGGCTGGATAATGGCGCTGGCGCCTATCGGTATCTTCGCCCTGGTATTTCCCCTGGCGGCGACCCTGGGCGTGGCTGCGATCACGGCGCTGGGCTCATTTATCGTGATTGCCTGTGGCCTCATCGTCGGCATGACCCTGCTGCTCTACCCGCTGGCAACAGTGGTTGGCAGACTGCCACTGTTACAGTTTGCCCGCACCGTGGCACCGGTTCAGGTAATTGGATTCAGCACCCGTTCTTCTCTCGCCACCTTGCCGGCAACAATAGCCGCAACCGAGAAACTTGGCATCTCCAGTAAAACATCCGGGGTGGTTCTGCCTGTCGCAGTCACACTGTTTAAATTTGCCTCTCCGGTTGGGCGCATCGCCGGAACTTATTTCATCGCCAGTCTTTATGGCATCGAGCTGGGATTTCCGGCGATGGTGGTAATCGCCCTGGCGATCGGACTGTTCAGCTTTTATTCACCGGGAATACCCAGCGGCGGGCTGTTAATCATGGCGCCGGTATACACCTCCCTCGGTCTGCCGGTTGCCGGCATCGGCATCCTGATTGCCATCGATCTCATCGTCGATATGTTTATCACCGCAGCCAACGTCACTGCCAACGTCACCGCTACCGCAATACTGTCCCGCGGCGACCGCCGGCACAGTGTGCCTTGAAACTGGCTGCTTCAGGACTCCCTGAGAGATTTTCGACAGCCTTCTAGGTTAGACTGCTTATATGCGACAGAGCGAATTCCCAGCCTCCACCACCGATGCCGATGCGCCCGCAAAACTCCTCACGGTCAGCAGCCTCAATCGAATGGCGCGCTCGATACTGGAATCCAATTTCCCGGCGGTCATCGTCGAAGGCGAAATTTCCAACCTGGCGATGCCGGCCTCCGGCCATTGGTACCTAACCTTAAAAGACAAGTCAGCCCAGATTCGCTGCGCCATGTTTCGCGGGAACAATAGGAGCGTTCGCTTCAAACCGGCAAACGGCAATCAGATCATCGTCAGGGGACGCTTGAGCATTTATGAAGGACGGGGCGACTACCAGTTGATCGCCGACTCCATGGAGGAAGTGGGAGATGGTGCCCTGCGGCGGGCATTCGAAGAACTGAAAGCCAGGCTACAGGCCGAGGGCCTGTTCGATCAGGAAAATAAACAGCAAGTGCTTTCCCACTATGACCACATCGGTGTCGTCACTTCACCGACGGGGGCGGCGCTACAGGATATTCTGAGTGTGTTCAGACGGCGGTTTCCAGCCATCCGCATCACCCTGTTTCCCGTCGCCGTGCAGGGCGGCGATGCCGTGGAGCAAATCGTTAGCGCCATCGAATCTGCCAATCGAGTCCGACATAAACTCGACCTGCAGGCACTCATCGTCAGTCGCGGCGGTGGCTCCCTGGAAGATCTGCAGGCATTCAACGAGGAGCGGGTTGCGCGGGCAATTTATGCTAGCGAACTGCCGATAACCAGCGCCGTTGGCCACGAGATCGACTTCACCATCGCCGACTTCGTCGCCGATCTGCGGGCACCGACCCCTTCTTCCGCCGCCGAGCTCATGAGCCCGGACCAGGAGGATTACTTTCAGTTACTTACGGCTTATCAGTTACAGTTTCGCAGCGCCATCGGACAGACCCTCCGCCAGGCGCAGCAGGTTCTGGCATGGTTGATTAAACAGTTAAAACATCCAGACCGTCGCCTGCAGGAACAGGCACAGAACCTGGATAGACTCGAAAACCGTCTGCGGCTGGCGATAACACACGGCCTCAGCAGACAGAGAAGTGATCTAAACGAACTGGCCAGATCACTATTAGCACATTCGCCGGCACAGCGACTGCAGCAACTGAAAATTCAGATGGACAATGTGATGAAGAGCCTGAGGCAGGCGGCGACTGCTCTGATTAAAACTCGTGTTGCAAAACTGGGGGAATTGAGTCGTTCTCTCAACACGGTGAGCCCCCTCGGCACCTTGGGCCGGGGATACAGCATTACCTTTGACGACTCCGCGAAAGTAATCCGCCGCAGCGACGATGTTGAGATAGGCAGTACGATTTTATCCAGAGTGAACCGGGGACAGATAATTTCCGTGGTGGAGTCAGTGGAAAACGATGAGAAATAAGAGCATACACCGGCTTATATTTAGGCAAAGACTAGTTATAGGTCATCTGATTCCAATTTGCCTAAGCCTCTTATTGCTCGTAAATTCTGCATACATACTGGCGGATGTTGCCGTCACGACACTGCCCAAATCTTCCCTGGTTCCAGGCGGCATCGCCGTCATTCCCACCCGCGCCGGGGCGCTGTCCGGCCGCTATAAGAATCAACGCATTACTCTGGCGAATTACAATGGTGAACAATATGCCATCATCGGCATTCCCTTGAATGCCGAGATCGGTTCCCAGCAATTTGATCTCAGTTTCGCAGACGGGCGTAGTGAGTCACTGCAATTCTCCATCGAATTCAAGGAGTATGTTGAACAACACCTTACTATTAGCAATACTCGCCAGGTAAATCCTAACGCTGAAGATATGGTACGAATAAATCGCGAGAGTGCCGAGATGACCAGGGCGTTCTCCAGCTGGGACGATTCTCTGACACCCGTTTTCAGCATGCAGGCGCCGGTGGCTGGCATCCGCAGCAGTTCGTTCGGCCTTAAGCGCTTTTTTAACGAGCAGCCTCGCAATCCCCATTCCGGCATGGATATCGCCGCCGATGAAGGCACAGCCATCTACGCGCCCGCGCCGGGTATTATTCTCACCACCGGTAACTATTTCTTCAACGGCAACACCATCATCATCGACCATGGTCATGGCCTGATCAGCCTCTACTGCCATATGAACACGATCGATGTGGAGCCCGGTACCGTTATTCGTACCGGCGACCAGATCGGCCGTGTCGGCCAAACCGGGAGAGTAACCGGACCTCATCTGCACTGGAGTGTGAATCTCAATAACACTCGAGTCGATCCTGCCCTGTTTTTGACACAATGAGCCGGTGCAAACATGGCCCTGGTTGAACTCACACCTAACCTGTACCGACATGTGAAATGTCAGTCCATGACGTACAAGGGCATACCATAAAATAGGTGTTATGCACGGTCTGTGGAACTTATCTGGATTCTCGAACACGGTACCAACAGCGGCCTCTGGGCCGGCACGGTACCGGCTGGCCGGTTCTACTGCCGGGACCGAGGTGAAAATTGGAAGTCCCTGGTGGTTAGCCTGGCAGGGATATATTGTGTCAAATTTGTTCAAATCTAGCCCAATTTCGACTCAATTCCAGCATTTTCATAGTGTGGGTTTTTTTATATTCCGTAGATTTTTCAACAAGTTAAACCAGGATTTTACCAATATCGGTCAAAGCTTTGGATAAAGTTGCAAATATGTGTGATCTCTCTCGCAACTTCGTCTCGGCGAGCGATCCCCTGGCCTGTTTAATACGTATTATTGTGGAGTAGCGTAAATCGTGCTGTTATTCCCCCTGCAGAAGCAGGCTCGGAAAATATTCGCGGTGCCGCGCCAATTCTGACAAGGAAGATCCACCTTAGCTGGGGACCCGGACATGCCATTTATTGAAACCCTTTTCATGCTGATCTTTGGCCATGCTCTGGCTGACTTCGTGTTGCAACCCGAAGCTATGGGCTACGGCAAGAATCGCAATGACAAGATTCATGATAAAGAGGCGAGCCTGTTCCCAGTTTGGTATTACTGGCTCACCGCACACGCCATGGTGCACGGCGGTATCGTCTTTCTGGTCACCAACAGCCTGTGGCTGGCGCTGTTAGAGGTCGTCCTGCATTGGATTACGGACTTTGCCAAGTGTGAGGGCTGGATCGGCATGCATCAAGATCAGGCTGTACACATCGGTTGCAAAGTCGGCTATGCCCTGGTTTTATGGTACTAGGGCGGTTCTTTTTTTAGCGCCAGCGTCCCCCATCGAGCCCTGCCTCGATGACTGCGTCTTAGCCAGTCCCATTGGCGACATTAATCTGAGATGAGCCGATGACGGTGGTGGCTTTGCCTCATCGACATTTCTGGTTATAGTACATAGCCGCGTAATCCAGGTTTCGAAGCCAGCGCAGCTCTGGCATCTTCCAATAAAATAACCTCAGGTGTCCGACTAGAGATGGGTAAACGAGATCAGCAACGCAAGATAAAAGAACAGAAGCAGCAAGCAGCGAAACAGCGAGAACAAACCCGGAAACTGATGGTCAAGGTGGGCAGTTTCGTGGTCGCTCCGGTGCTGTTGCTGTTCGTGCTGTATACATTCTTCAGCCAGGATCCTACCTATTCCACCATCGAAATCGTTGCCGGCGACCATGTCCGCGGTAGCGCGGAGACACCCGTTAGTATCACCGTCTACGCCGATTTCCAGTGCCCAGCCTGTGCCACCGAACATGACACCATGACCCGCCTCTGGCCGAGGATTCGGGACCGGGCACACCTGGTGTTTCGGCATTTCCCCCTGACCGCGTCCCATCCCCACTCCTGGACTGCCTCGCTCTATGCGGAAGCGGCGGGTAAGCAGGGCCGCTTCTGGGAAATGCACGATTACCTGTTCGCTAACCAGACCATCTGGTCCGGATTAACCGATGCGGAATCAGAATTCGATAGCTATGCGCTGGCGTTAGACCTGGATCTCGACCAGTTGCGCGCCGACATCGAATCCGACGAGGTCATCCAGAAGATCCGTAACGACCAGCGCAGTGGCAACGCCTCGGGCGTTCGCAGCACACCGGCGGTGTTCATCAATGGCCGCCAACTGGCGCGACCGACCAGAGAAAGGATCATGCAGGTGGTTGCCGAGGAATCTGGGGAATCCTGATCCGCCTGGATCTATACGCCAAGGCTCAATCTATCGCCAGGGTCGAGTGTGGCGCCTGCGGATTCACACGCCGACACCTTACAGCAATCGAACTACGCAACAGCCCAATACGGAGGAACTATCGGCATGCTAATCAGGCTAAATTCACTACTCGGCAGCGTTGGCGAAAAATCCCAGGATATTACCTGGACGATTTTTCGACTTCTCACGGCTTCCATGTTTATGACCCATGGCTATGCCAAGCTCTTTGGCGAGAATCCACAGCCGTTTACCGGCGGTGGCATGACCAGCATAAATATTGGAGAAATTCTCTCTTTTCCCATTCCTGGTGGCATCAATGCCCTGTTTATCGCCGGTATTATCGAGTTTTTTGCAGGCTTCCTGGTTTTTATCGGTTTCCGTACTCACCTCGCCGCCTTGATGACGATGTTGTTAATGACCATGGCTTATCTGACCTCGCATCTGGCCTGGTATCCGACTCTGAATCGGGGTGAACTGGCGGGTTTGTACTTCGTGGCCTTCATGGTGATCTTTGCGGCGGGTGCCGGCCCATTCAGCGTGGATTCCTGGCTCGCCAGGCGTGCGCGGCATAAAAACTAATCGAGAGGCAGCGACGGCTGAGGCGGCCGCGCAATATATCTGCAACAATTGGCAGACCGTAAATGGCGGTTTTCTTACCGATGTTTTCAGCTACGAGTCGCCCCGGCAGAGCCCGGTATTGCGTCGCCTATGGGCCGGAGCTATGGGCCTGCAGCGTACTCAACCAGTGATCCAGGCCCTGGGCATTGAGTTCCATATCGCGGCCGATGAGTGAACGAATAGTGTCTACATCGACGCCGCATTGGGCATCCAGCAGGTAGTCGATACTTCCCTGCAACAGCGATCGGGCGATGCGCTCACTTCGATCCGGGACCTGGGCAAGATCTTCGGCGGTATCGGCGTGGTCCTGAATGGACTGCAGCAACAAGGCCTTCATCGCCGGTATCTCTTCATGCATACCGAAGTGGGTAACAAATACTCGCTGCGGGTCCAGCGTCATCAAGCGCTCGAGGCTGGATTGCCATGCCAAGGGATCGAATTGTATGGGGGTGGTGGGCGGAAAAACGAACCTTGCTCGGCCGTAGTTTAATTCGGGGTAGCTGGCGCCAAAAGTATCACCGGTGAACAAGCCACGACTGAATTCGTCGTAGACCACGTAATGATGTCGCGCGTGGCCCGGGGTATCGAGAAAGACCAGTCTTCTGCCATTAAAGTCCAATTCGAAACCATCCTCCGCTATCTGGATACGGTCGGCATCGACAGCAGTGAGCCGACCAAACATCTTGCCAAATTCTTCTTCACCATAGACCGCGAGCGAGCCCGCTTCCAGTTTCGCCGGGTCGATCATATGACGGGCACCGCGGGGATGGACGATCAGGCTTGCATTGGGGAATTGCTGCATCAGGCCGCCGGCGCCACCGGCATGATCGAGATGGACATGGGTTGGCATGACATAGGCGACGGCATCGGGTGCTATGCCCTTGCGCCTCAGCACCTCCAATAGTATCGGCACCGAGTTGTTGGTGCCGGTGTCGATAAAGCCTGCCATTCCCTGGTGTTCCAGAAGATAGCAAGCGGCCAGGCCCCGGCGCTGCAGCATGGTATCGATGCAGGTAATCCCATGACCCAAATCCTGATAATAAACCGGGTCAGACAGCGACGCGTTCTCCATTTCTATCTTTTCTCCAAATTCCTAAGCTCCCCATCTGCTCCGAACCGGGCTACACCCTCCCGGCAAAAGCAACGCCCTGGAACCGATGGCATACATTTCCCATGCTTTTAGCTAGCATGATGTTGCAGACAATGGTGTAAGGTCTGGGCGTCCATATTGCCACCGGACAAGACCAGGCCCACGGTTTCACCGGCAACTTCCAGCTTGTTGCCTAGCAATGCCGCCAGCGCTGCCGCCCCGCCCGGTTCCACCACCAGCTTCAGATGGCGAAAGGCATAGCTCACCGCATAGGCCACCTCATCTTCACTAACCACGAGAAAATCATCCACCGTTCTGCTATTAATGGACCAGGTTATTTCACCCGGCGTCATGGCCATCAGCGCATCGCACAAGGTTGGGCTGCTGCCATCCAGTCTGACGCGCTTCCCGGCCAATTTCGAGCGCCGGTGGTCGTCAAAATTTTCTGGTTCAACGCCGTAGACCCTGGTCTGGGGATGCAGGGCCTTAACGGCTGTAGAAACACCCGCTAACAAACCGCCACCGCCACAGGGGCTCAATACGCTATCCGGCACCCTGTCATTGTCCGCGAGCTGCTGCATGAGCTCCAGACCCGCCGTGCCCTGACCGGCGATAATATCCACGTCATCGAAAGCCGGAATTAATATCGCCCCGGTGCTTTCCGCAATTTCCGCGGCAATGTCTTCTCGGGATTCGCTATGGCGATCGTAAAACCGTATCACTGCTCCCAGTTTTTCCGTGCCTTCGATCTTAATCGTCGGGGCGTCTGTCGGCATCACGATAGTCGCGTGCAGCCCCAGCAATTTGGCCGCATAGGCGACACCCTGGGCATGGTTGCCGGACGAGTAGGCCACCACGCCGAAGGATTTTTCCGTGTCGCTGAGTTGACAGATGCGATTGTAGGCACCGCGAAATTTGAAAGCGCCTATGTGTTGGAGACACTCAGGCTTGAGAAATACTTCGGCCCCCAGGCGCTCGTTAAGAACATGGGATTGCAGCAGCGGCGTTTTTATCGCCACGCCTTGCAGGCGGGCAGCCGCCTGGGAGATATCTTCGAGTGTTACTGTCATCTTCTTGCCGCCCTATTCTTTTGCGAGTTTTCGATTCTTGCGAATTCTTCGCCTGCGCGCAACTTGCTGTTGGCTGAGATTTTCCTCACCCTTGACGAAGGGATTGTCGTCGGATCGCAGTACGATTTTTATTGGCGTGCCTTCCAGTTTCAATCTCTTGCGAAATGTTTTTTCCAGATAACGACTATAATGCCCTGGAAGTTTTTCAGTCTGTTTGCCATGAATGACAATGATCGGCGGGTTATGCCCCCCGCTGTGAGCGTAACGCAGTTTGATGCGTCGACCGGCGGCCATTGGCGGCGCATGGTCCGTCACCGCATCCTGCAATATTTGTGTGAGTTTATTGGTGGCAAGCTTCTTGTTAGCGGAGTCATAAGCCTTGTGTATAGATTTATACAAATCCCCCACGCCGGTGCCATACTTCGCGGAAATGAAATGAAGCCTGGCGAAGTCGACGAAGATAAAGCGCCGTCTGATCTCGGTTTTAATATGATCCTTGTCTGCGCTCTCCATGCCATCCCATTTATTCAATGCAATCACCAGGGCGCGGCCGGTCTCGATGACATAACCCAACAGGTGTAAATCCTGCTCCACGATACCGGTACGGGCGTCTACGATCAGCACCACTACATTGGCGTCCTGTATTGCCTGCAAGGCCTTAACCACAGAAAATTTCTCCACGGTCTCTTTGGTCTTGCCGCGCCTTCTGATACCCGCAGTGTCGATCAGGGTATAGGGTACGCCCCGACGCTCGAAAGGAATATAAACACTATCACGGGTCGTGCCCGGCTCATCGAAGACCACGACCCGATCCTCTCCGAGCATGCGATTAACCAGGGTGGACTTGCCCACGTTGGGCCTGCCGGCGATGGCAATTTTAATGCCCTTCGCTGCGACTGCTTCGGTGCCGGTCTCATCCTCATTAGAAAAATCCTGCAATACTGAAGCGAGCATACTGCTTACGCCACGACCCTGTGTTGCCGTAATCGGAAACAGGTCTGCCATACCCAGGCTGTAAAAATCCGCCATCGCCTGGGCCGGGTCCAGGCCATCGATCTTGTTTACCAGCAGATAGCTGTTTTTGTTGTTTTTGCGTAGATAGTCGACGATCTTGTGGTCGTCGGGTGTGAGCCCGTCCCTGGCATCCACCAGAAACAGGCAGATATCGGATTCTTCGATAGCCTGCAACGATTGCGACGCCATCTCGTGATCGATGCCATCTTCATAGCCGGTGATACCTCCGGTGTCGATGGCGATGAAATGCTGCTTGCCCAGCTGTCCATCACCGTATTGACGGTCACGGGTCAGCCCCGGAATATTAGCCACGATGGCGTCGCGACTCCGGGTGAGACGATTGAACAGTGTTGATTTACCGACGTTGGGGCGACCAACGATGGCGATTACTGGCCGCATGACACAACCCCGGTGGGATAATTATTGCAAACTGATGGCCGCGAGACTGCCATCATTGCTGAATACATAAAGCGTGCCGTCATTCGCCAGTAAATTTGCCCGCACACCATCGCCGCCGACCTCAAAGCGACCAACCAGACGACCATCGATCTGGGAAATGAGATGGATGTAGCCTTCGAAATCAGCCACGGCAATATAATTGCGAATCGCAGTCGGCGCCGTAATCGACCGGAAATGGAGATCGGTGTTTTCCCAAACCACGTCTTCACTATTGTCTCTGATGGCGATGACGCGGCTCTCGTCATCACTGTAGTAAATATTGCCAAAACCCTGCTCCATGCCGTGATAGCTCGATGCCTGCATACCCCATACGATGCGACCGGAGGTGATTTCAAAGGCCATCAGATTGCCCTGGTAGCTGGCGGCAAGAATTCGATTACCATCGAGCAATAAATTGCCATCCACATCGATCACACGATCGATATCGTAGCGGCCCTCGGGTACCGCCACCCGTTCTTCCCAGAACAAGACACCATCGTCCGCGGCCACGGAAATCAGCGTGCCATTGCTGAATCCTGCGATAACCGACCCTGAAGGCGTGATGACTGGTTGACTGGTACCGCGCAGGGTCAATGCCGGCAAGGTGGTTTCATAGGTCCAGCGCTGGCTGCCGTCGGACGCTTCCAGCGCCACCAGTTTGCCATCCACGGTCTGGACGACGGCGATATCACCATTGGTTTGTGGCGCCGAGAGTACTTCGCTGGAAACCGCAGCCGTCCACAAGATCTCGCCATTACTCTGGTCCAGCGCGACCACCTCGGCGTCCTCGGTGCCAATCATGACCAATCCCTCACCCGCGCCCACACCACCGGTAATAGTAGAAGCTAGACGTTGCCGCCACAGCACGTTTCCGGTGCTTAGTTCAACTGCAAGCACAACGCCGTTCTCACTCGCAGCATAGATCACACCGCCGTCGATAATCGGCGTAATTTTTGTATAGTTAGCACCCTGACCATTACCCACGGAGACACGCCATTGCCGGCTCATTTCTACTTCCCTATCGAATGCGCCCAACTCCACCGGCGCATTGGCCTCATCATCGCCACCAAACCAGTTCAGCGGATTGAGGTAGTTGCAGCCGGACAGGACCAGCGCTAAGACGGCGGCCACGGCCAGGCGCAGATGGCTCCCTCGCAACCTGGGGTTAGCAAAGTAAGTGCCGCAGTGTGGGAAAATAATCTGTGGTTTTTTCATCATTGTTGCTTCGGGAACACTCAACTTTCGTCGCTGAGATTGTCAAGCTTCATGCGCAGAGCGTCGCTATTGGAACCCGCCTGCTGCGCAGCCACATAGGCTTCCCGCGCATCGACAATCCGACCCAGGGCGAAGTAAATATCGCCTCTGAGCTCGGCGAATCCAGGTTCATATGATACCGGGTTGACGTTGTTTACCAGGATCAGGGCGCGCTCGGCATCACCTCTCGCCAGGATCACCCGGCCCAATCGCAGCTGGGTCGTGAGGATCAGTCCGGCATCGGTCTGCTTGAAAAACCCGGATTGCTGATTATCCAATATCCATTGCAGCGATGACTCTGCCGCCTCCAGATCATTAACCCTCACCGCTTGCTGGGCATCGAACAGAGAAGCAAACAGGGCATAGATAGAGTCGCTGTACTCGACCCGCAGTTCGTCGGCCAGTTCGAGTACCCGGGCACCATCTGCGGCGTTAACCGTTACCCCTTCGGTCACCGCGGCTATGCTCAGAATCTCTTCGTACAGATCTGACGCCGCATCCGCGCTGGCGAGTCGGGCGTTTTGCCACAGCAACCAACCGCCATAGCCTGCAACCACCACCACGACCATCAATAGCAGCTGTTTGCCGTTTTCATCCCACCACTTCTTGAGGGCTTCTACCGTCTCTTCTTCTGCCGCGTTTAACGCCACGACTCACTCCTGTTTCTGCTTCAATTAGATTCGATCTGGATTATTCCCATTGGTTCCGAATGCCGTGTTCATCCAACGGCTCCGGTCGGCCCAGCGAAAAAGTGCTAATTCTACATGTTTGCGTGCTATAGGGCACGGTGCAATGTTCTCAACAGGCTCTATGACGCTGAAATACCGAGAAATTCGCCCACTTTCTCTATGCTGTCGCCTATTGCCACCGTCGTCGATACCCCAGCATCATCCAGGCTACGAATTTTCACCTCGGCGAGTGGCGTCTCGGCGTCGCCTTCCCGCTCCAGAATCACAGCCAGGCCGGCGCCACTATTGAAGGCACGTTTTAACTGATTATTGTATTTACCACCCCCGCAGTGACAAATCACCCCCAGTTGCGGGTAATAATCACGGATTTTCTGGCTCAACTGCAGGCCCTGTCCGGCCAGGTTGTTGCCCACCACCAGCACATACACGTCGATTCTCTGGCACGAGGAATCGGGCACTTTCTGCAGGGAATCCAGCATCAGCACCAGTCGCTCGACTCCGATTGCGAAGCCGGCCGCCAGCGTCGGCTTGCCGCCCAGCTGAGCAACCAGGCCATCATAGCGACCGCCACCACACACCGCACCCTGGGCTCCGAGGGACTCCGTAGTCCATTCAAACACGCAGTTATTGTAATAATCCAGCCCCCGCACCAGGCGTGGATTTTCCCTATAGCTAATTCCGGCAGCCTTCAGCAGGCGCTGCAATTGCCGTACCTGGGCCTGGCTGTCGGCACTGACGAAATCAGCCAGCAGCGGTGCATCGCTTAACGCCGCCTGTACCGCAGGATTCTTGCTGTCCAGCACCCGCATGGGATTGCTGACCAAGCGCTTGCGGGCATCGTCATCGAGCTGCTCCGATTTCGACTCGAGAAATTTTCTCAGGGCCTGGCCGTAGTGCCGCCGGTCCTCGGCACTGCCAATATTATTAATCTCGAGGACCACGAAGTCGGTCAAATCCAGTTCGCGCCACAGTATCGCGGCCAATTGGATAATCTCCGCATCGATATCGGGCCCCGCCATGCCAAATGCTTCTATGCCGAATTGATGAAATTGGCGATAACGGCCTTTCTGTGGGCGCTCATGCCTGAACATGGGACCTTGGTACCAGAGCCGCTGTTGCTGGTTGTACAGCAGGCCATGTTGATCTGCCGCCCGCACACAGCCGGCGGTGCCTTCGGGTCGCAGGGTCAGGCTGTCGCCGTTACGGTCATCGAAACTGTACATCTCCTTTTCGACGATATCGGTGACTTCCCCGATCGAGCGCTTGAACAATTGAGTTTGCTCGAGGATAGGAAATCGAATCTCTCTGTAACCAAAGCTTTGAACCACGCGGGCAAAGCAGGTTTCGAGATATTGCCAGGTCGGTGATTGCGCTGGGAGGATGTCATTCATCCCGCGGATAGCTTGTAGTTTGGCCATAGTGCAGATTCGGTTACTTCTATCGTCGGTACTGGGCGCCCGGTTCTTAGCCAGTGGCAATGATGTCCTTCTCTAGCGCCTGTTTTTCCATAACCCGCGCTCGAACCATTGCTTCGAGCTCATCTACAAGATTGGCGTTGCCTATTTTATGATCCGGCACCCCCCCCACATAAACCAGGTTATTCGGGCTGGCACCGGTCAGGCCGATCTCGGCCACCTTGGCCTCGCCCGGACCGTTGACGATACAGCCGATGACGGCAACGTCTATCGGCGTGGTGATGTCTTCGAGACGAGATTCCAATTCATTGACCACGCTGATCACATCGAAGTTTTGCCGGGAACAACTGGGACAGGCCACCAGGTTTACGCCACGGTGACGCAGGCCCAGGCTCTTCAGGATATCGAAGCCGACTTTTACTTCTTCCACCGGATCCGCCGCCAGGGATATTCGAATCGTATCGCCGATGCCTTCCATCAACAGCGATCCAAGGCCAATGGCCGACTTCACGGTGCCAGAGCGCAATCCTCCTGCCTCCGTGATACCCAGGTGAAACGGCTGTTCTATCTGGGATGCCAGGCTACGATAGGCCTTTAGGGTCATAAATATTTCTGAGGCCTTGAGAGAAATCTTGAAGTCCTGAAAGTCCAGCTTGTCCAGGATCTCAATTTGAGTGAGCGCCGACTCCACCATGGCCTCGGCATTCGGCTCCCGGTATTTACGCAGCAGAGCCTTGCCCAGCGACCCCGCATTTACCCCGATTCGCAACGGTATGCCCTTATCTTTTGCGCTGCCGACGACGGCCCGGATGCGCTGTTCATTGCCTATATTGCCCGGATTAATGCGCAGACAATCGACGCCGTAATCCAGCACTTTGAGGGCGATGCGATGATCGAAGTGGATATCGGCGACCAGTGGCACCTGTACCTGAGAGCGGATTACCTTGAAGGCTTCGGCGGCATCCATGCTGGGTACAGACACCCGCACGATATCCACACCGGCCGCTACCAGGCGTGAAATTTGAGCCAGTGTGGCCTCGACATCGCAGGTTTCCGTGTTGGTCATGCTCTGCACGGAAATGGGTGCATCACCGCCCACGGCAACGTTGCCCACCATGAGCTGGCGGGTTTTGCGACGGGAAATAAGCGGATTGGGATTCATGACTTATAAGCCTACAGTGAGGCGGGCAGAATTGTCGATACGTATCTTAGCGCCAACGTCGATTTCTGTCCCATTTAACGACATTCGAATAAACGGTGCATCTCCCAGCAGGATGTTGAAGGGCGCATTACCGGTGATCTCAAGCACATCTCCGGCTGCTCCGAGATCCCGATAAATCTGCCTGGATTCCCCGTCGTTGACTTCGATCCAGCTCTCACCGGAAAACGTAATCCTCAGCAAATCCTCACCACCAGAGCCAATTTCAATAAGCCGGGTATTTTCCAGGCTGGACGCCACCGCTGCCGCAAGCGCATCGATTTCCCTGTTCCCCGCCGCGATGACCGACCCGATCGGGGTTGACGGCGCGGTGTTCGACGAATTGCCGTCGGCAATGGCGGCCAGGGCTGCAATAAAGTTTGTATCGGAGCCGGGTTTGCTTTCTTGCTCGGTGGATACAACGGGGCTTGGCCGCGGCACTTGCGGCGTTGCGCTGACGCTGACTGTCTCTGCCGCTGCGTTCGGTGCGGTGGTCTGAGTCAGTCCTGGTGATGGCCTCGTCCCGGCCGCATCCACCTCATCCTCGGTGACAAAACTGTTGTAGAGCCACAGCAGTGTAAAACCACCCACGAACACCAGCACTGAAACCACGAGCCAGAACTTGTTGCGGTCCAGCTTGCGCCGCGTGCTGTTGCCGAGCTCGGACTCAGCCACCGCCGACTGCGTCCTGCTGATTTCCTCATACAACGGAATCAGTTCGCTGGCATCCAGATTCAGTAATGAGGCGTAATTTTTGATATAGCCCTTTGCGAATACGGCGCCTGGCAGCTTTTCAAATTGATTGGCTTCCAGTGCCTTCACGTAGTACATGGAGATATGAAGCCGATCTGCGACTTCTCTCTCACTAAGGCCACGGCGCAGCCGTTCCTGTTGCAGGATTTCACCCAAAGTCACGGTGGTCTCCGTAGTCTCGGCGCCTGCTTCCGCCTGTTCCCCGGGCTCCTCAGTGGGCATTACTTAGCCGTTGATAAGTCTCGAACTCTGGCGAATCCTGATACAGACTTGTCAGTAATAATGCGAAGGTATCTACTATTTTCTGATTTTTAGCGTGACCCTCAATTTGTATTCCCGCCAGCAGTGCCCGCGGCGTGTAGGGGATGCTATAGAATTGCACGTTGGTTAAATATTGTTGAAATAGCTGGTGTGCCCGATCCTTATTTTCCTGATTAAATTCGATCAAGGACAGCTCGAGTGCGGAAATATGCAGGTTGGCATTCAATCGCAGTGCGCGCGTAAAGGCATTCTTGGCATCATCGATGCGACTCAGACGCAACGCACTGCGGCCTTGATTTTCAAAGGCGATGGCCCTGCCGTCGTAGTTCGCATTGCTGGTCACACGCACCAGTTCATCATAGGCTTCGCTGAAGCGTTCCTGACCAAACAACAGCACCGCATAATTATTTCTGGCCCGGGAATTGGATCGATCGTACCTCAATGCGGTACGAAAGGCGTCTTCCGCCAGATCCAGATCGCCCTCCCGTTGGGAGATTAATGCCAATACATTATATGCGTCCGCATTGCGCGCATCGATTGCCAGTGCATTATTGAGATGTCGCCTCGATGTGATCAGATCGTCAGAATCGTAGTAGGCGATCGCGAGTCGGATATAGTCCCGGGCTGCCTGTTGTTCCGAGGCCTTAACCATGTAGCCACCAGTCGTCGTGGTAACACAGGATGACAACAGAAAGGCCACGGCTGCAGCCGCCAGCAATGAAATAAGCTTTTGAATGGGCACCTTAATATGCTCTCCTGAACTATTCGCAATCTGCACGATAGGCTACGCTCTTATCAAAGGTTTCTATCTACTCTGTCGGCCGCAACGGCAAGATTATCAGTGCGTGCGAAGATTTTTTCACCGCGCCTGGCGGCAGCCAGCCGCTTATGGCGACTGCTACGACGGGTCTGATCCTGCACGTCACCCACCAGTTGGCCGCAGGCGGCACCAATATCCTCTCCGCGAGTGGCCCTGACTGTTACGATAAAACCCGCAGCCTGCAATATCTGCCTGAAATTAGCAATAGAGGAAGTGCTGGGCCGGCGGTAATCACTGAGCGAGAACGGGTTAAAGGGAATGATATTAATTTTACAGGGGAACTCGCGTAACAGCACCGCCAACTCCCGCGCATGGGCTCGATGATCGTTAACCCCCTTGATTATTGTATACTCGATAACCGGCACCCGTTTGTCGGCCAGGCTATCCATATAACCCTGCACCGAGCGCAGCAATTCACGGATGGGATACTTGTTGTTGATCGGCATGATCTGACTGCGCAACTCATCGTTTGGTGCGTGCAGGGAAACAGCCAGGGAGGCATCGGTAAAATCTTTGAGCCGGTCGATCGCGGGAACCACACCCGAGGTACTGATAGTCACCTTGCGCTTGGAAAGACCATAGGCGCAATCTTCCATCATGATATTGACCGCTTCCATGACATTTTCGAAATTGAGCAGGGGCTCGCCCATTCCCATCATCACGATGTTACTGACCACTCGTTTACCGGAACCATCGAATCCACCCAGTTTCTGATTTGCCCACCAGAGTTGGCCGACAATTTCAGCGACGGTCAGATTGCTGTTAAAGCCTTGCTTGCCGGTTGCACAGAAACTGCAGTCCAGAGAACAACCTGCCTGGGAGGAAATGCAGAGGGTGGCCCTGCCCGCTTCGGGAATATAGACCATTTCCACACAACTGCCGCTGGCCACTTCGACAATCCATTTGTGGCAGCCGTCTTCGGCAGCATAATTTTGCAGAATCTTGGGGAAACTTATTTCGGTGCTTTGCTTGAGTTTTTCGCGCAGGGTCTTGCCGATGTCAGTCATGACATCGATATCGACAACGCCCCGTTGATGGATCCATTTCATGACCTGTTCGGCCCTGAAGGGTTTTTCTCCGGCGTCGACGAACCAAGCCCTTAAATTCGCCAGGCTGAGTCCAGCCAAATTAACCTTGCTTTTCGCCGTCATGTTCAACCTGCCTTAAGCGATGCTCCCCGGCGCGTCCTGCCTCAGGAACACATCTCGTCAGCGTCGAAGAAGTAGCCTATCTCTCTCTCGGCAGATGTAGTGGAATCTGATCCATGCACCGCATTGGCATCGATGGAGTTGGCAAAATCTGCTCGAATCGTGCCAGGCTCTGCCTCGCCGGGATTGGTTGCACCCATCAATTCACGGTTGAGTGCAACCGCGTCCTCGCCCTCTAAAACCTGGACCACGATCGGGCCAGAGGTCATGAATTCAACCAGACCATCAAAGAACGGTTTTCCATCGTGTTCAGCATAAAAGCAACGTGCCTGTTCAACGGTCAGGTGCAGCATTTTGGTGCCAACAATTTTGAACCCTGCAGCTTCAAAGCGCGCAAAGATATTACCAATGACGTTTTTTGCTACCGCGTTCGGTTTGATGATGGAAAAAGTACGTTCAATAGCCATTTTTACCTCTGTAAATTGTTCTGTTGTTGTCTGTACCAGCGTACGAGATGGCGCGGATTATAATGAGCAACAGGGCCGTTGACTATTGATGAAGGTAACATTTTTTTAAAATAAAATGAGTTTTAGCAACAATCAGGGACAAAACAGACTATTGCATGACAAATTTCACTGTCGCGATTTGCCCCACGTCATCCATCACCAGCAATTGATAATCACCTTTATCCGTCAAATGCAGGGTCACGTTGCGCCCGCGTTCAGTTAACGGTTCGCCATTCAGAAACCACCAGCGTTCACCTGCCCCTCCACTTGATTGCAACGGCAAAGTCGCTTCCGCTGCGCCCGGTAAACGTTTAATAATCGCGCCATCGCGAACGCCTGTCAGCTGCAGCCCACCCGATGCGGTAGCGATGTGGAATGCACAACGCCCGGCGATACATGTACGCGGATTCAAACATGCGAACCGTTCGAAACGTGCGATTTCGGGAAGCTCTACATTACCGGTTCGGATATTCTACCGAGCGAGACCGATCTTGGCAGCTTTCAGCCGACCACGTATAGCGTCCGCGCGATATGCAATTTTCCGACCGAACTTGTGAATGTGGTCATGCGGACCTGGGCGGACGCGGACGACAATAGGGTCGTCAACTTCGCCGACGTCCAACTTGCGGTTCTAGGGTTCCAGGGCTCGTACATCAACTCGATACCGGCCAGGACGGTGGCTGCGGTGGATATTGTGGGCTTCGCGCCCTGCGAGCCGGAACAGGTCGTGAACTTCGCCGACGTGCAACAGTTCATCCTTGCGTTCAAAGGCGCGAAATACAATCCCGACGTGCTGAGTACCTCGGACGACTGCGACGTGCCCTGCCCGTAGTGCCGGTCTGAGACGAAAGAATGTAATCAACAGTGATTTCGG
>JADFIJ010000289.1 GCA_022566775.1 Pseudomonadota bacterium | reverse complement strand
GCATTTTTACTCATGACTGAGGCATCTATCACTTCCCCCGCCAGCAGTGCGATACCCTCCTTGAGCACAGTCACCTTGCCATCGGCATCGGCGTAGTCGATACGCACGGTGGTGGCTGTGGCGAGCGTGGTGGACTGCTCGCTAGCGAAGAAATCCCCGTCACTCATATGGGCGACATGGGTTTTACTGTCGGCGGACCAGGCTCCCATAGAGTGTGGATGCTTGCGAGCATAGGCCTTGACCGAAGCCGGTGCGCGGCGATCCGAGTTGCCTTCCCGCAATACCGGGTTGACCGCGCTGCCCTTGATGCTGTCATAGCGGCTTTTGATATCTTGTTCCTGCGCATTCGACGGCGCTGCCGGATAGTCTGGAAGCGCATAGCCCTTAGCCTGTAGCTCTTTGATGACCGCAATCATCTGCGGCAGGGAGGCGGAGATATTGGGGAGTTTGATGATATTTGCCATCGGGTCCTGGGTCAGTTCGCCCAGCTCTGCCAGCGCATCTGCCTGCTTCTGTTCATCGCGCAGAAATTCGGGAAATTTGGCGATGACTCGACCCGCCAGCGAGATATCCCGGGTTTCGACAACGATGTCAGATGCATCGGTAAACGCCTTGATGATTGGCAACAGGGAGTAAGTCGCCAACATTGGCGCCTCATCGGTTTCGGTATAAATGATCGTGGATTTCTGCTCTGACATCGTGTTTCCTTTGATTTAGTACGCTTCTCGATTTGCCCGCTCCCGCACACGGACTCGGAGATTTTCGACCCAAGACCCGAATTCGGCTGGCAAAAAGGGCGCGTAGTATAGCAACCAGAAGGAAGCACGAAAAGTAGCTCACTTTTCCCAGCTCCCTATGAGCAATCGGCTGCCATCACTGTGTATAATTGCCAAAAACACAGAGAATAATTCATGAAAATTGAAACTGCCCTGGCCGACTTTAGTATCCGCAACACCAGCGCCGACGATTGCCAACTTATCCTGCAATTCATTAAGGAATTGGCAGAGTACGAGAAATTGAGCCACGAGGTAGTCGCTACTGCGCAAATCCTGCAAGAGTCCCTGTTCGGCGAACGCCCCTATGCCGAAGTACTGATCGGGGAGTACCAGGCCACGCCGGTAGCGTATGCCCTGTTCTTCCACAATTTATCCACCTTTACGGGCCGGCCGGGCATCTACCTGGAAGACATCTATGTACGGCCGGAAATGCGTGGCAAAGGCTTTGGCAGGTCCATGCTCTCCTATATCGCCAAGCTCGCCGTGGAGCGAAACTGTACCCGGGTAGAATGGTCGGTGCTGGACTGGAATCAGCCCGCAATTCAGTTCTATCGATCCATCGGCGCGAACCCATTGGATGAATGGACTGTACAACGCCTCCATGGTGAGGCACTGGGTGATTTCGCCAAAGAATTTGCTTAGCAGGCTGTTAGGGAGCCTTTAATTAACTTTCAAACTCACTGAGATGGGGAATATTTTGAGCGGGATTGTTTATGTCAACGGAGAATATCTTGACCGGGAACAGGCAAAAATCTCTGTATTCGATAGAGGATTTATTTTTGGCGACGGTGTCTACGAGGTAGTACCGGTCATTGCGGGCAGTTTAGTCGACACGCAATATTTCCTGGAGCGGCTGGACCGAAGCCTGGGTGAACTGAGCATAAGCTGGCCCTGCACCAAGCAAGAGTATCTCGGGGTAATGCAGCAGTTAGTGCGGCGCAATGAACTGCGGGAGGGCATAGTCTACTCCCAGGTTACTCGCGGCGTTGCGGACCGGATCTTCTCTTTTCCTGCCGATACGCCAACAACCCTGGTGGCCTTCACCTCGCATATGGAATTACTGGATAATCCTGAGGCCGAAACCGGCATTTCCGTGGTAACCACAGAAGACTTGAGATGGAAACGACGTGATATTAAATCCGTTAACCTGCTCGCACAGGTGCTTGCAAAACAGGATGCGGTTTCCCGGGGAGCCCAGGAAGGCTGGATGGTGGAAGATGGATTTGTGACCGAGGGGGTTACCTCAACCGCCTACATCGTTAAAGATGGAACCGTTATTACCCGGCCACTTTCCAATCTGATCCTACCCGGAATCCGTCGCCGGACAATAATTGAAATTGCCGAGAAAGCAGACATAGAAATAGATCAAAGGGCCTTTACGGTTGCCGAAGCCTTGCAAGCCGATGAAGCCTTCATCAGCAGTGCAACAACGATTACAATGGCCGTGGTCAGCATCGATGGCCATGAAATTGGCGATGGTAAACCCGGGCCGATCACCGGGCGCTTGCGCGAGCTTTACAAGAATCGAATTCTCGCTGAGGCACATCAATAGGGATCGGAGTCTGAGCTATCCCCACGATAATATGGATAAAATTGTTGGTAGTTGATACGTGTATCGGGGCTTGGCAAGGGGTACTGTTTTTCCGTTCCAGTGGGCCATCCCTGGCCCACTGGAACGGCAAAATAACCCCCCTGCTCCGAGCTTGCGTCCTACACG
>JADFIJ010000139.1 GCA_022566775.1 Pseudomonadota bacterium | reverse complement strand
GTCCAACGCGATTCGCGGTCACAGCACCGGCCCGAAATTCAGTCCGCGGACCCGGAGGTCAAATCGAGCTGGAATATTTCTCGCCGGTAGGGCGGCATGGACTCCAGTATTGTCTTGCCGTAGCGCCGATTGATGATGCGTTCATCAAAGAGTGTGATTTGGCCCCTGTCTTTCTCGCTGCGCAGCAAACGGCCGCTGGCCTGCACCAACCTAAATGCAGCGTCCGGAACCGCCAGGGTCATGAATGCGTTCATACCCTGTTGCTCGATCCAATCCGACAGCGTCATTTCGATGGGATCGTTCGGCACCGCGAAGGGAATTTTTGCAATCAGCACATGGGTACAATATTTGCCTGGCAGATCTACACCCTCGGCAAAGCTGGACAGACCAAATATCAGGCTGCCCTCACCCTTGTCTATGCGCTGCCTGTGATATTTCAATAACTGGGACTTCTGATAGTCATCCTGGCATAACACCAGATCCAGCCATTCTCTGGGCAATCCCTGCATGACATCCAACATCTGCCGGCGACTGGAAAATAGCATCAGGGCAGCCGGTTTTTTGCCGAGCAATTCCGGAATCGCCTTGATGATAATTTCCGTGTGTTTTTCCCCGTCCGACGGGTCGCAATTCAATCGCGGCACCACCAGAGATGCAGCCGTCGCAAAATCGAAGGGGCTTGGAATACTCAAATAGTGCGTGTGCTCCGGCAGGCCCGCTCGCATCTTCAGCATATCGAAATTGCCCAGGGACGATAGGGTGGCGGAGGTAAGCACTGCCGCGGCACAGCGCTGCCATAGGCGCTCTTGCAGATTTTCTGCCGCCAATACCGGACTCGAGGACAGGCTGATCTCGCGGAAATTGTCACGCTCGTCGAAACTGAGCCAGCGTGCACAGGGCGCCTTGCCCTGCGGATCTGTAGCCGCAAAACTCAACCAAAGCTCCTGATTAGATTCGGCTCGATTGGCATGGCTACCAATCTGAGGAAACCATTGCTCAGCCAATTGCCTCGTGGCGGCAGCGTTATCCGGCTCCATCTGCTGCTTCAGATCGTCGTTGATGTGCTGAAAACTACTGGTGATGCGAGCGAAGTGCTTCGCCAGGTTCGAAGCCAGACTCTGAACTTCCTTTGGGACTACTCCCAGTTTAAAAGTGTGTTGGACCCGGTTCTCGTATCTGTCGATATTGTCTTCGGATGCCAGGATTTGTTCCATTACAGCCCAGGCATTATTCAGTTCTTCCCGGGTGGCGCCGATGAGTTTCTGCAGGCTAGCCTGCTGTCTCGATTGGATGAATTTATCTTTGTGCAGCCGCGGCAACATGGACTCGCATCGTTCGAGCCAGATTTCGGTGGATTTGATGCGGGTAAATGACGAAAAGTGATTATTACTCTTAAAAGGCAGGTGATGGGCTTCGTCAAATATGTAAATGCACTTCGCTGGATCCGGCAAGATCACTCCGCCACCCAGGGCCAGATCTGCTAACACCAAATCATGATTGCTGACTATGCAATCGGCCTTGTCCATGGAATCCCGCGCCTGGTAGAAACAACAGTTCCGAAAATTACTGCACTTGGGTCCCATGCATTGCCCATTGTCCACAGTCAGTGGCTTCCAATCCGCATCTGAGATTGGCTGCTGCCATTCGTCCCTGTCGCCCTGCCATTTGCCCGCACTCAGTTCATCGAGCATGCGCTCATACAGGGCCGGGTCGCCACTGTCGGCCTCGGCAAGGTCCTCACCATAGAGGTCCATCATCGCCTGCATACTGTCGTTTCCCCGCAGCAACGCATCCAGTTTGGACAAGCACAGATAACGCCCCCTGCCCTTTGCCAAGGCAAAGCTAAAAGTCAGATCCGAGCCGGCGAGAACCTCGGGAATATCTTTTTGTATCACTTGCTCCTGCAGGGCGATGGTCGCTGTAGCAATCACCACCTTGTAATCCAGGGCTTTGGCCAATGGCAGCACCGCCAATAAATAGGCCAGGGTCTTACCGGTACCGGTTCCCGCCTCAACCACGCAGATAGGGGGATCACCGTCTCCGTCTGCGGCCAGCACAGACAGACACTTGGCAATCTCAGCGATCATGAGGCGCTGGCCGTAGCGGGGAGTCAATTCGCGAGATTCCAGGAGTTGGCGATAGGCAAGCTGAATGCTGTTCTTAACATCATCCGCCAGCATGTGCTCATCCTTGGAGTGGATCCGATTGGTGGTTTCAGTGGAGGAAACTACTCCAAGTATAGCACCTCCGGGCGCATGCCCTGAAAAATCACCCAATTCAGCCACGCCATTGTTTCCACTTTCGTTGGAAAGAAGTTCTGTTAAACTTGTGTCTATTAGAGTAGCAATGGCTCCTTAGAAGTAATGGCAAAAATCCCCGATCAACAATCCATCGAGTTCTTCGACGACGCCTGGAAAAATAAAAATTCCGATGAACGCCTGCGCGCAATTACCCAGCTCAGCCATGGCGACAGCGAGGGACAGCAGACGCTCATTCAGATTGCGCTGCATGACGAACACATCGCGGTTAGATTCGCAGCTCTCAAGCGTGTTCACGACCTGGATTTGCTGGTCGAGTTGCGAGACCAACAGGGCCCGTTACAAGAAAGCGCGGCCCAGCAATATTTTCGCGTGTTGGCGGGCAGCCATGATGCCGATATGAACGAAGCACAGCGTCTGCAAACCATTCGCGGTCTGTCCAAGGCTGGCCTGAAACAGGTTGCCCTGTTGGCGAAATCCAAGACCGCCGGCAGCGAAGCCTTGAACCTGATCGACGAACCCGAAGAGCTAATGGACCTGAGCCTGTTTGCTGCCAGCGTTCATGTGCGAAAAAATGCGGCACTCAAAATTACAGACAAGGCGCTGTTGCTGGAATTACGGAAAAAAGTTCAGAACAAGGATAAAACAGTCTTCAAGGTTGTGGATCGACGAATCTCGGAGCAAGCCGACCCCGGCAAGCCTGATAAGGCCAACCCAAGCGGCAAAAATCTGAAGTCCAGCAAAGCGCAACCGGCAGCGGTCATTGGAAAATCCAAAGCTGCGCCGGCCCAGCAAGCGCCAAAGAGCAACGCTAAAGCCGAGCCCGGCAAGATTGAAACCGCTGACAGTAAAACCCCCGATGTTAGCAGCACGGCCTCTGAAACGGTGGTCCCTAAATCCAACGAGGCTAAACCCCCCGCTCCCGAAGCAATAGACCCGGAGGTCCAATTACCGAGACTAGAGGCGGAGCTGGGCAAGACCAGTTACAAAAATACGGGGCGACTGAATGCTCTGCGCATGAGCGTCAACAGCCTACGCAAGGCAGTTGCACAAGCCAGCGAAGAAGTGCAGGAACAAACCAGCAAGCTGCACAACACCCTGCTGGAAATGCAGGAGAAAAACAGGAGCCATCAACAACACCTGAAGGAAGTTACGGAATCGCTGCTGTTGCTTCTGGAAAAAGCATTAGAGGACGGACAATCTCACGATGCACTTCCTGCCTGGGACAAGATTCAGAGCAACATCAACAACACCAGCGGCAAGCTCAAAGCGGCTCTGCAAAAACAGGCAAATAACCACAGGGACAAGTTGAATGAGCTGCGGGACTGGAAAATATATGCATCCACCGAGAAGAAAATAGGTCTCGTCGCTCAAATGCAACACCTGATCGAATCGAAGATGCATGCCGCTGACAAATCCAAACACATCGGCAACATGCATAGGCAATGGAAGGCCCTCGGTCGATCCAGCCAAAACCAAGCGCTGTGGCGCGAGTTCAAGAAGCTGTCGGATAAAGCCTACGAACCCTGCAAGGAATATTTCAAACAACGCAAACAACTGATGGCGTCGAACCTGAAGCAGCGACGGGGAATCTGTGACAGGCTGGAGCAGGAATTAAAAACCTTGCCCGAAGAAAATCTCAACATATCCAATCTCAATACCTTGTTGCGTGACGCCGAGAACGAATGGAAACAGTTTTCTCCGATTGAACATTCCAAAATTAAATCGCTACAGAAACGATTCTATGGGCTGGTTAATCAGTTTCGCAAACTTCGCAAGAACGCATTGCGTACTAACAGCAAGCAGAAACAGGACTACATCACCCAGGCCAGATCCCTGGCGGACTCGGAAGACAACAACAGCGCGATGTCTGAGGCCAAACGACTGCAACAACAATGGAAGAAACTCGGCCCCACTTCCTACAAAGAAGACAAAAAATTCTGGGAAGACTTTCGAGCCGCCTGTGACAAAATTTTTGCAAAGCGCAACCAGCAGACTGCCGAAACTCGCAAGCAGCTGCAACAGGCAGAGAGTAGCCTGGAAAACATTCTGCAATCGATGGCGTCGAATTTTGCGCTCGATGACGATAGTTTCCGAAAATCCCGCAGCGATTTTCAGGATCTGATTCAACGATTTTCTACCGCCATGGATCCGCGCATAAAAAACCAGCGCAAGCGCTTGCTGGATCAATTCAATGGTTTAAAAAGAAAAATTGAGTCCCGCTTCAACACCCTACCGAACAAGAAGGCTGTGCTGCTAAAAAACGCAGTGCTGGCGAAATCGAAGTTCCTCGAACAGCTGGAGGACAAATTACTCAACAGCAAAGACGATGAGCAGTTTAACGAGCTTAAAAACCAGATAGATCGCAAGGCCTGGGAAGATATAGAACCTGCAAATAATCTGCAGTATGAAGAGGCATTGCGCGACCGACTGGGAAAAATTATTGCCACGGCCTCGGTCGAAGAGCTGCGTAACCTGGCACAGGAGTGTGAAGTCCAAATACGCAGCCTCTGCATAGACCTGGAAATTCGTGCCAACATAGATACGCCCCCTGAAGATCAGGCCTTGCGCATGCAGATTCAACTCGATCAACTCAAGAACGGCTTCGGCCAATCGCGGCCGGATCACAAGGAAAACCTCAAGGTTGCGATGGATGCCGAATTGCTGGGCCTGTGTATCGGGCCCCTGAGCGCAACAGTCCAGGAACAACTGTCACAGCGTCTGGGCGGTGCCATCAGGAAGTTGATGTAAGCTGCATCAAGACTCGCAGGCTTTTTGATTACGCCGAATAAAAACTCATCACCGGATTCGCGTAACTGTACAGGTAGTACTTGTGCAGTTTGGAATCAACCCGCTGCAAGCGCTGCTCGAAGGCTGTCCTGGAATTTTCGTTAATCTCTGCCGTCTCGATCGCAGTGACGAGTTTCGTCCGCAGCGGCAAACCATCCTGCTGTAGTTTCTCCAACGCCAGAAAATTGATATCCCTGAGCTTGTAGTTTTGCAATATCTGTGTGTCGATGTCCGTGGCGATCACCTCTGGCTCGTCACTGCTAATTACCAACTCCGTTCCAAAAGCTATGTGCACCTGTCCTTTGAGTCCGATCATGCCGGTGACAATGCTGTGAATATCGGTGCGATCGGTTTTCGTGAAACTGCCCTGAGTTTCAATTGCATGAAGTTCTTCTGCCTTGAGCACATCACAGGCATCGTATTCATAGGAAATGGAGACGGGGACGATATGAAGTTTCGTCAGAGACACACTCAGGGCCTGCTTGCGCTCTGCCATGGCCAGCATCTTCAGCAATGTGGGATCGGTCTTGTCGATACCGTCCTTGGCCCGCCCTTCCCGCTGCGCAATCCAGACGTTTTGGCCCGAGTCTATGCAGTGATGGATATACTCGGATAGCAGGATCAACGACTGCAGTAATTCCCTGCCCCTATGCGAGCGCTTGACGATAAAACTCTTGTTCAGCCGCATCAGGTCGCTGACGAAGGGCTTCTTTAACAAATTGTCACCGATCGCGATCTGCAAGGTCTTATGACCTGCGTGATACAGCATGTAATTCACAAACGCGGGATCCATGGTGATATCCCGGTGATTACTGATAAACAGATAGCTCTTGCCGTCTTCCAGATTCTCCAACCCGGAATGGGTCAGTTTAGTGGTGGTGTCCTCGATCATCTTGTCCATGTAAAGAGCGATGACGTGCTGCATGGTTTCAACATCATGCACGCCGTGCAACTGTCCCTTGAGCTTGTGCCGGGCGGCCCTGCGTAAGAGGGCGGGAAACATCCGCGCCAGCCTCGGCGAATAGAAGCTGGCGATGGCAGAGAGAAATTCAGGGTTGCCGATGAGCCGGTCCAGCACCGGCCGAATTTCATCGTCACCGTAGGGCCTGATTTCTGAATATTTATCCATTTTTATTATTTTATATCAATGAGTTGTGTAACTTATATAAGCCAATTAATGAAGTTTGTCCGACGGCGTTCGAATGCGTAAACAATCAATCATTTGCCGCCATCCGCGGCTTCGGCTCTGGTCCCTCGAGCGGCTCGTCTGTGTCCGGCTCACTGAACTGAAGGTTAGCCAGATTGGCATACAGGGGACAGCTGCGCATTAGCTCTCGGTGCGAACCCTGAGCGATCAGCTTGCCGCGATCGAGTACCGCGATTCTGTCCACATTCATCACCGTCGCCAGGCGGTGGGCGATGATCAACGACGTTCGATTCTGCATCAACTGCTGCAAGGCCAACTGCACCTGCCGCTCGCTCTCGGCATCGAGCGCACTGGTGGCTTCATCCAGCAGCAAAATCTCCGGATCCTTGAGAATGGCCCGGGCGATAGCGAGTCGTTGCTGCTGGCCGCCGGACAAACGAATGCCGGACTCACCCAGGAAACTGTCATACTTTTCCGGTAGTTCGTCTATAAAATGACTGGCGTAGGCGAGCTCGGCAGCTCGATAAACGGCCTCATCGCTGGCCTCTGGTTTACCGTAGCGAATATTGTCCCAGACATTACCGGTGAACATTGTTGGCTGCTGCGCCACGACGCCGATATGCCGCCGCAGTTCCGACGGGTCCAGGTCTCTGACATCGATTCCATCCAGGGCAACACTGCCGCTCTGGGGATCGTAGAAACGTAGAATCAGGTCGAATAAGGTGGATTTTCCAGCCCCCGACGGCCCCACCAGGGCGACATTCTCACCCGGCTCAATGTTCAGGGTAACGCCATCCAATACCCGTATCCCGGGGCGGGACGGATAGGAAAAACTGAGTTTGTGGAGTCGCAATGCGCCTTTCGCCCTGCCCGCAAAGGTCTTGGGATTCGCCGGGGCGACGATGTCACTGTGTGCATGCAACAACTCCATCAGTCGCTCCAGTGCACCGGCGGCCCGTTGCAACTCGCTGATTACCTGGCTAATAGCAGCGACGGCGGCCGCAACCAGCACGGCATAGACCACGAAGGCCGTCAGCTCGCCGGCTGACATGCTGCCATTAATCACGTCCTGGCCGCCGACCCAGATCATCAAGGCAACGGCAGAGAACACCAGGGTCATGACGATGGTAATTAAATATGCGCGGGTCTTGATGCGAGCGAGGGCAACCCTGAGCGCGGCCTCCACATGGTCTCCAAACTTCTGCCGATCATAGTCCTGATGGTTATAGGCCTGTAGCGTTTTGATCTGCTGAATACTCTCACCCACATAGGCACCGACGTTCGCTATCTCGTCCTGGCTGCTACGGGACAGGCGCCGAACCCGGCGGCCGAAATACATGATGGGACCGATCACGAGAGGAATACATATCATCACCACACTGGTCAGACGGGGGTTGGTAATAAACAGAAATACCGTACCGCCGATCAATATCAGCAGATTTCGCAATGCCACCGATGCCGAAGAACCAATCACCGATTGGATCAGCGTCGTATCCGTAGTGATGCGGGACTGGATTTCACCACTGAGATTAGACTCGAAGTAACCGGGATGGAGAGAGATAATATGGGAATAAACCGCCTTGCGAATGTCGGCGGTAACGCGCTCACCCAACCATGACACCCAGTAAAACCTGGCGAAAGTACCGATGGCCTGCAGAAACGCCACCACGAGAAAACCGAGTATGGCCTGATTAAGAGAGGCCGTGGAACTGGCAACGAAGCCCTGATCGACGATGATTCGAATATATTGCACCAGACCTAGACTGAGTCCGGCGGTGAATACCAGCGCTATTGAAGCCCAGCAGATTTGCTTCTTATAGGGGGCTAAAAACCGCAGGGCAAGGGTGAGAGGTGGACGCTTCGATGAACTTGGCATGGGCGCAATGTAACAGCACGCCCTCGAAAAGGAAAAGGAAAAGGAAAGGCATGCCAACGCCGTCAGTCGAGGCGCCGGTTCAGCGCATTAACAAGCCTAGCTGTGGCTTGACACCATGGCGCGAACCTACTCCCTGGCCGCAACGGTAATCGATTCCACATAGTCGCTGAGATCCGAGAGCACGGCCAAATCATTTGCAGTAGCACGGCGTTGCGCCTCTTCCATGCCTGATTTATAGCGCTGCAGCTCGGCCTTATCGGTCAAGCGCTGCCGCCGGAACGTTTCCCACTGCGCCAACTCATCACTGTTGAGGCTGCTCTTATAATTGCGTCCGCGATAGCGAAACAGCATTTCCCGAAGTCGGCGGTCCTGAAAAGGCAAATCGAGTCGACCCAGGTCCGTGGGTGACGTTGCCCGAATCGCTTGCATCAGGGCCTTGTCGTTATCACCGAAAAAGCCGCCACTATAAATCATATAATCGGGGTCGGCTTCCTGTGGCTGCAACTCCTCATTGAACACCGCGGCGATGCGGGCAGCCACATCCTGGCTCGCCTGCAACATCTCCCAATGGCGCTTGCACTGCTGCAGTTCGATCTCATATTCTGCGGCCCGGGTCGCATCCAGCACCGCCGCAGAAGTGACAACCGGACACTTGTTAACATGAATTAGCTTCAAGGGAATACGCGTCGCCGATTCCGGCAATTGATCCACCGGGGTAAATACACGCTCCTTGATTTGCTCGACCGTTAGCGCCAACAGCGCAGCTGGATCTGCGCGCAAGTCATAGACAATCACTCCGTTCTTATTCGTCGGATGCATGCAGAGCGGCATTACCAGCGCCAGGCATCCGCGCCGGGCGGGATACATCCCCGACACATGCAACAAGGGTTTGCGCGTCACCATGTCGATCTGCGCCAGCACCTTCTTCTTGTCCCGCAACTCATAGATGTAGTCAAACAGCTTCGGCTGCTTCTGCCTGATCAATTTCGCCAATTCTATGGTCGCGATCACGTCTGCCAGTGCATCGTGTGCATCCCCATGTTCAATACCATTGGCCACGGTGAGCTGATCCAGTCTGAAACTCTTGCTGCCGTCTTCTTTCAGGGGCCAGTTAATTCCGTCGGGGCGTGTAGCGGCGCAGAGCCGCACCATGTCTATGATGTCCCAACGGGAATTGCCATGCTTCCACTCCCGCTCGTAGGCATCATAAAAATTGCGATACAACAGCTGCCGCGTGAGTTCGTCATCGAATCGAATATTGTTGTAGCCGGCGACGCAGGTGCCGGGCTGCATAAATTCCCCATGTATTTGCCGGATGAACTCCGCCTCCCCAACCCCCTCCGCCAACGCCTTCTGCGGACTGATCCCCGTTATCAGGCAGGCCACCGGATCCGGCAAAAAATCATCGGCAGGTTTGCAATACAAAACCAACGGCTCACCGATGATATTCAAGTCCTCATCGGTGCGAATCCCCGCAAACTGCGACGCGCGATCACGCCTCGGGTTAATCCCGAAGGTTTCAAAGTCATACCAATAGATCGTTTTTCCTGACACTTCTTAATTGACCATTTGTGTGATTAGTGCAGTGACAGAGCACGGGCTGGGTGGTCTAAATTGTGACACGCCGTGAACCCATCCCTGGGGGCTCGGCGCCAGCTCCCTGCTGGCGACGGTCTCAATTTAGACCACCCAGCCCATGCTCCCCAGATACTGTGGTGAATTCTCTCATTTACGACATTTTCTTTCACAGGAAAATT
>JADFIJ010000288.1 GCA_022566775.1 Pseudomonadota bacterium | reverse complement strand
AATAATGTCGCCTATATGGGGTCTGGAACCAGCCTTTCAAGCGCTTCCCGGCCAATACTGCGGAATTTTCCCGGTGCCGAACTGCGCTATCGCGAAACCACATTCGGATGATTTTTGCCCGCTGTTTTTTTACCTCAATATTTGTGCATTTATGGAATACGATCCAATATACTTTGTAATCATGCTGCTGCAACTCACTATTCAAAATTACGCTACCGTCGACTCTCTGGAAATTGAATTCAAACCCGGCATGTCGGTGATTACCGGGGAAACCGGGGCGGGGAAATCCGTCATCCTCGGTGCCCTGGGTCTGACTCTGGGCGACAGGGCGGATAGAACCATTATTCGCAGCGGTGCGCGCAAGGCGGAGATAAGCGCCGAATTCAGCACCGCCAACATCCTCGCGGCCCAGAACTGGTTAAGCGAGCACGATCTTGAGGTCGAGGATTCCTCTGGCAGCTGCCTGTTACGCCGGGTCGTCAGTGAAGATGGCAGATCCCGGGGCTACATCAATGGTTCCCCCGTCACCATGAGCAATCTGAAGTCTCTCGGCGAGATGTTGATCAATATCCACAGCCAACATGAACACCAGTCCTTGCTGCGGCGCAGCAGCCATCAGCATTTATTGGATGAATATTGCGTCAAATCGGAGCTAGCAACCAGCCTGCGTGATAGCTGGAAGCAATGGCAGGCAAATTCCCAGCTTATCCAGGAGCTCAGTTCTCAATCGGAGGAAGACTCCGCCCAGTCCCAATTGCTCTCCTACCAGTTGGACGAACTCGATGAACTGGAGATTGGAGAAAATGAGCCGGCCGAGCTCGATGCGGAATTCAAGACCCTGAATCATGCGGACGAAACCATTGCCGCGGTCGCTTGCGCGCTGAAACTATGCCTTGAAGACGAAGACCACAACGTGAATTCCCTGCTCAGTCAAGCCCTGGCGATATTGAAGGAGCTACCCGAAAAACAGCCGCGTACAGACAGTATCGTTAGCCTGTTGGAAACTGCTGAGATTCAATTACAGGAGGCGGCATCACAGCTGCGTGACTTCAGCGATGACTTCGATGCGAACCCGCAGCGGCTGGAGCAGGTAAACGCCAGGCTCAGCGTCCTGCATGCAATCGCCCGCAAGCACAAGGTCCGTGCCAACGAGCTTCCCCAGATCGTGGCATCCCTGCGTCAACAACTGGGGCGCCTGCAGAATAGCGATGAAGAACTGGAAAAACTCAGAGCCAATGACGAGGATTACCGCGCCAGTTACAAAAAAATAGCATCCGGGATAAGCAAACTCCGCCGCGATGGCGCTAAAAAACTGGCGCAGCAGATCAACACCCAGCTGAAACTGTTAGGCATGCCCCATGCCTCGCTGGAGGTGACACTGTGCGCCGTCACGTCCGATAATCCAGTTATTCATGGCTTGGAGACGGTCGAGTTTCTTGTCAGCACCAACCCTGGACAGGATGCGAAGCCCCTGATCAAAATCGCATCCGGGGGCGAGCTGTCGAGAATCAGCCTGGCCATCCAGGTCATTACGGCGCAGACTTCACAGACTCCGAGCCTGGTATTCGATGAGGTGGATGTGGGCATCGGTGGGGGCGTTGCCCGGAATGTGGGCGAATTATTGCGGCAGCTGGGCAAGTCGACGCAGATCTTATGCGTGACCCATCAGGCGCAGGTGGCTGGTCAGGGCCACCACCATTTGTTTGTCAGTAAGAGCAATACAGGGCACTCCACCGTGACCCGAATTGAAGAGCTGACGAATAAGGCGAAAGTTAGAGAAGTCGCGCGCATGCTTGGCGGCGAAGAATATAGCGTGGAATCCCTTGCCCACGCCGAACAAATGGTCGCAAGCAACTAAGGGACTATCTGCGACGACTCAGTCCAATTCCTGCTGGCAGTTCTTGCAGATGCCGTAAAGGTACATGCTGTGATCGGTGATCTTAAAGCCGAGTTTCGCGGCGACCAATTCCTGCTGATTCTCGATGAGTTCATCGAAAAACTCCTCCACCAAGCCACAGTGGTTACAGACGATGTGATCGTGGTGATCCACCGCTGTCATCTCAAAAACCGAGTGTCCGCCTTCGAAATGATGACGCATGACCAGCCCTGCTGACTCAAACTGGGTAAGCACCCTGTACACGGTTGCCAGCCCTACATCTTCATTGGCCATGATCAGCGCCTTATACACATCTTCCGCACTGAGGTGCTTGGTCGCGGAACCCTCGAGTATTTGCAGAATCTTTACTCTGGGTAAGGTTACTTTCAGACCTGCATCACGCAGCTCCTGATTCTCTGTGGTCATAGTCGGTTCTCAAGCTGTGCAGGGAGTTGAGCATCGGTAATTCATGCACAGGAATTGCCGATCTGCCCCTGATACCTGTGCAACGCTGGTGCGAGGTGGCGGACTGGCAGTTTTCCTGCTGCATTTTCTGGGGTATTATGCCCCCTGACTGCGGGCTAGGAAAGAATAGTTGAATATTGCTCATGAAAGACCGGCAGGCGGTCACGGGAATAATACGTAACGA
>JADFIJ010000287.1 GCA_022566775.1 Pseudomonadota bacterium | reverse complement strand
TTACACCTACTATCATAGCCGCTTCTTTTCGACCTTTGCCGGTGTCGAGAGACGAAAACATGAGGAACAAGCCAGCACCAGTTATGCCATCGCCGGATTTAATTACACCTTGCCGCTATTAATCGATAGCGAGTGGCGCGTGGATGATGAAGGGGATTTTCGGGTAGAGCTGGAGTCGGAGCTACAATTCACACGTCGGCTGGGGTTTGGCTGGCGCTGGAACACGGATAACGAGTATCGCTACCGTCTAAAATACAATATTAGCAAGCGCTGGGCGTTTACCATAAACAGCGATTCGGAATATGGAGACGGTGTGGGGATGCAATATTTGTTTTAGGCAGCGGATGTCCGCCGAGCCTGCTTGCATCTACGCTTGGGGGGCATGGGCCGTAGCCAATAATCCCTCAAAATATGCAGGCACCACCACCGATGCCTGGCCATATTTGTGTTCGTCGAAAGTGGAACCCGTCGGTTCCAGGTTGAGCTCCACGGTGTCGGCGCTGCGAATTTTCGCGGTTTGATAAAAGCCCGACGCCGGATATACATTGCCGCTGGTGCCTATGGCCACGAACAGATCGCAGCGCTGCAGGGCCTGATTGATCTGGTTCATGTGCAGGGGCATCTCACCGAACCAGACGATATGGGGGCGTAGGTTTCCAGTCGAGCGGCAACAGCGGCACGTGGTGTCGAATACGAGATCTTCACGAATATCGAAGACAAGTTGCGAGTTCCGGCAGCGCATCTTGAGGATCTCACCGTGCATGTGCAGGAGACTTTCACTGCCGGCGCGTTCGTGTAAATTGTCTATGTTCTGCGTAATTAGCAGAAAAGTCCCATCAAATTCATGTTCGAATTTGGCCAGCGCCGTGTGCGCCGGGTTGGGCTTTATTTCCTGCGAAAGTATCTGCCGTCTGCGCTGATTGTAGAATTCATAGACCAATTGAGGATTGCGTTCGAAGCCTTCGGGGGTGGCGACTTCTTCAACCGGATGATTTTCCCATAAACCATCGGCCGCCCGAAAAGTCTCGATCCCGGATTCCGCGGAAATACCCGCACCGGTGAGAACCACGATAGAGCGGTAGGGAGAATTCATGGGCAAAGCATAGCATGACATCTAGTAGATACGAGCGTAGCCGGTATAATGCACCTCCAGACCTAGATGATCATTATCATGCAGTTAAACTACCGCCAGTACTCCACGCAAGGGAAAGCCCTGATTATTCTGCATGGACTATTTGGTAGCCTCTCTAATTGGGGTTGGCACAGCAAGCAGTTCGCAAAAACATTCGCCGTTTACGGGCTTGACCTGCGTAATCATGGCGACTCGCCCCACGCCGATGCGCTCAATTATCGCGTAATGGCCGATGATGTTCGCGAATTTATGCGCGCGGCAGCCATCGATCGCTGTGCCTTCATCGGGCACTCCATGGGTGGCAAGGTGGCGATGCAGTTGGCGCTAAGCCATCCTGAATTGCTCACTAGATTGATGGTGGTGGATATTGCACCGGTAGCCTATTCGCCAGCCGCCGGCGGTCAGATGGATGTGCTGGCGGGGATGGAAGCGATGGAGGTAGAAGCCCTGAGTAGTAGAAAGGAAGCGGAACAGCGATTGGCGGCGACTATCGAAGATGAGGCCACGCGGAAGTTTGTAGTCACAAATTTGATAAGGAATGAAGATGGCGGCTACCGCTGGCGGCTGAATCTTGTGTCGATAAGGGATAATTATGACAGGCTGCGAGAGAAACCCCAGTTGGGCGAGGCTTTCACCAAACCGACTCTCTTTGTAAAAGGGGCCTTGTCTAACTATATAAGAGCGCAGAACGAGGACGAGATATTGAATTTATTTCCAAGGGCGTCAGTAAAGACAATAATGCAAGCCGGTCACTGGTTGCATGCGGAGCGCCCCCAGGCTTTTCAGAAGATAGCTACTGACTTTCTACTGCAAGATGAAAACTAAACCATGACGGTGCTGAGTGTCAATGTAAACAAAATTGCCTTGTTGAGAAACTCGCGTGGACGAGACTATCCCCAGCTGTTGAAATTTGTCGAACAATTGCTGGCACTGGGCGTTAAGGGTATCACGGTGCATCCGCGACCGGATGAGCGCCATGTCACGCGACAGGATGTTTATGATATCAGCCAGTACCTGCAATCTCGAAGCGATGTTGAATTCAATATAGAAGGGTATCCATCGGAAGATTTTCTCGACCTGGTGATGGCAGTCAGCCCGGCACAATGCACATTAGTGCCGGACCGGCCCGATCAACTGACCTCCGATCATGGCTGGGATGTCAGCGCCAATACCTCGCAGTTGGTCGATGTGCTCGCTCGGCTGCGCAACGCGGGCATACGCAGCAGTCTGTTTCTCGATGCCTCGATCACAGCGGTGGAGTTGGTGCCTGCAGTCAATGCGGACCGGATTGAACTGTATACCGAAGACTATGCCAGAAGTTTCGGGACTGCCGCCCAGGACAAGGTTATGGGTCGGTACGCGGCGGCGGCAGCGAAGGCCCATGAACTGGGGCTGGGGATCAATGC
>JADFIJ010000138.1 GCA_022566775.1 Pseudomonadota bacterium | reverse complement strand
GGATTCGAGTCGAATCATTCGGTGGTAAATAGGAACCAGAAAACTCGGCGTCGGTATCGAAACCTGCCTACCGGGCGCCGGTAAATCATTATCGGCATTAAAGAGAGAGAATTTGTGAAATACATCAGTACTCGCGGTGCCTGCCCCGAGCAAAATTTCGAAGAGGTTTTACTGGCGGGAATGGCTCCAGACGGAGGCCTCTATGTCCCTGCCGAATTGCCGCAGTTCACCATGGATGAGATTCGTTCATGGAGATCACTTTCCTATCCCGAGCTCGCGCTGAAAATCATCACGCCCTTCATCGGCGATGAAATCGAAGCGGGCGCGTTACGGAAAATAATAGAGGAAAGTTATGCCAGCTTCGATGATCCGGATGTCGCACCTCTCAATGCTCTGAACCAGAACGAGTGGTTGCTGGAACTCTATCATGGTCCGACCCTGGCATTTAAGGATTTTTCCCTGCAGGTGCTGGGCCGATTGCTGGATCATGTGCTGCGTAAAAATGATCAGCGAGTTGTCATCCTGGGTGCCACCTCCGGGGATACCGGCTCGGCGGCACTGGAAGGCTGCCGGCATTCCGATCGTGTGGATATTTATATTTTGCATCCGCACCAGCGGGTGTCGGATGTGCAGCGCCGGCAAATGACTACGATTGCCGGCGACAACGTATTCAACCTGGCAGTGGAGGGGGATTTTGATGACTGCCAGCGACTGGTCAAGGAGGCCTTTGCAGACCAGGGTTTTCTGCCCTCGGGTCGACAGCTGGTGGCGGTCAATTCCATTAACTGGGCGCGCATCATGATGCAGATCGTCTATTATTTTTCGGCGGCGCTGAAATTAGGTGGCCCGGATCAGGCTGTCTCCTTCTCGGTACCTACCGGTAATTTTGGCGATATTTACGCCGGCTATCTTGCCAGGCGCATGGGTCTGCCAATTGCACAATTAATTGTGGCCACCAATGAGAATGACATTCTGCATCGATTTATCAGCCGCAATGAGTATGCCATATCGGAATTGATCCAGACCTGGTCCCCGAGCATGGATATCCTGATTTCCAGTAATTTCGAGCGTTATCTGTTTGACCTGTTTGCACGCAATGGCGTCGAATTGAGCGAATTTATGGCGCGCCTGGGCGGCAAATCGGGTGCAGGAAACGAGTCGATTCTTAGCGTCTCCGAACAGCAATGGCAACAGGTACGGGCCTGTTTTGATAGCGCCAGCGTCGATGACAAAACCACCTGTGATGTCATTGCGGAAGTTTTTGCCAGTCATGGCGTAGTGCTGGATCCCCACACCGCGGTGGGGGTGAAAGCTGGCCGACTCTGTAACCGCGACCCGACGGTACCGTTGGTGATGCTGGCGACGGCGCACCCCGCGAAGTTCAGCGACGCCATCGCGGCAGCGGGAGTTGAGTTACCGTCCTTGCCCCGGCATTTGCAGGATTTATTTGACCGGGAAGAGCGCTACACCGTCATCGCCAATGATTTACAGGCGGTGACGGGCTACCTGAAACATCACAGCTGAGCTGCGTACCTCTGATGTCAAATCTCATCCGGCGACGCCTTGCCAATGAAGATCTAGAGCTTCCGGAATCATTACATCCGTTGTTGCGACGGATTTACCGTCATCGCAATCTCAAAAACGCCGACGAGTTGGAACTCGGCCTGGGCAATCTGCTGGCGCCGGAATTATTCAGTGGTCTGGAAGCGGCCACCGCCTTGCTGCTGACAGCCCTGCAACAGCGGCAACGCATACTGATCGTCTCCGACTTCGACACCGACGGGGCCACCAGTTGTGTGGTGGCGATGCAGGCCTTGCGTGGATTCGGTTGTATGGGGGTCGACTATATTGTGCCGAACCGCTTCGAGTATGGCTATGGTCTCACTCCTGAGATTGTCGAACTGGCGAAGAAAAGGCAACCGGACCTCATCATCACCGTGGACAATGGCATCTCCAGCATCGAGGGGGTAGCCGCAGCCAGGCAAGCGGGTATTGCCGTCCTCATTACCGATCATCATCTACCCGCCGACGCCACACCCGACGCCAACGCGATTGTAAATCCAAATCAACATGGCTGTGATTTCCCCAGCAAGTGCATCGCCGGCGTCGGGGTAATCTTCTATGTGATGCTGGCATTGCGGGCAAAACTGCGGGAGCTTGACTGGTTTTCCGAGCGGGGGCTTAAGCAGCCAAACCTTGCCAGCCTGCTGGATCTGGTGGCGCTGGGTACGGTTGCCGACGTCGTCGCCCTGGACCGCAACAACCGCATTTTGGTTGATGAGGGGCTCAAGCGTATTCGAGCCGGCAGGGCCTGTGCGGGCATCGCTGCCTTGCTCAAGGTCTCCAGGCGCGATGCCCGCAAGATCACTGCATCTGACCTGGGATTTAGTGTCGGGCCACGGCTGAATGCGGCCGGACGCCTGGATGATATGTCCACCGGCATCGAGTGCCTGCTGGCGGATCACCCAGGCAGCGCCTATAAACTCGCCTTGCAGCTGGACCAGTTGAACAGCGACCGCAAGCAAATCGAAGCGGGTATGCGCGACCAGGCTTTTAAATATTTGAACGATCTTTCCATTGAGGTCGAAGAGTTGCCTGCGGCCCTGTGCCTGTTCGACTCGAACTGGCACCAGGGTGTGGTGGGGATACTCGCTTCCAGGGTAAAGGACAAATATCATCGACCGGTGATCGCGTTTGCGGCCGTTTCCGATGGGGATGCCGGGGCTGGCCAATTAAAGGGGTCCGCTCGTTCCATCAAGGGCTTCCACATCAGGGATGCGTTGGATGCGGTGGCGAGCAGAAATCCCGGTCTGATCAGCAAATTCGGTGGCCATGCCATGGCCGCGGGATTGAGCCTGGAAGGAGACAGATTCGAGGAGTTTCAGCAGGCTTTTCAGGCCGAAGCCGAGCGCCTGATCGACCCGGATCTGTTGCAAGCCAGGATATTCAGCGATGGCCTGCTGGAGCCGGAGTATTTTTGCCTGGAAGCAGCAGCAGCTCTGACCTGGGCCGGACCCTGGGGTCAGGAGTTTCCGGAACCGCTGTTCGATGGCAGGTTCAACATCATCAACCACCGGCGGGTAGGAGAAAATCACCTGAAGTTAACCCTGAGCCCCCTAGCGGCACCGCAGCAATCTCTGGATGCGATTGCCTTTAATGTTGCCTCCGATAAATGGCCCGGCGCCGACGCCAGCGAGATTGAAATAGCCTATAGGCTGCAGATCAATGAGTACCGCGGCCAGCAGACTGTACAGCTGATGGTAGAGCATATTCTGGCCTATAGCTGAGTTCGGCAGTGCCCGCCCGGGGATTGCCACCGGGGCAGGGGTGAAATATCCGAGCCAGATAAAAACCGCAAGAATTGGCTTTTTACACCAACAATCACCCCAAGTTTCAATGTCACCTCCGAAAAATACGCAGTCGGCTGGTTTACTGTGAGTTCCGAGAGCGGGCCAAGTTCTTCGGGTACCTGATAGTCGAAGCGGAGGGGTGGATCCTCGATAATCGCCGGCACCATGTGGTGGCAAACAGCCGTATTTATGAGTATCGCTGGCTGAGGATTTCTGGCTTCGAAGCGGGCGACAGTTGGCCTGAGATAGTCAGTTACCCCGCCTAGGCAGGGCGACGACAGTTGTCCGGTCGCGGCGTATACACACCCACCAGGCCTAGGCAGCCAAGGCTGCACGAAAATTCAATTTATCGGGTCTATTGCCATGAGTTTCTTCACCGCCTGAAGGCACTGCGCAGGCGTGGATCATGGGGTCGGAGAAAGATGCAAGGAAAGCCCAGTACTGCCGACTGTAACCACGAAGGAAATGTTTGTTTTTGTTACTTATTGGCACATAATTCCTCCCCAATAAAGAGTAGAATTCTGTCGTCGCGCTCACTGGAGTGTAAATGCCCCATTTCATTCGTAAAAGTCTGATTTTATTAGGTTTAATGTCCGTGGCTGTGAGCAGCTATGGGCAGGTCTACCGCAGCGATCAGATCGAAGTCGAACTCATTGCCGAGACCAGGAATGTTGTTCCCGGTGAAACCCTGTGGTTGGCGATTCGGCTAAAACCTATCGAGCACTGGCATACCTACTGGAAATTTGGCGGCGACAGCGGCGAAGCCACCGAGGCGACCGAGTGGCAGTTACCGGCCGGTGCAACGGCAGGTGACATCGTCTGGCCGATCCCCGAATGGACGCCTTTCCCAGGTAGCGATCTGGTCACCTTCACCTATGCGCGGGAGGTGTTGCTGCCGCTACCTGTTTCTGTGCCCGCCGACTATGGCGGCGAGCGCTTCGATATTTCCACCCAGATTGACTGGCAGGTCTGCGACGAGATTTGTATCCCGGGCAGTGCAATGTTCTCCCTGTCATTGCCCGTTGGCAAGTCTTCCCGAGTCGACAGTAAATGGCGACAGGCCTTTGCCGATACCCGGGCCTTCACACCAGTTCCCGTAGACGCACATGCGCTGGTCGCGACCTTCAATGCCTTCGACGGCAAAGTCAATGTGATGGTGCAGGCAGAGGATGCCCTGTTTGAGAATGTAGATGAAGTCTGGTTCTTTCCAACCCAGCGACGGATCATGAAATATGCGCCCATGCGCAAGGTCATGCTCGATGGTGATCGAGTGCAGCTGTCCACCGAACAACATCGGCGTTACCCCACGGATTTGACCGAGATGAATGGCCTGTTGGCGTTTGTCGACAAGGAGGGCAACTGGCAGGCCTTCGATGTCATTCCGCAACTGACCCAGGTCGCCTGGGATCACGCCATCGAAGTCGAGTTAGTGTCCGAAACCACCAACATCGTGCCCGGCGAAACCACCTGGTTGGGTTTGCGACTGGATCCAGCAGAACACTGGCATACCTATTGGAAAATGGGCGGCGACAGCGGCGAGCCTACCAGCGCCAACGACTGGCTGGCGCCGGAAGGTAGCATCATCGGTGAGATTCAATGGCCGGCGCCACAGTGGTTGCCGTTCTATGATACCGACCTGGTCAATTTTGGTTACGAGGGCGAGGTACTGTTGCCGATCGCGGTGACGCTGCCTGCGGACTTCGACGGCGAGTCTGTCGAGTTTTCCACCCTGGCCTTCTGGAACGTCTGTGATCAGATTTGCATACCCGGCGAGCAGCGCCTTTCGATTACTCTGCCGGTAGCGGCGGCACCGCAACTGGACCCCACGGCGAGCCAGTTATTCGCCACGGCAAGGGAAAATCTGCCCCTGGTCGATCACAATCTGAAATCAATCATTGCGGTGGCCGGTGAACGGGTCAGTCTGGGTTTTGAATCCCCCGATCCTATTTTTACGGACTACAGCGATGCCTGGTTTTTCCCGGAACAGCGCCGCATCATCAAACCGGGTCCGCTGCGTGATGTCAGCATCACCGCGAACCTGATGCAGATTACCCACCAGCAACCGCGCCGCATGCTCGCCGATCTCACCGGTGTATTTGGTGTGCTGGTTCTGGAAAACGATAGCGGAGATCGTGCCGCCTACGAATTTGTTAATCCAGCAGCCGACGCCACCACCACAACTATTATGCCGCTGGCGGCAGTGGATAGTTCCCCTGCCAACGGCGCCGCCGGTGGCCTGGGCGGCAGCCTGTTGCTCTACATGCTGTTCGCCCTAATGGGTGGATTGATTCTCAATCTGATGCCCTGCGTGTTTCCAGTACTGTCGATGAAGGCACTCAGTTTTGCCAAGAACGCCGGCGCATCCCAGCACCAACTACGCATGGATGGGCTCGCCTATACCCTGGGGGTAATCGTTGCCTTCGTTGCCCTGGCCACCGTATTAATCGCATTGCGAGCGGGTGGCGCCAGAATAGGCTGGGCCTTCCAGTTTCAGCAGCCCTGGTTCCTGGCCCTGATTGTCTACGTGTTTTTCATGATGGCCCTGAGCCTGTCCGGGGTGTTCGAGATTGGGACCTCGCTGATGGGTGCCGGTAATTCCCTGGCGCAGAAAAAAGGCTACCAGGGATCTTTCTTCACCGGCGTACTCGCCACCACGGTGGCGACTCCCTGCACTGCGCCGTTCATGGGACCCGCGCTGGGCTTCGCCCTGACCCAACCCTGGTTGGTAGCGATGCTGGTGTTCATATCCCTGGGCCTGGGTCTGGCCCTGCCTATCCTGCTGTTATCCTTCATGCCGGCGTTGTCGCAATACATGCCGAAACCGGGTGCATGGATGGAAACGTTCAAGCAAATCATGGCATTCCCGCTGTATTTGTCGGCGCTGTTCTTCCTCTGGGTATTGGGCACGCAGGTCGGTGTCATGGGTATGTCGGTGGTGCTCGGCGCCTGTATCGTGCTGGCCTTCGCCGCCTGGCTCTACCAGCGTAGATATACCTTCGGTCCGGTAATGCGCAAGCTCAATTATGCAGTTGGCACCGCCGCATTCGTCTTCGCGATCTACGTCCTGCAGACGTCTTTCCTGGAAGTTGTGCCGATGGCAGATGTTGCCAGTGTCGATGCCGATGGCAACTCCACTCGCAATTATGAAGTTTTCAGCAGTCAGCGCCTCAATGAGTTACAGGCCGATGGTCGACCGGTGTTTGTCAACATGACCGCCGCCTGGTGTATCACCTGCCTGGCGAATGAACAGACCACCCTCAGCACCGATCGCGTGATGCAGGCGATGAGCGACAATGACATCACCTATATGAAGGGCGACTGGACCAACGAAGATCCAGAGATCACCGCCGTGCTCGAGCACTTCAATCGACCCTCGGTGCCTCTGTACGTACTTTACCCGGGTGATACCACCAAAGAACCGATCATTTTGCCGCAGATACTAACCCCGGGAATCCTGGTCAGGGCCTTCGAAAATATCTAGCTAATTCAAAAAGATTAGATCAAAAATCTTCCGTGTAATTTGCTAGGCTTGACAGAACCTATATGTCGATTGCCCGCAAATTCGCTTGATTATGTGATAAACGACAAGTCAGTGATTTCAATGTAGATTAAAACCAACTACTGCAGGTTTTCACTGCATTGAGGCGAAGATCCTCTACCCTGCTTGCCTTGCAAATCAGACCATGCTCTAGCGCTTTCATTTTTTCAGGTTGAGCGAGGACTGTCTGAGCGAAGAGAACACGCTACCCGCAGTCTCTGAAGGTGGTAGATGCATACTTCTATTCGGATTCAGAGATCCTCCTGGAGGAACATAGTTCCGCAGCGCTGAAAAAATGGAAGCGCGAATGGTCGCAAGGAAAGTAGGGTAGAGGATCTTCGCCGGGAAAGTATCCTGGCAATGGGTCATCTTGAACTGTGAGTCATTGAGTTAATCAGTTAACCCTGATCCCGATGTTCTTGGTATGATTAGCCAACCAAGACTTCTTCGATCTAAAACATGAAGCCAGGACTTTCTCTTTCTGGAATAAGTAGTTTTCTTCTCGGCCTGGCTATTTTGCTGCCCATGGGTTCTTCGTGGGCGGCGGATTCTGTCACTGGACCAAGTCATAGCCTCGCGCCCAAGCAAATCGACTACGCTGCCGCCCACCGTGCAGCACAACAACTTCCCCGTCTCCACAGCCTGCTCATCAGTCAGCAGGGTGAGCTGGTATTCGAGCGTTATTATAATGGCACCGATTCGCGCCGACCTCAAAATATGAAATCGGCATCCAAGAGTGTGATCTCTGCGCTGATCGGCATCGCAATCGACGGGGGAATTATTGCGTCGGTGGATGTGAAAATTGCAGATTATTTTCCAGAGCTTATTTCCGACCAACGCAACGCCGACAAGCAATCCATTTCCATCGGCAATCTGTTGACCATGCAATCAGGCCTGGAAACCACCAGCAATCGGAACTATGGCAAGTGGGTGCTGAGCGATAACTGGGTGGAGTTTGCCATCGATCAACCGCTGGTGGCAGTGCCCGGCACCCGCATGCTTTATAGCACCGGCAGTACCCATATACTCTCCGCCATCATTACTCGGGCAACCGGCATGGACACCAAGGAGTTTGCCGAAAAAGTGCTCACTTCCAGGCTCGGTTACTCTATGTCCTACTGGTCCCAGGACCCCCAGGGAATTTACTTCGGTGGCAACGATATGGAAATGACGCCGAGGCAGATGTTAGCCTTCGGCAGCCTGTATCTGAACGATGGCCGTTATAACGATCAACAGATCATATCTGCAGGCTGGGTGCAAGAATCCCACCGGCCTCATGCACGCTCACCCCGGGGTCAGGGTCGCTTCTATGGCTACGGTTGGTGGTTGCGCGATCTGGCGGGCATGCAGGTGCCGGTAGCCTGGGGCTACGGCGGTCAGCTGATCTTAGTGGTACGGGAATTGGACATGGTGGTGGTAGCCACCTCCGACAGCACACCAGGGGTAAAGAGAAGGGGGCATTTGGGCCGTCTCTATGGGTTGATAGAGAGAGAGGTGTTACTGCCAAATCTGGGCGAAGCTCGACGCTAGGGCCTTCTCTTGCATAATACAGCGATTCAATCGCTTCCAAATCAGTGCTGCCCTAGCAATGCCCAAGCACCTATCATGAATTTGCCGGGGTTTCGCCACCCGGTTCGGCGATATGACAGATTGCTTGCGGGGGAGAACTCTGAACCACCTCATCTAAAGCCCCTGCGCAACGATATATTAGTGTTAACCCGTTCACGCTTTGATCAAATTCCGGGCAGAATGCCAAGCAGATCACATACTTAGGCGTAGCTCAAGCATAGGATCGGCAACTATCGCTTATGGAGACTTACTGGACATTAGCATTCCCGTTCGAAGTGTTGGAATAGCGTGGGTTGGCCAAGGTTTCTTACACTGATTATTTCAGGATAACAGCATTTTTAATTTTGCAAAGAAAGGCTGGGCAGATGTTGAACATTCGTGGTTTCACCTTACTCGAAGCACTGATTGTGATTGCCATCACCAGTATTCTGATTTCTGCGGCCATGCCTTCTTTCCAGGCTTCCATCGAGCGGTATCAAGTGAGGAGCCAGGCAGATCGCTTTCTATCAATCATCAGGCTGGCGAGAGTGACCGCAATTGAGAATCTGCAGAAGGTCCGAATTTGTCCCAGCATCAATCAGACCAGCTGCGATAGTTCCGGCGGTTTCAATTGGCGCAATGGATTCATCGTCTTGCTGGACGCAGCCGATGACGGTTCTTTTAGCCAGGTTTCGCAGGTAACAGGCAGCTTCGCCGCCGCCAATACTATTGACCTAAAGGATAATGCAGACGTGACGATTTCTTCCTTAACATTCAGATCCCTGGGCGTGCTGGATGGCATTACCAGCGCCACCTTTGAATTTAGAATGCCCAACTGCATCGGTGCAACCAATCGTGATATCGATATTGGATTTAACGGCAACGCCTCGGTTAGCACCCTGGACTGCTAGGAGAAAGTCATCAATATTCTGTCCCCTATAAGGCGTCAAATTGGAACCAGTATTATAGAACTACTGGTCGCCACTATGGTGACGACTATTGCCGTGATGGGGCTTTCGAAATTGCAGGTCAACAGCTTGGTGAATAATCAGCAATCGCAATATTCCACATTGGTCACCTGGCAACTCTACCAGATGGCCGAGAGGATGAGATCAAACTCGGGTGCTGCGATCGCTGGATTGTATCTCAATGCAGGCACCGATAATGATTGTATTACATCGGCTTGCACGGCTCAGGAGATGGCGCAGTCGGATATATTCAACTGGAATAGCGAAAATGGGGACTTGTTCCCGGCGGGTGCGGGAACCATCACTCAACCTGGAGGTGCGGGAACTGATTTTATCATCACCATGCGCTGGGACGGCAACCGCAAGGCGGCTACCGGAACCGGCTGTGATGCAAGCAATGATGCGGACTTATTATGCAATACCGTCACCATCACATTAAATTAGCCGAACCAAGCAAGGGCTCTACTATACGGAACCAGCTGTGATGCAAGCAATGATGCGGACTTATT
>JADFIJ010000137.1 GCA_022566775.1 Pseudomonadota bacterium | reverse complement strand
AAAGATAGCTGCCCAGCACCATGGCTATCAGTGTCGTGGTGCTTAGTCGAATCTTGTGGTTAAAAGCTCGCATTATTTTATCCTCTGTTATCTTTACTGCCTGTCTTGTTCTGGGAAAGATTCAGGCTACTTTGCCTTGCTACTTTGCCTTGCTACTTTGCCTCGTTACTCATTATGCAATAATCTTGCCAACCCATTTAAACCAATAAAATCAATGATATAAGTTTATTCTCTCCGTGTGATCGGATCAATAATTAGTGGTTTTAACCATTTTTTGATCGCGAAGCACGACTTCCTTTACAGACTTTTAGCGGTAGGCTAGTGTGCCTTTTCCCTGTGGTCCGATAGCAATTCGTCTCTATGTTGATTTAGACGATCGATGCCAAGATAAGGTTACTGAAGATTTCGATTTCTGTGTGGTGCCCGATCGCGGCGGGCTCACATAGCGCCAGACTAGCGCCGTAGCGTAATAACAAGTTTAATAACAATATCGAGTTACCAGCGGGTAATTCGTCAAACGAGAACAGGAGAACCAGTTCAGATGAAAACCAGAATAGCCCGTTTTTCTATTTTTTCCAGCCTGCTATGCGTGTTGCTGATGCCAGTGCAATCTCTGGCGCAGGATAGGGTGGTGGAATCCGATAGCCATCGCTTCATCGAGGTCGCCGACGGCGTCTGGTTCGCCACCGGCACCGGATCTGTTTACACCATGAGTAATGCCATGGTACTGGTGGGCGAATTTGACACCCTGGTAGTTGACTCCCATGTCACCCCCGCCGCCGCCAGGGCACTACTGGACTCGCTACAGGTGATCACCGATAAACCGGTTCGCTATCTGGTTAACAGCCACTACCATTTCGATCATGCCCACGGCAACCAGGCATTTCCTGCCGGCATCGAAATCATCGGTCATGAATTTACCCGGGCGAAACTCAATGGCGACATCGGTAATGTGTTGACTGAAAACACCTTCAAGAGTTTTTCCGATCCGGTACCCGCGACCGTAGCGACGCTGGAAAGACAGGTTGCTGCCGAGTCTGATCCGACACGCAAGGCCGAACTCACCGAGCGTCACCGGGTGCAACTCGAATACATGAACGCCATCGCTGAGGTGCAGCCCACACCTCCAAACATCACCCTCGAAACCAAGATGACGCTGTTTCAGGTGGTCGCCAATGGCAGCCGGGAAATTCAGCTACGACATTTCGGTCGTGCCCACACCGGCGGCGATGTGGTGATCTATTTGCCCCAGGAGAAAGTGGTGTTCACCGGTGACATGATGCTGCCCGGCCTCGCCTATATGGGCGATGGTCATGTCGATGAGTGGCCCGCAGCCCTGGAGGGATTAAAAACCTTGGATTTCGATATCTGGTTACCAGGCCATGGCCCGGTGATGCGTACCCGGGATCCGATCGACAATTTCCAGGCCTATCTGCGGGATTTGTGGGACCAGGCTTCGGCGCTGCATCGGCGAGGCGTGAGTGCCGAGGAGGCCGCGCAGCAGCTCGATATGACCAGCCATTCGATGGTCAGGGCGGTGGGAGTCGATCCCCGGGCAATACGCCGCATCTATGCGTTACTGAATAACTGATCTTGCCTTGTCTTGCACGCGACTGAGAGCTTTTCAACAGCCTGCCAGGTGTCGGAGTAATGGGCCGACACCGGGATCGTTGGCAGCGTGCTAGTCGATGGTGCGATACGGCGCTACCGCATAAGGCTTGTTGCTGTAACTGTCGATGATCGCCTGCATCGCCGTCACGCCTAGCTCCTGCCTCACGCTGAGATGGGAATAAGAAGTGATCTGGGTCATCATGATACCGATCATATTCTCTACCGGATCGATCCAGAAGATTGTGCCCCAGGCCCCGCCCCAGGTAAAAGTGCCGGGTGTCAGCGGGTCTCTGGCCTTGCCGGCATCGTTCAAGATACCGAAGCCCAGGCCGAAGGTATAACCCGGCCCGCGGATATAGACATCGTTATCACCGATGTGATTGCTGATCATCAGGTTAACGGTTTTAGGGCTTAACAGCCTGACGCCATCCAGGACACCGCCATTCAACAGCATTTGACTGAAGCGCCAGTAATCGGCGGCGGTTGAGGAGAGTCCGGCAACACCGCCGAAGTAGGTGGTCTCGCTATATTCGGGCGCGCGCGCCAGTTCGATGGTCTGGTTCTCTCCCGTGGGTTTGTAAACGGCGGCAACGCGGTGGACTTTGTCCCGCGGCACGATGTAGAAGGTGTCATGCATCTGTAAGGGATCGAGAATTCTCTGCTGCAGGAAATCCACCAGGGGTTCACCGGAGATGCGTTCCACCAATAGCGCCACATAGTCGGTGGAGCTACCGTATTGCCAGTCGTCCCCGGGATGAAAATTCAATGGCAGGGGTGCGCGTTGAAGTAGTGTCGCTTCCAGCGTTGCTGCCCGCGGCATTAACGCCAATTCCTCTTCGGTGAGCGCATCCCGGCTGGGGTCCAGGCCCGAAGTATGGGACAGGACATGGCGGAAGGTGATGGGGCGCTTGGCGGTCATGCGATATGAGCCGCCCTGATCATTCACGATCACTTGCTTGCCTTCCAGTTCCGGAATCCAGTTCGTAATTGGGTCGGTCAGCAGGAAGCGACCTTCCTCGTACAGCATCATCAGGGCCGTGGTCACGATCGGCTTGGTCATGGACATGATGACGAAAATAGAATCGTCGGTCATCTCCTCGCCGGTTTCTTTATTCTTCCAACCCTGGGATTCGAAATGAATCACTTTGCCATTGCGCGAAATCAGTGAAACCGTACCCGCCAGCATATTGCCATCGATGTAGCGTTGCATGGCAGCGGACAAGCGCTGCAGGCGTGCAGAAGAAACGCCGACGTTTTCGGGCTTATCCAGGGGCAGGCCTTCTGCCAGTGAGGTCTGGACAAAGCCGAGCACTAGCAGGCAGGCAGCGATGGTTCGAAGTAATTGGCCAAGGTGTTTCGAAGGGAAAGAGAGCACGGGGAACTCCTGATTATGCTGAGAGTGGAGCTGCCAGTATAAAGGACAGGGGCAAGATTTGACCACCGCCGTGTTTTGCTGCATTCTCAGCCACTTTTCTGGCCGGCCCCCGGCTGCCGATAACTTAGTGGGGGACATCGGCCCCGCGTGCGCAAGGAATCTGCATGACTGAGCAAGTGAAAGACGATCCCGCCCGTCCTATTTTCCTGCAGCCGGGACATAATGCCGGTGATCTGGTGGAAGCACATCGGTGGAAAATTCTGCGGCAGGAGTATGGGCTGGTGGAAGTCGATGCCCATCTGCCAGATCACTTGCGCAATCCGCGAGATCAACTGTTCGGCGGTTTCACCGGCATCTACGTCGACATGATTTCCATTTATACCGCGCGCACGCTATTCGATGATGAAAACGCCTTGCAGTGGTCGGCCACCGTCAATATGCGTATCGATTATTTCGCACCGGTGTTGGGGCCGCGATTTTTGTTGAAGGGAGAGCTGATCAAGGATGGCAGGAGCACCTGTCTGGTGGCGACACATTTCAATGATTTGCAGGGTAATAAACTGGTCTATGCGATCACCACCCTGCGCAAGAGCAAGTAAGCTGCCAAGCTTCGACAGGCACTGTGCCCTAGTTTTCTACATATTGTAGCCGGTCTCATCGTGGTCCGTGATATCGAGGCCCACCTGTTCCTGATCCGCCGTTACCCGAATCCCGGAGGTGACAACGCCCACCAGTTTTAACAGCACGAAGGTGACGATGGCCGTGTAAATCGCCACCGCGGCGATACCCGTCAGTTGAACCATAGTCTGTGATCCCATGCTCATGCCCTCGGCATAGCCATTGCCACTTAGAATGCCAAGCCGATCCGACACCAGAATCCCGGCGAGAAAGGTACCCACCATGCCGCCGACGCCGTGGACCGGGAATACGTCGAGAGCATCGTCGATCCTGATGACCTGCTTTAGATAATTGGTGGCAAAATAGCAGATTACACCACCGCTTAGTCCTACTAACAGGGCACCGGCCGGACCGACCGAACCTGATGCGGGGGTGATGGTGGCGAGGCCGGCAATCATACCGGTAATCGCCCCCAAACCACTGGGTTTACCATGTTTGATCCATTCTATGAGCATCCAGGTCAGGGCACCGGCCGCTGCCGGCGTTAAATCCAAACCAGCCCACCCAGAGCATGGCGGCGCCGGTAAAGCTCATGGTCAAATTGTGGGGCATCATCGGTGTGCTCAAGAACCCCTCCCGTTGACCAATTACCAAGGCCGTTACCAGGGCAGCGACACCAGCGGTTACATGCACCACCGTGCCACCGGCGAAATCGATGAGACCCATCTGTCCCAGCCAGCCACCGCCCCAAACCCAGTTCGCTACGGGAAAGTAAACCAGCAGGGTCCAAAGCGTGCTGAATAGCAACATGGAGGAAAATTTAATGCGTTCAACAAAAGCCCCAACCACCAGCGCAGGCGTGATGATAGCGAAGGTCATCTGGAAGGCCGAGAACACGGTTTCGGGAATATCCCCGGTCATGGAATCCACCACCACACCGTTGAAGAACATCTTGCTGAGCCCGCCCCAGTAGGCCGATTCTGAGGGGCCGAAGGCGATGCTATAGCCCACTACCAGCCACAGCAATGAAATCACGACGGCGATGGCAAAGCATTGCATCAGCACCGAGAGCGAATTCTTGGTTCGCACCAGGCCAGCGTAGAACAGTGAGAGGCCGGGCAGGGTCATGAACAGAACCAGCGCCGTAGAGGTCATGATCCAGGCGGTGTTGGCCCCGTTCAGGTCTCCATCCTGGGCCGCCGCCAGCGTCGGCATTAGCAGTAGGGCCAGGGCTATAAGCGTTTTCGGTTTGAAGCTTTTTATTAGCATTATTGTGTTCATCCTCTAAAGGGCATCGTCGCCAGTTTCACCGGTTCTAATTCGAATCGCTTGCTCGAGGTTGGTGATAAATATTTTCCCGTCTCCAATCTGGCCGGTGTTGGCGGCACTGCAAATTGCATCCACCGCCTGATCCACGAGGCTGTCCGGGACAGCAACATCGAGCCTGGTCTTGGGAAGAAAGTCGATTACGTATTCCGCTCCGCGGTAAAGTTCGGTGTGTCCTTTTTGTCTACCGAAGCCTTTGACTTCAGAAAGAGTCATGCCGCTCACACCTATCTCCGATAATGCCTCACGCACGTCATCGGATTTAAAGGGCTTAATTATTGCGGTGATCAGTTTCATTGTTCTACTCCTGCATGTATATGAATCGCTCGCTGACAGTTCCTGAATCCTGCTTTTTTTAGATGGCACAATTCATTCCGGAAGCGGCAAAAACTTTAACACGACGATCAAAAAAGCACCAATTTGGTGCCTCGTACGGGGCCGGTGTCAGCATCCAGACAAGGACCGTTATGAAAATCCAGGCTAATTGGGGAAAAAAGTGAGGGTAGTTACTCATCGGGAGGGAGTTGATGAGTGACTACCCCCTAGTGGGGAGGGCCTGCTTATGCAACAACACGTTGCTGAATACTTTGTACCGATTGCATCAAGGGCAGCATCACCAGGAAAAATAGCGCCAGGGATGATAGACCCAGTAAATTCAACGCGATCTCCAGGCCCCGGGTCTGTGCTACGTATCCAAGGAGGGGTCCGGTGACAATGAAGGACAGACGAAACAGGAAACTCGTAAACGAATTCGCGGTAGCACGAAATTCGCTCGGTACCCTGCGATTGAGGGCATTTACCAGAATGACCTGATTAAGTCCGCGGCCGACAAAGATCAATAGTCCCATGGCAATACCAACCCATCCCTGTATCCAGGCCATACCGAAATGACCTAACACCGGTAGTGTGGCGATCAACCCGAGAGCGAATATCGCGCCCTGCCTGCGCTCTATGCGAAAGCCGAATTGGTTAGCCGCAGCCACCGCAGCGCTTTGGACAAACCATAACAAGCCGAACCAGGCCAGGGGGATACCGCGGGATTCCCAGTAGGGCTGCATAAGCCAGGCGACGTGAAAACTGGCGAGGTTATACAGCGGTATTGCCACGACCACGTTTCGCAATACCGGATCTCCAAGCAGCAGATGGCGTAGAATTTTCGTGATCTTCACCCGTTTCTCAGGATTGCTCTGGTCCCGATAGGGCGGTTCTACCAGGCGCAGAGTCAGGATCAAGCAGGCCCAGGCGACAGCGGATTGAACCAGGATCATGATTTCGAAGGACCACATCGCCAGTGCACCACCCAACAAGGCTCCCAGGCCTTCTGCGCCGCTCCTGATAAAACCCAGGTTGGCTATGCCTTTGCTGTGTTCGCTGCTCTGCCCGCCCCGCAATGCTTTTTGGGTGTCGTAGAGGACCGCCAGGTCAGCGCCGGATAGCAGACTGGCCGCAATCCCTGCGCCAATTTCGAACACGATCAGGTTGTTCAGATCATTGGCAAAATTCAGGTAGAAGTATGCCAGTCCATGGGCAATGCTGCCGATCAGCAGGGCAGTACGGCGGCCAAAGAGGTCGGCGAAATAACCCGAAGGTGCCTCGAGTAACACAATGGTTGCTGCATAGATGGCCTGCAGATAAAAAATGTCCGCAAGACTCAATCCCTTCGACATAAAGAAAGGCACAATCACCGGCACTATCACCATGAAGCTATGAAAAAAAGCCAGGCCATAGATAGCAGGTATGTTTCTGTGCAGTTTTTCGCGCACAATAGTTCCCCAGTACCCGCAAAAATGTACGGGTATTTATTTAAAGTTAGAGCAAAAAAAAGACCTCTAGGTTGCTGGACTTAGAGGTCTTTTCTTGAATTCGATTAGTAATCGATTATTTGTCAGAAAATCACTCCAGGCAGGTCTCCCGATTTTTCACCACGCGCTGGCAAAACGAATGACCGAGCAGGGTCATCGCCGTTAGCATGGTGAATGTAATTGCTTGTACGCACTTGCTGTTCATGTTGGTCACAAATGTAAAAATCAGATGCGCGGCATTGTATGCCAATGAGGTTTTATGTCAACACTATTGTTAAGTTTTCGAACAATTGTTTAAGAATAATTGAACTCTGGTTTTTCCTGTCGATAATCTTACCTGGTTAACTTCGCGGCACTCTGGGTCCAGGTTTTTATGTGCTCGTTATCCTTCTTAGGATACTCAAGCGATTCCATTTTCTTGTTTCACGCGGCAGCCAGAAATGATCCGCCGTTGTTATGCCAGATGCTGAAGAAGGCCCGGGGCGGCGCCTCGATTGCCGAGTCAACCGAGGTCTCTATGCCATCGCTCGCAGCCTCTGGGTAATTTGTATAATAGTTGCCCATCGCTGGCGCCGAAGGTTGTTCAGCTTCGATTCAGCCACATAGTCTAATATTCAGGAAGTCTCGGGCTGTAACCTTTTCCAGCCTGGCTCGTCTTAACTGGAGATGTGTCGGTGTTTAATCGAAAAGTGATGAAGATCGAAGCAACTCAATAATCAAATCGCGGGGAATGTTAAAATGATCAAGAAAGCTCTGTTAGTCGCCATGGGCATTGTCCTCACCGGCTGCCTAATCACCGTAAACTCGGATTCTCGTCCACTGCAAACTGTGTGGAATGAGACCGATGTGACCAGGTTACAGATAGGCGTAAGTGATCTGGATTGGGTGGAAACTACGTTTGGACATCCAGTCACTAAACTGAGCTATGCCGATGGCAGTGAAATCTGGAAATATCGGAATCGCTGGGAAAAAGATATTGAAGTCGGCTTGTTTCTGGTGTTCTCGGTAGATTTGGAAGAAGAAAGAACCGAAACCCTGTCCATCGAGTTCACCGACGGTTTGGTAAGCAATTACTGGATCGAAGAATCCCGGTTCTAAAGGCCCGGGTTCTAAAGGAATTGGCGCAATGGCCTGGCTGCATGGCGGTCGGGCTATTGTAGCTTTGTCAGCCAGGTTTCAAGATTATCCCAATCCAGTTTGAAGATGTGCCTGGCGCCCGGCACGATGGCGGCGTCGACGCGGGCCCCGGCAAGTTGCAGTGACTCCACCATCGCATCCATTCTGCGATTCCAACGAAAACTATCCTGTTCGCCGATGCGCAAGTAGATCGGCAAGCTGTTTAGCGACCCCAGGGAACTGTCCAGGTCGATTCGCCCCGGCGTGGCCACCACGCCCAGATAAGCGGCGGGGTTTCGTGCCGCGATTGCCAGCGCGGCGCTACCACCACTGGAAATCCCCAGCAGCAGCGGCTTGCCCGCTTTTAACCCGTGGGATGCGTGCAGCAGTTTAATCAGTTCGGGGAATAGAGCGGAATTATCCGCCGAAAAGCGATTGCCGTCGGGTGAGATCGGCACGGCGATGGCCCAGCCACGATTGAGCAGCTCCTTGCCCAGCCAGAACTGCGCCCTGGCCATGAACTCATTGGATGATCCCCCGGATATCAACAGTGCCAGTGGTGGAGTCTGTAGCGGCTCCTGGGGTTCAAAGAAGAGCACCTTCACCTCGGTCCCATCTGCCAGCACCAGGAACTCCTCAGCCGCCCACAAACCAGCGGATGCCAGCGCAATGGCCCAGAAAATGCCCAGATTTTGTAGTATTTTCATGCTCGTTTCGGCATTAGAAAAAGGTCTCGATTTGCCCCGCAGTATAGCAACGAAAGCCATGGCTATTTAGCGCCATGCGATAAAATAGCACTTTAAGCCGTTGATTTTCCGAAAAACGTGCCACACAGGCTGCCGGCGATTAAACTGCTGTAACCTTTTCTTCCCATATCCGTCTTTATCTACAAATGTTGGCTCAATACAGGCAGGCTACAGAACAGCACCGGCAGCGGGTTTACTCCTTTGCCTACTATAGCCTGCGCGCCAAGGAAGATGCGGAGGATGTAACCCAGGAAGTCTTCATCAAGCTGTGGCAGCACTGGCAAAAAGTAGGCCATGGCAAGTTAGGTGCCTGGCTGATGCGGGTCGCCCATAACGCGGTGATCGACCACGTGCGCAAACAGCGACCGGCCCAGGCTAATCTCGACTATTACGCAGATGTCGATGATCAGGCCGGCAGGTCGGACCAAGGAACTGAGATTGATCAGCAGATATTCAAGGATCAACTGCAGCTGGCAATCAAATCCCTGGACGATCCATTTCGCAGCATTATCGTTATGCGGGATGTGCAGGGACTAAGTTACGCAGATATCCAGGTCAGCCTGGGTATGAGTGAAAGCCAGGTCAAGGTGTACCTGCATAGAGGACGACGAAAGCTGAGAGCCAATACGCGACTGCGCCAACTGTTTGATGAAAACCTTGCCCAGAAATCGCGAGTTAATCAATCGGATGCCGGCAGCGATCAGCGCTCTGCCTATGCCAAAGGTAACCAACATGCCTAATACCACTGAATCCCAATGCTACTTCGTGCAACTACAGATCGATAGTTATCTCGATGGTGATCTGGCCTCGGCTCAACAGCAGGAGTTCATGTCCCACCTCAAGCAATGTGAGGCCTGTACGCGGGAATTTCGTTTTGCCCAGACCCTGCTCGACACGGTCATGGACTTGCAGCAGCTCGACTGCGATGAGCAGGTAATGGAACCGATTTACCGCCTCGCCAACGGGGGTCATCAAACTACCCAGGGTGTTGTTGGAGGCAGTTGGGCTGCCATGGTCCGATGGTTTAATACCGGGCCCTTATTTCTTCGCTATAGCCTTCCCATCGCAGCGGTTGCGGTGCTGGCGACGGTGATGGTGCTGCTGAGCATTTCGGTGTTGACCCCTGCTGGGGACAGGCCGGCGATTGCACAACAAGCAGGCGTTGCCCCGGCACAGGAGCTGGCACAACCACAGCAATACGATGCTGCGGAAATCCGCCAGGCGGTAGAGGATCTAAATCTGGCCATCGAATATTTGAATCAAATAGGTAGACGCACCGATGCCCTGATTAGCGATCGATTCTTGCTCAGGCCATTACAGGATACGCTGAATACCTCCTTCGAAAGAGCGGCATTAAGAAA
>JADFIJ010000286.1 GCA_022566775.1 Pseudomonadota bacterium | reverse complement strand
GGTTCGCCGGAGGACTACGATATTGGGGATGAGCGGGTATTTCTGAAATCCGATCCCTCCCAATTCATCAGCTACGGCGCTGCCGCCACTGTCGCCATCGAATTGGGTGGCAAGTACAGCGGCCAGATCGTGCCGGAGGACATCAACTCCATGACCGCCAACTCTGTCGCTGCATTGGCGGGCACCGGCCTCATCGGCGTGGCAAAAGATAATCTGGAAAAAGACGGTACGGTGCCGGCCCTGGCCGTGGGGTTTATCGAGATCGAGTTGGATCTTGAAACCGGGAAATACGAAATTCTCGATTACCTGGGGGTAGCAGATTGCGGCACGGTCATTCATCCCCAGGGTCTGGAAGTACAGATCAAGGGCGGTGCCATCATGGGTTTTGGCATGGCCGGTTTTGAACGCCACGCCTATGATCCACAGAATGGACTACCCAATAACGTCAGCCTGCATCAGGCCAAAATCCCCACTTACCTCGATGTTGCCTCGACCATGGATTGGGCAGCCATCGATCTACCTGACCCGCAAAACCCCATTGGTGCCAAGGGCATAGGCGAACCGCTTCAGGGTTGTGCCGCCGCCGCACTGTTATGTGCAATCTCCGATGCACTGGACGGGCATTATTTCAATCGCGTGCCGGTGACCGCAGACATGATCATTAATGCTGCCAGTGGCCGGCCCCAATCTCACCAGCCATTGCAGACGAATACCGCCTGATTCCTGACCATGCCGCCCCTAGAGTTATGAATATTTATAGATTGATATTAACGCTGTGCTTGAGCAGCATTGCTTCTCATGGCATCGCTGCGGCAGACAATTGTTTCCCCTTCGAGCAGCAACCGGGCGGAATCAGCCTTCCTATCTCGATAGCGGGAACGCAGACCAGCGCTTATTTGAATACGGGTACCAGAACGATGGCACTGTCAACAGGCCTGGTGGAGAAGCTAAATTTGCAAACCGAGCAATTCACGCCGCCCGCTCCGAGACGAGGCGTGGCCCCGCCAACGCTAGAACTGGTCAGGAATGTGGCAGTCACCGTCTTCGGTCAGGATCTGGAAATGGAGCAGGTGGATGTGTTCGATGACGCCTTACCCAGCGCCCGCATGAGCTTGTTGATGTTCAGTCAGGCTCTGGTTCAAATCGACTATCCCCAGTCCCAAATTTGCCTTCTGCTGCGCGAATCCATGAATCTAGGCGCCGCGGAGAACATCAATATGCGTAGGGCCAGCAACGGTGCACCGGCGATAGAAGTGACCATTAATGGCGATAAAGAGCTGTGGCTCCGCTTGCAGATAGGTTTGCAGGGAGCCTTATCTATAGACCATGCCGCCGCAGAAGATCTGGGACTTATCGATGCAGAGATCGATGCGGAAACGCCCGGCTCGCAACTGCTGGAGGGCGTGGTTGAGAGTCTGCAGTTCGGACCGTACGAGCTAGGGAATCTCACCGCTACTTATCCGTCACGGGCAGGTGGGTATAGTCAGCGAACGCGGCGTAACACAGATATGCGCGCCGTTGGTAGACGCAGACCCATTGTGATTCGGGGCGAACTGGGGCACGAAGTTCTCAGGCATTTTGTGATCACCATAGATTTTGAAGAAGAGAATATGTATATCTTCGCACCCTAGCTAACTGCGAGAAGGTAATGATAATGAGGTGTGAGCATCACCCGGATTCTTCATTAGATCTGCGATCAGTGTGCTAGTAGCCACATCCTAAGCAACACCGGAAATGACATTGTCATGGAATATTCTCGTCCCGATTTTTACGGATACGGCAGAATCTTTGTTAGCAGGAATAATCCTGAACCTGTGGTGGTGGCGATACCGTAATGAGGCCGTCCTGGCCATATAAATAAAACACGTCTCCAAGGCGCTGGCTAATTTTCCTTTAGCACATGACGTTCCAGCATTTGCCGTCTCACCACTGCGCCATAGACATTGCCGTGGGCGTCGACACCCACACCCTCGGCACCGGAATGGTCATCTCGCAGGGGTTCCATATCTTCGATAAAGGCCGTAACCGTACCATCCACGGCAGAGCCGATACGAATACCCTTCATGATACCCATTAACTCACCGGCGCCGGTGTCCGGACCCGATTCAGAATCGGCAACGTAGATGGTGTCGTCCGGGGTAATATAAATACCACTGGGTCGACCAAATTGCCGCCACTCATCAATGAATTCTCCGCTCTGACTAAAAATCTGAATACGGTTATTTTCCCGGTCGCCCACAAATATTCGTCCCTGGGAATCCATAGCAATAGTATGGGGTTCACTCAGTTCTCCGGGACCAGAGCCTTTACCACCCCACTCATCGATAAAAGTGCCATCGGCGGAGAAGTGTACGATGCGATTGTTGATGCCACCGCGATGACTCTCGCTGATAAAAATATCGCCATCACTGGGATCGATAACCACATCGTTGGGGTTAAAAAGCAGATCCGGTCCCGAACCCCCAACGCCTTTTTCCCCCAGGGTCATGAGTATTTCGCCCTCGGGGCTGAACTTGAACACCTGGTGTCCTATTACACCGTTGCTCCTGGCATCGGTCACCCAGAGA
>JADFIJ010000006.1 GCA_022566775.1 Pseudomonadota bacterium | reverse complement strand
ATTCCCCAGGATGTGGATTTGGAGTCCCTGGAATTCGCCGAACTGCCTGGTGGCGCGGCCAGAATAGTCGATCGCGGTCTGGACCAGCAGGCGACGGACCTGAGCGCCGTCGCCGCAGCCAATCTCAAGGCCGAGGCGCTGGACCTGGGTGCGCCGAGCCAGGAGGGGGCTTCGATTCCTGTGCTCATGGATGCGGTAGCACTTGCCAATCCAGGCTTGGATGCTGCCGGCGGCCAACTCGAGTTCGAAGATGAATTCGCCGAGGCGGCGGCAGACTTCGTCGATGATGAGGCCCGGTCCGGGGCAGATGTCTTCCTGGCTGAGGACTCTTTGTCGGCTGAGGGCTCTTTATTGGCTGAGGGCTCTTTGTCCGTTGATGGCGCCGTATCTGCTGAAGGCTTTGAATCGCCTGGCGCAGAAGAAGATCCGGATGCAGTGCTCCTCGACTATGAGCAATCGCAGCCCGATGCCGATGATTTGGATGCCGAGGATGAGGATGAGGATGATCGGGTGCGGGCTAATTACGATGCCCTTGCCGCCGTCAAGCCCGATTATCCCGAGCCGGAAGAAGACTTGGATATAGACGCAGAGTCTGCAATCGAGGCCGCTGTCGGGGCGGAGGATGAGCTTGGAAGTTTCTCCATGACCGCAGGTGAACGCATCGGCTTTAGCGCGACACCGGAGCCGGTGGCCTTGCCTGATGAGCCGGATGATGAGATTCCAACTGAAGAAACCAGGTCCTGGCGGCAAACTGTATTCGCGATCTTCGGCGCTAAAAAGAAGCAGAAAAAAACCCAGCTGGATGAGCCGGTGATGCCGGTAATGGGAGCGACTGGTGCAGGCCTGGAAGCTGCCAGCACAGACCCGGAGCCAGAGACGGAAACCCCCGCCGACGATGTCCCGCCTGCTACCAGCGCGGTAGCGACCGAACCATCGGAGGTGATTGTCATCAATGTGATGGCCAGAGAGGGTGATGTCTTTGGCGGCGATGAACTGTTAGAGGTGCTCCTTGGCGTCGGTCTCAGTTTCGGGGAAATGAATATCTTCCACCAGCATCTGGGTGCCGAAGTCAAGGCACCGGTGCTATTCAGCGTAGCCAATATTCTCAATCCGGGCAGCTTCGATCTCAACAACATGGACGCGTTTAGCACCACCGGTGTCAGCCTGTTCCTGGCCCTGCCGGCGGCGGTTAACAACCTGGAAGCGTTCGAGCAGATGTTGGCCGTTGCGCAGCAGATTCAGGCAGCGCTCGACGGTGAATTGAAGGATGACCACCGCAACGTGATGACGGCACAAACCATGGAACACTATCGGCAACGCATACATGACTTCGAATTACGGCGCCTGAAAGCCGTAGGCGGCCGCGGCTAGACCTGCACCGCAACCAATCCATGGCAGTTCCTGACAAAATAACCCAGGAAGTAAGCGAGCTTCGAGCGCAGATCGAAACCCATAATCGCTTATATCACTCCCTGGATTCGCCAGAAATACCAGACGCCGACTACGACGCCCTGGTCGCTCGACTCGAGCTTCTCGAAGACCAATATGACTTGCTGATACCGAGCTCACCGACGCAGCGAATCGGCGCTGAAGCGCTGTCTCAATTCACCCAGCTCACCCATGCGATGCCCATGTTGTCCCTGGATAAAGTATCCAACGAGAAAGACCTGGCTGACTTCGAGTTGCGGCTACAGAAGCGGCTAGGGGATGACGGTGAGCTGGAATACAGCTGCGAACCCAAGGTCGACGGGGTCGCGGTCAGCCTGCTTTACCGTGGTGGCGTGCTGCAACGGGGGGCTACCCGGGGCGATGGCGTCACCGGTGAGGACATTACCCACAATGTGAAAACAATACCCAGCATTCCCCTGCAACTCGAGGTAGAGGTAGCACCTGCTCTGATCGAAATAAGAGGCGAGATCTTTCTGGGCAAGAGAGGCTTTGCCCGTCTCAATAGGAGGGCGGAAAAAGAAGGTTCGAAAATATTCGTAAATCCCCGTAATACCGCCGCCGGCGCGCTGCGACAATTGGACCCCCGTCATACCGCCCGGGTGCCACTGCAGATGTATTGCTACGGGGTGGGTGTCTTCGAAGGGCATGCTTTACCAGACCAACTCAGCGAAATATTCGAGCTACTCGCGAGTTGGGGATTGCCGGTCAATCCGGATATCGGTACCCGGGTGGGAATCGAGGCCTGCCTGACGTATTGCAGGGAATTGCTGGCCAGACGAAATTCCCTGGCGTACGAGATTGACGGTGCTGTCATCAAAATTAACGACCTCGCTATCCAGCGGCGACTGGGTAGCAATGCCAGAACGCCGCGCTGGGCCATGGCGTTCAAATTTCCAGCCGAAGAAAAAACCACGCGCGTACTCGATGTCGAATTCCAGGTCGGTAGAACCGGCACCATTACACCGGTTGCCAGGCTCGAACCTGTATTTGTCGGTGGGGTGACGGTCAGCAACACCACCCTGCATAACATGGACGAGATAGAACGATTGGGCTTGAGCATCGGCGATACAGTTATCGTGCGCCGTGCCGGTGATGTAATTCCCAAGATTGTAAAAGTCGTACGATCCAGGTCGAGGAAAAACCGTAAGAAAATTCGCCTGCCTGAGGCCTGCCCCGCCTGTGGTTCAGCCATCGAGAAAGACGGAGAGGTACTCTATAAATGTAGTGCCGGCATAATTTGTCCGGCACAGCGCAAGGAGTCGATCAAACACTTTGCTTCCCGCACGGCGATGGACATCGACGGGCTGGGAGATAAATTGGTTGAGCAACTGGCGGATGCGGGCATGATCGAGAATGTGGCGGATATTTTTGCACTGGGAAGAGATGCACTGGGAACAGAACAGCTGGCCAGTTTGGAGAGGATGGGTAACAAGTCGGCAGAAAATCTGATCGCCGCGATAGACAAATCGAAGCAGACGACCCTGCCACGATTTTTGTTTGCCCTGGGTATTCGTGAAGTAGGGGCGGCGACGGCGCAGCAATTGGCGATGCATTACGGTGACATGGCGCAGATCATCGCCGCCGATGCGCAGAGCCTGGAACGGGTGCCTGACATCGGTCCAATAGTGGCCGGTCATATCAGGACTTTCTTCGAAAATCAGGAAAATCTCGCGCTGATTAAATCTCTGCAGGACCATGGCGTGAGGTGGCCCGAAATTGAGGTCGATGCGAATTTCCAGGACCGGCCCTTGCAGGGAAAAACCTATGTCTTGACCGGCACGCTGCAACAGATGCCCAGGGACGAAGCGAAGAGACGATTGCTGGCGCTGGGAGCGAAGGTGGCTGGCAGTGTCTCTAAAAACACAGATTGCGTGGTGGCAGGCCCCGGCGCCGGTTCAAAATTGGTGAAGGCCGAAGCCTTGGCAATAAAAGTGATAGACGAAGGGGAATTTTTAGCCCTGCTCGATGCTCTAAGTCAGTAGTACCTGCCGGGCCAGTCCCGCCGTGCTCTTGGGATACGCTGTGAATTTATTGAACAGGCAGAATCTGATCGTGTTGGCATGCCTCATGCTGCTGGCGTCCTGTGCGAGTCCGCCACCCCGTGACGCCGCCAATGTCTGCAGTATTTTTGAAGACCGCCGTGCCTGGTACAAGGCTGCCAGCAATGCGGAACGACGATGGGGTGTGCCGATTGCGGTCAACATGGCGTTCATCTACCAGGAGTCCGCATTCGAGGCCCGGGCCAAGCCTGCGCGCTCGCGCTTTCTCTGGATTTTCCCGGGTCCCAGAGCCTCCTCCGCCTATGGCTACGCCCAGGCTTTGGACACCACCTGGGCAGAGTACGTGGTTAAATCCGGCAACCGCGGTGCCTCCCGCGCAGATTTTGCCGATGCGGTGGACTTCGTTGCCTGGTATAACGCCAATTCCAGTCGTATCAGCCGCATCGACCGGTACGACGCCAGGGATTTGTATTATGCATATCATGAGGGTAACGGGGGTTATCAGCGTGGCAGCTACCGCAGCAAGCAATGGTTGGTGGACGCGGCAGCCCGGGTACAGTCGAATTCAACCCGCTTCGCCTCGCAGTTAGACGGATGCAGACGGGAGCTGAACAAGAATTGGTTTCAGCGCCTTATTTCCTTGTAAACTCCCCATTTCGGTAGCAGAGAGTAGTCTATGAGTTGGTGGGGAAAAGTAGTAGGCGGCACCTTCGGTTTCATGCTGGGTGGACCGCTTGGCGCGCTGATGGGCGCTTCATTGGGCAACTATTTCGACGGCGGCATCGAGGGTGCCAGGCGCAGGCCTGCACTGGGACTCGGGGATACCGAACGGGTCCAGTCCGTCTTCTTTACCACCACCTTCGCGCTGATGGGTTATATCGCCAAGGCCGATGGCGAGGTGACCGCAGATGAGATTGCGCTCACCGAGCAGGTCATGCAGCAGATGCATCTGGGGTCGGTGCAGCGCAAGGTCGCCATCAAACTATTTAATGCGGGCAAGAGTGATGGTTTCCCGGTGCACGAGGTGCTGGCACAGTTCAAGCGCGAATGTTTCAGACGCCGTAACCTCATTCAGATGTTCCTGGAAATTGTCACGGCAACCGCTTTTGCCGATGGTCGCATGGATAGCAGGGAACAAAGAATCCTGGAAGGAATCGCCGCCGATCTCGGTTATTCGAAAGCCCAGTATGCCCAGCTTCGATCTCGCCTGTCCGGGCAGGCTCGCTTTACCAGCGATGAATCCATCGCAGACAAGCTCAAGGCCGCCTATACACTTCTCGCCTGCAAGCCTGGTGTCGCTGCCGCCGAATTGAAAAAAGCCTACCGCAGACAGATGAACCAGCATCACCCGGATAAACTGGTTGCCAAGGGATTGCCGGAAGAGATGATTGACCTCGCCACCCGGAAAACCCAGGACATCAAGGCAGCCTACGAATTAATCAAGTTGCATCGCGATTAGTTCTTGCACCAGCCAATTGGCGCCGAGAGCGTGCGCCCGGTAGTGCGGGTCAGTCATGCCACTACATGGAGACTAACGAAAGGTATTGTTGATATCTGCCAGTACTTCGCTGCCGGGACAGAGGTCATGCTGGGTGAGGGTGTTGAAAGGTTTGTCCACCGTATCCTGTAATTCATGATAATCGGAAGTGGATTGGTTGATATACAACAGCCCGGTGGCGATCTTGCCCTGCTTCTTGTACTGGTTGATATGATGCAGCGCATTTTCCTTGTCGTAGGGATCATAATTCATGCCGGTCTTGTGCAGGCGAATCACCGAGCCATCGTGCAAGGTAATTTCCTTTTCCTTGCCAGCGTCATAACTGGTGGTGATCTCTTCGCGCATGGGCACGAAATCAATTTCGCTCAAGGCAACATAGTTTTCCCAGGTGTTTTTATAGCCCTGGGCGGATGCATCGGTGTTGTTAAATGTTACGCAGGGGGAAACGATGTCGATGAAGGCAAAGCCCTTATGGGTCAGGCCGGCCTGGATCAGGGGAATCAACTGTTTCTTATCACCAGAAAAACTACGGGCGACGAAGCTGGCGCCCAACTCGATCGCAAGGGTTGCCATGTCGATGTTATCGAAGAGACTTTCCTCACCGAATTTGGTTTTGGAGCCGAGGTCGGCGGTGGCGGAAAGCTGCCCCTTGGTAAGACCGTAGGTGCCATTGTTAGCGATGATATAGAGCATGTTGATGCGCCGTCTGACGATATGACAGAACTGGCCGAGGCCGATTGAAGCGCTATCACCGTCGCCAGATATGCCGAGGTAATGCAGTTCCTTGTTGGCCAGGTTGGCGCCAGTCGCCACCGATGGCATGCGACCATGAACAGAGTTGAAGCTATGGGACTTGCTCAGGAAATAGGCGGGAATCTTTGAGGAACAGCCTATGCCTGAAATTTTTGCCACGCGATGAGGCGGCAGGGACATCTCGGCGGTGGCCTGGATGATCGCGGCGCTAATCGAATCATGACCGCAGCCGGCACACAATGTGGTGAAGGCACCCTCGTAGTCTCTGCGAGTCAGACCCAGCTCGTTGGTCTCTAATTGCGGATGTTGAAATTTCGGTTTACCGATATAGCTCATGGTCTTGTTTTACCCTTGCCCTGCCAGCTGTCTAGGCGGGGATCTCCCCGGAGTTTTCCAGGCTCTGCATCGAGTTCAGTATATCCCGCTCAATACGTTGTGCACTCACCAGCACGCCATTGTAGCTGAGAATGGATTGCATCTTGTCATTGTTGGCATTGCATTCGATCTTCAACAGGCTCTTTAGCTGCGCATCCCGGTTTTGCTCGATCACATAGGTCAGCTCGTGGCACTCCAGAAACTCACCGACAGCAGGATGAAACGGGAATGACCTGACCCGCAGGGTGTCGAATTTGATGCCTTTCTTGTTAAGGCTGTCCCGGACTTCCTGGATGGCCATGCTGGTGCTGCCGAAATACATCAGTCCCAGTTTGTTTTTGCCGCCGCCGGAAACTTCAGGTTCCGGAATATACTTGAGCGCGGTTTTTAATTTTAGCGCCAGCCGGTCCATCATGTCGGCATAGACATCGCCGTCTTCGGTGTAGGCGGCGTAGGGATTGTGTGAGCTACCGCGAGTAAAATAGCTGCCCAGGTCCGGGTGTGTTCCTGGATAGGTGCGATAGGTGATACCGTCGCCATCCACATCCAGGTAGCGACCGAATTTTTCTATCTCTTCCAATTGCGAGGCGTTCAGTACCTTGCCGCGGTCGTACTCATGCTTGTCATCCCAGTTCAGCGGGTCACATATTTGTTCATTCATGCCCAGTTCGAGATCGCTCATCACTATCACCGGCGATTGCAGGCGGTCGGCGATATCAAAAGCCCGGGCTGCGAATTCGAAACATTCGGTTGGCGACGAGGGGAAGAGGAGCACATGCTTGGTGTCCCCGTGGGAAGCATAAGCGCAGGCCAACAGATCGCCCTGCTGAGTGCGCGTAGGCATGCCCGTGGATGGCCCGACTCTTTGAATGTCAAATAAGACCAGCGGCACTTCGGCAAAATAAGCCAGGCCCAAAAATTCCTGCATCAGGGAGAGACCGGGTCCGCTGGTGGCGGTGAACGCTCTGGCTCCCATCCAACCGGCACCGATGGCAATACCGATCGCCGCCAGTTCATCTTCGGCTTGAACAATGGTATATTTTTTCTTGCCCGTGCCTGGGTCGATTCTGAGGCGCTTGCAGTATTTGCCAAAACTATCTACCACGGAAGTAGAAGGTGTCAATGGATACCATGCGCCGATAGTGGCGCCGCCATAGACGCAACCTAATCCAATCGCCGTGTTGCCATCGATCAGTATTTTATTCTTGGTCTTGTTGCTGGTTTTTAGTCGCAAGCCCAGGGGGCAGGAAAAGTTCTCCTTCGCGTATTGGTGACCGAGTTCCAGAGCATGAATGTTAGGTAGAATGAGCTTTTCCTTGCCACGGAACTGCTCGCCTACCATGGAGGTCAGTATTCTGAAGTCAATATTGAGAAAAGCAGACAGCGCGCCTACATAGACAATGTTTTTGAACAGCTGGCGCTGGGCAGGATTGTCAAACTCCCGCAGACAAATATCTTTTAGTGGGATGCCCAGGTATTGCACATCATCTCGAATCAGTTCGGCGCTCAGCGCCTTGGATGAGTCATATAGCACATAACCACCGGGCACCACCGACGCGATATCGCTGTTGACGGTCTGCTCATTCATGACCACCATAAAGTCAATACCTTGGCGACGCCCCAGGTAACCGGCGTCGCTAATGCGGACTTCATACCAGGTGGGCAGACCTTGAATATTCGACGGGAAAATATTATTCGGGCTCACCGGAATGCCCATGCGGAACACGGATTTGGCAAACAACTTGTTGGCGCTGGCAGAACCGGAGCCGTTCACATTGGCAAACTTAATGATAAAATCGTTGACCCTGGTGATGGTTTTCACCTTGCTGGATTTAATCAGTTCAGGCATCAGGCACTCGCCTTGGCAGTATCAAACAGATACTTGCGCATATCCCAGGCATTGGTCGGGCAGCGCTCCGCACAGAGGCCGCAGTGCAGGCACAGATCTTCGTTCTTGGCCATGACTCTTCCGGTCTTCAGGAGGCCTGACACATAGATGTCCTGGTCGGGGTTTTCCGCCGGTGCCATCAGTGAGGACCGCAAGTCACTTTCTTCACCGTTGGCGGTGAAGGTGATGCAATCGGTTGGGCAAACATCTACGCAGGCATCACACTCGATGCAGAGCTGATCGGTGAACACGGTCTGTACATCGCAGTTCAGACAGCGCTGGGTTTCCTTCAGGGCCAGCGCTTCATCGAAGCCCAGTTCAACTTCCATGTTGACGTCGTGAAGGGTCTTGGTCTTCTCGGCGTGGGGTACGATATAGCGAACATCGTTGCTTATGTCGTTATCGTATGACCATTGATGTATACCCATTTTCTGACTGGCGAGCGAGGTGATGGGGTCGGGTCGGTCGTTTATGTCTTGCTCAGTGCATATCAGGTGGATCGACACGGCGACGTCATGTCCATGGGCCACGGCGGAAATGATATTGTCCGGACCGAAGGCTGCGTCGCCGCCGAAGAAGACTCTTTCATGAGTGGTCTGGAAGGTAAGCTTGTTGAGGATGGGAAGCTCCCATTGATCGAACTCGATGCCGAGGTCACGCTCGATCCAGGGCACGCTGTTCTCCTGACCGATCGCGCACAAGACGTCATCACAGGGCAGGATTACGGGATCTTCCCCGGTGGGAATTAACAAACGTCTCCCATTCTTGTCAGTTTCCTTGCGCACTTTTTCGAATTCCATGGCGACGAGTTTGCCGTCTTCACAGATATAGCGTTTGGGGGCGTGAAAATTGAGGATGGGGATGTCCTCGTTCATGGCGTCTTCAATTTCCCAGGCCGAGGCCTTCATTTCGTCGAAGCCGCTGCGAACCACGACCGTTACCTCATCGCCACCCAGGCGCCTGGCCGTGCGACAACAATCCATGGCGGTATTGCCTCCGCCTAAGACCAGTACTTTCTTGCCGATGGAGCTGACATGTTCGAAGGCGACACTGGCCAACCATTCGATCCCGGTGTGGATATTATCCCGGGCTTCTTCGAAGCCGGGTAGGTCCAGGTGTTTGCCGAGGGGAGCGCCGGTGCCTACGAAGATTGCGTCGAATCCCTCTGCCAGCAAGTCCCTCATACTGGTAATTTCTTCACCGAAGCGGCAATTAATACCGAGGTCGATAACGTAGTTAAGCTCTTCTTCCAGTACTTCTACGGGCAAGCGAAACCGCGGTATTTGAGTGCGCATGGCACCACCGGCAACCCCGTCTTTTTCGAACAGGGTGATCTCGTAACCCAGCGGCAGCAGGTCCCGCGCCACCGTTAGCGCGGCGGGGCCGGCGCCAATCAGGGCGATGTGTTTTCCGTTCTTCTTTTTAGGAATGCTTGGCAGATACTTCGAAATATCGGATTTATAGTCTGCTGCGACCCGCTTTAGCCGGCAGATGGCAACCGGCTGCTCGTCGATGCGCCCACGCCGGCAGGCTGGCTCACAGGGGCGATCACAGGTGCGCCCGAGAATGCCTGGGAATACATTGGAATACCAATTGATCATGTAGGCATCGGTATAACGCTTCTGCGCAATGAGCCTGATGTATTCAGGCACGGGCGTATGGGCAGGACATGCCCACTGACAATCCACTACCTTGTGAAAGTAGCTGGGGTCGTTGATATCGGTTGGTTTCATTAACAGAGGTAGATCGAAATAATTCTGATTGTAGTGAGTTTAACGGCCGCTTGGTGCATTTCAGCAGCGCCACATTATAGGCAAAAGGACCGCGATTGTAATTACTTTATGACAGGCGCCGGGCATTGGATAAAATTATGAAAGCTTGGGCGGTGAAGGCCGGGGTTCAGCTGCAACACTCCAGACCGACTAGCGGGCATAAAAAAGCCCAACGACCGAAGGTTGTTGGGCTGAATATACTATCAAGGGAGAGATAAATGCAACAAAACCCACAATTTTGAATAACATCTACCTACACATACTCAGACTGTGGCGCAGGGCCAAAGTTCCCATTAATTCCAAAAAAGTTTGGCTTTTTTTCAAAAATTCGAAACTAGATTACATAAAATAAATAAGATATTGAAATTATTGAAGATTTATAACTTCTATTTCATCCATCTTGGCTGCATCGATGGTCTCTCGGTTGCTTATTACGCCAATACTTGCGGTGGATGGATCAAAATATCGGGCTGCTGTGGCCTTGAGGTCGGCGATGGTGGTACCTAAAACCGCCATCCGGAAATCCATCCGATGCGCGAGTGTTCTGCCGAAGAGGCGATTATAGAATGCCTGTTTGGCCTCGCCGGCTGGCGATGCGGGTTTGTCCATGGCGGCGATAACACCCAGTATGGCCTCTTCCAGCTGGCGTGGAGAATGGCTCCCCGATATTACCCAGTCCACGGCACGATCGAAGTCGTCCAGAGTCTCTACGAGGCGAGGATCTCGATAGGAAAAAAATCGGAAAGAGGCAGAGTTGGCGTCTTGCCCGGCGCCTCCGCCATAGGCGCCACCCTGTTCCCGAATCGCTCTGTGCAGGAAGCCATTACGCATGAAGCCAGCGAGTACGTGGAGGGTGGCATTGTCTTCATGACCGGAGGCAACTGTGGCGTATGCCTTGGCGCAGAAATTAACCTGGGTAGAGGTAGTCCAGGCCTGTTTAATGCCTTCCCGGATCGGTGGCAGCGATAGATGTGAGCTGGCACTGTCGTTGCTCTGTCCTTCCCACACAGCGGCCAACTCCGCCAGCACCTGGTCCTGATGCTGTTTTTCAGCAATGAGGAGAAATTGGGTGTCGGCCTGTACGATGGCTCGATGTAATTGCGCAAAGCGCTCCAATACCTTGCTGCGTTCATCGGCATCGGCCATCTTGTCACGCAGGACCTTGAGCCTCTGGATGCCTGCAAGGCCGCCGGCACAATAGCCTAGATGGGCGGCAGGGCTCATCCTGCTGGATGCGAGGCTCATTGCCAGCCCATGCCCCTGGGCGGTGATGCTGCTCTCCTTGCGAGCGCAGATTTGTTCGATTAATTCCCGCAGGCGCTGATCTTCGTCGAAGCGCACCTGCGCGATGGTGGTGTTTAACAGCTCGGTCAGCGCAGCATGGTTGCGGACCAGGGATTTTGACGAAAACGTCAGCAAGGCATGGGTTTTTTGCACGTCTTGCAGGTCGCTATGGATACTGCTGAAGCAATTCACACCGCCGCTAATCTGCGCCTGCCAGGTCTGCACCTCGGCGTAGTCCTTGTCGCCGACACCGAATTCCGTGAGACAGGTCGTGTACAGGGGCAATAAGTCGAGAAGATCCGGTTCCAGCTCGGGGAGCTGCATCACTACCTGCTGATAACTCAAGCCGTTGGTGCCCTGGGCATAATAGCTCACCGGCAATTTATTGGGTCTGAATTCGATCCGCTCGGGTTCGGTCAGTTTCTCCGGCACGTCTTCCAGGCCGACCTTGGGCAAGATGCCGGGGTCATCCTCCTGTGCCTGTCGTTGCGCCAGTGCCCTGGAGTCGGCAAGGATTTGATTCCGCTGCTGCTCCGACAACCCGGCTTTGATCACGGCCAGTTGCTGCTGTTCACACTGCACTTTCCTGTTGGCCAAGTCGGTATCCGGCTTCAGGGTCAATGTGACCTGATGACGGTTGTGCAATAACAATTCCCGAATCAAACCAGGAATGAAGTTCTGGTCTTTTACCTGTGCCCGTAATTCTTCCAGCACCGGGTCAATGTCGAGTAGTTGAATTGGATCACCGCGGTGGGTGGCGGTGGAGAGCCCGGCCAGGATAAGCTGGAGGCCATAAGGATAGCCGTCGCCGGATATTTCCCGCTGGTTGAGTTCCAGTTGATGCAGGGCGGCCTCAACCTGGTCGATGGCAACGCCGGTCTCGCAGATCTCCAGCAGGGTGTGTCGAATCAGGCTCTCAACTTCTGCGGTCGCTGTTGCTTCGCAGCCTTCGAGACCGGCCATGAAACTCATCTCGCGATTAGAGTCTTCGAGGCCACACAAGGGGGAGGGCGATGTACCCAGGCTGGAGGTTTCCAATGCTCTCATCAGGGGGCTGGCGCTGTTGTCCAGCAGCACGCTGCTCAGCAGCTGCGCCCTGAAAAGATCGCCGAGGCTGGTGCTGTGGCCAAGCAGCCAACCCATGACAATATGGGTCTTGCTGCTGGCAGCGTTTTCGGCAGCATAAAACTCCTCTACCTTGACAGGTGACAGGTATCTTTTTTCATTACTCACTTCTATATTGATATCGAGTTTTTCGAAGCTGGAAAGTGCGAGCTCTTCGAAGGCCTGATGATGCTCACAGGCAGGGATGTCCCCAAAAGTCATGAACACCGAATTGCTTGGATGGTAGTGGGTCTTGTAGAAATCGACGAGTTGCTGGTAAGTCAAATCCGGGATCGCGTCCGGCTCACCACCGCTATTGAAATGGTATGTCGACGTCGGGAACAGATACCTGCTCATGGCTTGCCATAGCACGCTGTTGGTGGAGCTCATGGCGCCTTTCATCTCATTGTATACGACACCCTTATACTGCAGTTCACTCTCAGGATTTTCAGGTTCTGAAAATTCCAGGCGATGGCCCTCTTGCGCAAAATCCAGATTGTGCAGCCGGGAGAAAAAAGTGGCATCGAGATAAACATTCAGTAGATTGTTGAAATCTTTTCTGTTCTTGCTGGCGAAGGGGTACGCGGTCCAGTCACTGCTCGTGAATGCATTCATGAAGGTGTTTAATGAGCGCCGGATCATCATGAAGAACGGATCCCGCACCGGGTACTTTTTACTTCCACACAGGGCCGTATGCTCCAGGATGTGGGCGACGCCGGTGGAATCCATGGGCACCGTACGGAAGGCCACGAGAAATACATTTTCGGGATGGTCGCAGCTCAAATGATAATGCACGGCACCGGTCACCCGATGGCTGTACTCTTCCATTACCAACTGGAGCGAGGGAATTCTGTGGCTGCGTTTCCATTCGAAAGCGGGATGAAAATTCTGGGGAGCAGGACTGTTGTCTGCTTGTGAACTGCTTGCTGCTGTCATCTTGAACCTGGGCCTGTTGTCGTGCAGGGCGGTGGCCCGTGGCCTGCCCCGAATCGGTTTATATGAATTACTCTGGAGGTGTCTCCAGAGAGAGGTTGCCTAGTTTACCTGAGCGATAATCGTTTAGTAATAATTCTGAGGTCTTGTGCCAGTCCGGATGGCCGCCTTTGCCCAGGGAGCCACGGATTTCTGCTATATGTCGCAGCAGTTGCTCCGGCTCGGTAATACTCGCGGCGATATTGTAGCGCCGTGAAAGCGCATGACGATGCTCCCTGAGCAGCATCTCGGCGGTGAACCAGGCGATGTCTTCGGCCTCGACGGCGGTGTTGCGGATGGTGCCCGTGCAGGCCAGCCTGTAGGCAGCATCCTGGTCTTCGAGTCGTGGCCACAGCAGTCCGGGGGTGTCGACCAGATACCAATTTTCATCCAGGTGCACCCGCTGTTGGCGGCGGGTCACCGCAGGTTCATTGCCAGTCTTTGCCAGTTTTCTGTCCGTTAGCTGGTTCAGCAGAGAGGACTTGCCCACATTGGGGATGCCTACGATGACCATTTGCCTGGCTCGGGATTGGCTTCCCCGGGGCCCACATAGCTGGTCGGCGCTCCTGAGCACTGACTCGCGGGACAGGGGCTGATCGCGGCCATTGAGCAGGCAAATGCCGGCGGATTGGGTATTGAAATGGTTTAACCAGGCTTGGTTAATTTGCTTGTCCGCCAGATCGGCTTTGTTCAGAATCTTGATGATCGGCAATTGTTTCGTCATCGCCCCCAGTAGCGGATTGGCACTGGCCATGGGCATCCGGGCATCCAATACTTCGATGACGACGTGGATACCACGCAATAATTTAACCAGTTCCTTCCTGGCCTTGTTCATGTGTCCCGGGTACCAGGAAATTACCATGGCATTACTCTCATGATCACAGCAGCCCATGCTCAGGCGTCTCTGTGGTCTGATTTATTCGCCGCTTTTACGTTATACTGCGGTTCGGAAAGTCATAATTCGCTGCCGGAAATTAGAGCATATTTAGACTCAGACTCCAGCTAGCCGAATCATACAGCAGAGGTGGTGGTACGCAATGACAGAATCGGCAGTGCAGGTGGGAATTGAATTCAAGCTGGGCGCGGATCTTAACCCTTCGGTGTTGCTGGTGGAAAATGAGAGTCACCTGCATGGCGGACCCGCCACCGAATCTCACTACCGGATTACCGTGGTCTCGGATTGCTTCGTACCCATGTCCCGGGTGCAACGACACCAGCATGCCTATAAACTTTTGGCCGACGAGCTTGCCGGCGGTGTACATGCGCTGGCGCTACACTTGTATACCGCCTCAGAATGGCAGGACAGGAATGAAACTTCTCCCCCGTCTCCAGATTGCCGCGGTGGCAGTAAGTCGGAAAGTTAACGACCTGGGGCTTATGTAAACCCAACATTCAGTAATTTTGATAAACACTGCTTATGAGTAACGCGCCTATGAAGACTCGTCAACTGGAACTGCTGGCCGCGGCAGTCACTGCGGTGGCGATGCTGGTGCTGGTGATTTTGGTGCAGCGACTGGCTGGACCTGGCGGCACCGAGGAAACTACGGTGGTGGCGATGCCTCCGATAATCGTCTTTCCGGATTTCGCAGGGATACCGGATGTACTGGTAAAGAAGCAACAATTTTTCGATTTTCTCGAGGACTATATAGTCACGGAAAATACCCATATCCGTAGGCTGCGAGAGCAGCTGTTAAAACGGGCCGATATCGTAAATGACGGTATCGCCTTGAGTTCGCGGGAGCGGGAATGGATGCTGGATCTCGCACAAAGCTATGGCCTCGAAGTGGCGCAGTCCAGCGATCGGGAAATCGCCAATGAGCTGATGCTGAGGGTGGATGTCATCCCGGTTTCCCTGGCCCTGGCTCAAGCCGCCAATGAATCTGCCTGGGGCACCTCCCGGTTTGTTCTGGAAGGCTATAATATCTTCGGCCAGTGGTGCTACCAAGAAGGGTGCGGAATGGTACCCCAGCGGCGCGTCAGCGGAGCGACTCACGAGGTGAGACGATTCGATTCCGTTGCGGCGTCGGTCAAAGGCTATCTCGACAATATCAATACTCACCACCTGTACGCCTATCTTCGCGAATTGCGGGCCTTTATGCGCAATCAACAACAGACGCTCGATCCCATGGTGCTCGCCTATGGCCTCGGGCGCTATTCAGAGCGCGGTGAAGATTATGTGGACGAAATACAGAATATTATTATTCAGAACAAGTTGCGCAACCGGGATCGCTTGGCCAATTCAATCGCCGAGTTTGATCCACTGCACTGAGTACCAAAAGAAGCGGCGTGAATCCAATTCCGGCGCCGTACAGATATAGCGCCATCGACGTCCCCGGTATTGTTCCGTGGGTAATAGCTCGACCAGACCTGCATCCATGTCCAGCCAATTCATCGGTATGGGTTTGCTATTGGCAAAGCATGCGAGCTGAGCGCGATCATAGTTTCCCGGGGCGAATTTCAGGGTGACATCGGGACTTCTATCGGCAGTCACCGGTGACAGCGGCGCTATCTGTACGACATCGAAGGCCAGCGCGTCGAACTTGATCTTGGCGGTATCGAGATTGGCGTAGATGCTGCCGAGGGGAAAGCGGGGTAGGGCCTGGAAATCGGAGTGGCTGCTCACGGCCCCTGAATTTTGTGCCAGGCCGACGAAACCCAGTTCCGACAACATCGCCTTTATCGGCGCATCATATTCACCGTAAGGGTAGGCCAAATATCGATGGGACTGGCCTGTCTCCTCCAGGATAGTCTGTTCCGCCTGTAATAATTCTTGCCGTAATCTTTGCAGACGTTGCCGATCGGATTCCCCCTGCTTGCCTTCGAGCATATAGGGGTGATCTATCATGTGGTTGCCAATTACAACGCCGGCATCCGACAGCTCGCGAATCTGTTGCCAGGACATATAATTTCTTTGTCCGGCGTCGATGGGCTGGGTGCTGAGGAATAGGGAGAATGGATAATCAAAGGCCTGCAGCATGGGAAACGCCTGCTCGTAGATGGAGATGTAGCCATCGTCGAAGCTAATGACTACGGCGCGGTCGGGAAGCTGCCGGCCGCTGCGCAAGCTGGAAATCAGGGTGTCGAGGCCGATCACGGTAAAACCGTTATCCCGCAAATACTCCAGGTGCCGCCTGAATTGAGCTGGAGAAATGCTGGTGGAAGGGGGCGTGTCATCGGCGACATGGTGATATGCCAGAATCACGCCGTGGTCGGCGGCGAAAGAGGCAGTGCTGCCTGCCATCAACACCACCAGCAATATGAAGAAAGAACGCATCTGTCCCGATTCCCCTAGAAACTCCCACCAGTATAGTACCCCAAAAATCCTCTGATCCAGGCTAACTCGTATTTCTTAATTATTGCCGCCGGCGGTATAATGCGGCCCCCGTAATAGGCCTACTCAAATAGTGGAGTAACCGTAATGATTTACACAGGCAGGGCGCTCAGCGTCGATGTGTTGCCTTCAGGCACCGCCCACCTGGTCTTTGACCTGGAGGGATCCTCGGTCAATAAATTCAATCAGCAAACATTGAGAGAACTGCAGGAAGCCGTAGCAGCGCTGCAAAATGCCGAAGTTCGCGGCGTTATTTTCTCGAGCGCAAAATCGACCTTCATTGTTGGCGCCGATATTACGGAATTCACCGCCATGTTTCGCCAGGACGAGCAACAAATAATGGAGTGGGTGGTGGCAGCGAACAAGATTTTTTGTGACATCGAAGACCTCCCGGTGCCAACGGTGAGTGCTATTAACGGGGTGGCCCTCGGTGGTGGCATGGAGTTGGCGCTGGCAACGGACTACCGGGTCGGATGTGAGCAAACGGTACTTGGTTTTCCTGAAGTTAAATTGGGTATCTTGCCAGGCTTCGGCGGTACCGTAAGAATGCCCCGACTGATTGGTGCGGACAACGCGAACCAATGGATCAGTAGCGGATCTCAAATCAGGGCGAAGCAGGCCTTCGCCGAGGGGGCGTTGGATGCGGTGGTAGAAACAGACCGTTTGCTCGATGCTGCCGAGAAGATCATCGAACAATGTATTGCGGACAAACTCGATTATATGCAGCGGCGGCAGCAAAAGACTTCGGCCTTGTCCCTGCAGCCTATAGAGCTGATGGTGGCGTTCGATACGGCCAAGGCCCTGGTGGCGGCCAAGGCAGGTCCCAATTATCCGGCTCCGCTCACGGCGGTACAGGTGATGCAGGATGGGGCCACACTGGATCGAGCCGGGGCCCTCGAAGTCGAGCACCGGGGCTTCGTTAAGCTGGCCAGGTCTGAGGTCGCAGCGAACCTGGTACAGATGTTTCTGAACGATCAATTCCTCGCTGCCAAGGCCAAGAAGCTACTGGAAAAAGCAGCCGATGTAAACTCCGCAGCGGTGCTGGGCGCCGGCATCATGGGTGGTGGTATCGCCTACCAGTCGGCACTGAAAGGCACAGCGATAATAATGAAGGATATCCTCCCCGCAGGCATCGAGCTGGGCATGCAGGAAGCGGAAAAATTGCTCGACCGACAGGTAGAGAAGGGTCGCATCGATAGTAAGAAGATGGTGAAGATTCTTTCCAGCATCACCCCGACTCTGGAATATGCGGGCTTCGACAAGGTGGATATCGTGGTTGAGGCGGTCATTGAGAATGCGGATATCAAGAAGGTGGTACTGGCAGAACTCGAAGCCGCCGTCGGCGCAGACACGATCATCGCCAGTAACACTTCCACCATCTCCATCGATGATCTGGCGTCCGCCCTGCAGCGGCCGCAGAACTTCTGCGGCATGCATTTCTTTAACCCGGTGCCGGTAATGCCCCTGGTAGAGGTGATTCGTGGTGAGCACAGCAGCGATGAGACGGTGGCAACCACGGTGGCCTATGCCAAAAAAATGGGTAAAACCCCGATCGTGGTGAACAACTGTCCCGGTTTTCTGGTGAATCGAATCCTGTTCCCGTACTTCGGGGCGTTTTCGCGCCTGCTTCACGATGGCGCCGACTTCAGGCAAATCGACAAGGCCATGGAGCGTTTTGGCTGGCCCATGGGCCCGGCGTATTTGCTCGATGTCGTCGGTCTGGATACCGCCGTCCACGCCCAGGCAGTGATGGCGGCGGGATTCGAGCGCATGAATCTGGATTTTGACAGCGCCATCGACAAGCTCTACGAACGCAAGGATTTAGGACAGAAGAGTGGGAGAGGCTTCTATTTATATGAAATGGATGCCGGTGGCAGGCCGAAGAAATTACCCAATCCGGACATCGATGCCCTGGTAGCGACGGTGCGGGCAAGCGAGCGAGATTTCGATGACCAGGAAATTGTCGAGCGGATGATGGTGGCCCTGTGTCTAGAAACCGTGAGGTGCCTGGAAGATAATATCGTGGCGACGGCGATCGAGGCAGACATGGGCCTGGTGTTGGGGCTGGGTTACCCGGCGTTCCGAGGTGGTGCACTGCGCTATATAGACAGTCTGGGTGTGGCTGAGTTCTGCCGGATCGCAGACCAGTATGCTGAACTCGGTGACTTGTACAAGCCCACTGCGGCGATGAGAGAAAAAGGCGTCGCTGGCGAGACCTATTACGGCTGAAACCGAGGAGATTAACATGAGTTTAAATGCCACAGATGCAGTAATAATAGACGGGATTCGCACCCCCATGGCGCGCTCCAAAGCTGGCGCTTATCGCCACGTCCGGGCCGAGGCCCTCTCTGCCCGCCTGATTGACGCGCTGTGCGAGAGGAACCCGTCGCTGCCACCGGCAGCGGTTGAGGATGTGATCTGGGGCTGTGTTAATCAGACCCTGGAGCAGGGTTGGAATGTGGCGCGAAACGCGGCCTTGATGTCGGTGCTGCCACATTCGACCTGCGCCCAGACCGTCAACCGACTCTGTGGTTCTTCCATGTCGGCAATACACACTGCCGCCGCCGCGATTCAGAGTGACAACGGTGAGGTGTTTATCGTCGGCGGTGTCGAGCATATGGGCCATGTGGGGATGACCCATGGGCTGGACCTGAATCCCCGGGCCTCCCTGCATATCGCCAAGGCGTCATGGATGATGGGCGTCACCGCCGAAGTACTCGCCAAGATGCACGGCATCGGTCGCCAGCAGCAAGATGAATTTGCGATGCGTTCACATAAATTGGCAGACGCCGCGCGTAGTAGCGGTGGTTATGACAATGAGATCGTCGCCATAGAAGGTCACGACGCCGATGGTTTCAAAGTGCTGATAGAACATGACGAGACCATCCGCGCCGATACCAACCTGGAGAGCCTGTCGAAATTGCGTCCCGTGTTTGATCCGGTAAATGGAACCGTCACTGCTGGCACTTCTTCACAGTTATCAGATGGTGCCTCGGCGATGCTAATCATGTCCGCCGAGAAGGCACAGGCCTTGGGCTTAAAGATTCGTGCCCGCATCAAGTCCATGGCCTATGCCGGCGTCGATCCATCTATCATGGGTTATGGACCCGTACCTGCGACCGAGAAAGCCTTGAAAAAAGCGGGGCTGAGCATAGCCGATATAGATTGTGTCGAGCTCAACGAAGCATTCGCTGCCCAGTCCCTGCCGGTTCTCAAGGATCTGGGCTTGCTGGAGGTGATGGAAGACAAGGTTAATCTAAAGGGTGGCGCGATTGCCCTGGGGCATCCACTGGGCTGTTCGGGAACCCGTATCACCACCACCCTGCTGAACAATATGGAGGACAAGGATGCCACCCTGGGTTTGGCGACGATGTGCATCGGCCTGGGTCAGGGAATTGCTACCATCATCGAGCGGGTCTGATTTTTCCGGCCAGCATTTATGGAGTCGCTATCGCAGATGAGCTCAGTTAACAGGAATCGATTCAAGCTAAACCGCAGTCGTAAAAATTTGCGTCGTGAGGTGGGTCGGGCCATCGCCGATTACAATATGATCGAAGACGGCGATTTGATAATGGTCTGCCTGTCCGGCGGCAAAGATTCCTATACCATGCTGGACATCCTTCTTAACCTGCAAAAACATGCACCCATAGACTTCAGTCTGCATGTGGTAAACCTGGACCAGAAACAACCGGACTTTCCCGAACATGTGCTGCCAGACTATCTTTCAAACCTCGGCATCGACTACAAGATTCTTGAGCAAGACACCTACAGTATTGTTACCGAGAAAGTGCCGGCAGGGAAAACCTATTGCGGGCTCTGTTCGCGCCTGCGGCGTGGCATTCTGTACAACTACGCCGACTCTATTGGCGCCAGCAAAATCGCCCTGGGCCACCATCGGGATGATATTATCGAGACCCTGTTTCTGAACATGTTTTACGGTGGCAAGCTGAAGGCGATGCCGCCAAAATTACTCAGCGACGATAAACGCAACATCGTGATAAGGCCGCTGGCCTACTGCAAGGAGAAAGAGATTAGTCTGTATTCAGATCTGGTGAACTTTCCGATCATTCCTTGCAATCTCTGTGGCTCTCAGGACAATTTGCAGCGACAGGCGATTAAGTCCATGCTGCAAAACTGGGACCGTGAACACCCGGGCCGTGTCGCAAGCATCTTCCGCAGCATCGCCAATGTCTCACTCTCACAACTGGCGGATACCAGCCGCTTCCCGTTTTCTGATCTCAGGACAGGTCCCCAGGCAGTGAAAAACAAGGGGGTGGAACAGACTGCTGAGAATGACGCCGGGCTGAATGTGCTGGAATTGGCTTAGCGGCAATGGAGATACCCCATACCCAGTTGGCCGATGATGTGTTGAGAGCGGTAATTGAAGAATACATTACCCGCGAAGGAACGGATTATGGAGAGCGGGAATATACACTGGATGAGAAAGTCGAACAGATTATTAATCAATTGCGGCACGGTGAGGTGCTGATCAATTACGATCCCGACACTGGGACCTGTCAGTTGGCGCCTTGTGTTCGGCAGTTTAAGTAGCCCTGATTAGATCCCAACCAAAATGTCGAAACCAATGACCGATGCAAGCCCGAAAGACAAATCCCTGATTCCGAAACAGGAACTCGATGCCAGGGGATTATTCTGTCCAGAGCCGGTGATGTTATTGCATAACAAGATTCGCGATATCGAAGCAGGTGAATTGCTGCGTTTGACTGCTACCGACCCCTCGACCTCCAGGGATGTGCCAAAGTTCTGTCTCTACCTCGGCCATGAACTGCTCGAGACGACACAGACCGATGAAGAATACACCTATCTTATTCGCAAGAGTGGAAGTTAGGAGCCTGTGATCCAACTACTCTTACTTGCTGCGGTGTAACAGCAGTGACAACGACTGCCGATCAGCCAGAAATCGTCTACCTGCTCGATGCTTCGATCTATATATTTCAATCCCATTTTTCACCCTACGTGGAATGTCGCAGTACCGAGGGCACCGAGCTGAGTGCCCTCTATGGCTTCACTCTATTCCTCTTGCAGTTTTTGCGACGGGTAAAACCCACCCATTTAGCCGTCGCCCATGACGCCAGTCTGTTCTGCGGATTTCGCCATGAACTGAGCCCCGACTACAAATCCAACCGTGAGTTGCCGGACGAGAATCTCGCCATGCAACTACAGGCCTGCTCCGAAATTTGTGGCATCCTTGGCTTGATTTCATTCGTCAGCAAGGTGTATGAGGCAGACGATATCATTGGCACCATGGCCAGCAACGTGCGTCAGGAAACCAAGGCCTGTGCGATTCACATCGTCTCAAGAGACAAAGACCTGGCCCAGCTATTGGTTTCGAAGCAGGATTGTCTGTGGGACTACAGTGGCAATGTTAAGCGCTTTCGTAATGATATTTTGAATGACTACGGTGTGTGGCCTGAGCAATTTACAGATTATCTTGGCCTGGTCGGGGATTCGGTGGATTGTATCAGCGGGGTGCCGGGTGTGGGCCCGGTCAAGGCGCGGGCATTGCTGGAGGAGTTTGGCAGCGTGGAAGGTATCTACCGCAATCTGGATAAGGTGGGGGCATTGTCCTTGCGCGGCGCGACCCGCCTGCCCGCTATTCTGGCGGCAAATCGTGAATCTGCCGAATTGAGCAAGCTGCTGGCGACGATCGTCTGCGATGTAAGCGATGATGACGAGGCGTTCGCGAATACGAGCCTGGAAACGATGGTGCGAGGGCGTCCCGACATGAAAGGCTTGGAAAGTTTCCTGACAGAATACAACTTTGCGGGTCGGGACCTTGATCACATCCTGTCCCAGACGCGTCAGATCGTCTGAGTACAAGGGCCCTGGTCGATGTCTTGACAATGAAAATAGTAGCCGATGCCAATATAATTGAGATAGAAAGCAGCTTTCGCGAGCTCGGTGAGTTGGTTCTAATTCCCGGCAGAAAAATCAGCAACGCCGACCTCATCGATGCCGATGCCCTGCTGATAAGGTCTGTTACTCGCGTCGACCGCTCCCTGCTCGATGGCACTGCCGTTAGATTTATCGCCACCGCCAGCAGCGGCGTCGATCATATCGATCTCGATTATCTTGCCGATCAGGATATTGGCTTTGCCGATGCCAAGGGCAGTAACGCCAACGCCGTGGTCGACTATTGCTTTGCTGCTCTCGCCTTCGCGCTGCTGAAACAGAAAATTGCTGTGGCCGAGATGGAGGTGGGAATTATCGGTGGCGGCAGGGTGGGTGGTCTGTTCGCTAACAAGCTTGCCGGGCTCGGTATTGCCCATCGTGTCTACGATCCATTCTTGGGAGTTCGTGGCTCCCACTGCCGTACTCTCGATCAGGCCATGCAGTGTAAGGTAGTTTCCTTGCATGTGCCCCTGACTCAGGTCGGCGCTCACCCAACCGCCAATCTGGTCGGGGCTAAACAGTTGGAATTACTACCAGCCGATTCGGTCCTGATTAACACCTGTCGCGGCGCAGTCGTGGACGAGCATGCCCTGGCTGAGTTGCTGACAGACCGCGCTGATATAACCACGGTGTTCGATGTATGGGAAAATGAACCGGATATCGATGTGAGCCTGGCACTGCGTGTGGACATTGCCACACCGCACATTGCGGGATATAGCCAGCCGGCCAAGGTAGCCGCTACCGAGTGTATTCTGCGTGGGTTCCAGCGGTATTTTTCCCCCATCGAACCAGGTCGGGATACGGTGACGACAGCGGCGGGGAAAACCCCGCCGACCCCAGTTGGCTGGCGCCAGGGAAGTGAACTGCCGCAGTGGGCGACGCTGCTGGATGTCTTGCCACTGAGCAAAATCAGCCAGGAATTCAAGCAGTCCCTGGCGAGGGGCGCCGGGATATCCGCTTTCGACGAGTTCAGGAACTCTCAGAGGCAGCGGTTAGAGTTCAAAAATTACTCGATCGAGCGTGAACAATGGGATCGCAGTAGCCTGAAATTATTCGCGGCCATGGGGTTCGAGTGGGTCTGACTGGCAGGCGGGCCTACCGCTATCGATACTGCTCCAGCACGCGAGCAATCTGATGCACGGCTTGCTTCAGTTCATCTTCGCGCGGTAGAAACACCAGCCTGAAATGTTGACTGTCCTGAATATTAAAGGCACTACCCTGCACCAGCAGTATCTTCTCCTGCTCGAGGATATCCATAATCAGCGCGACGTCATTTTCAATCCGGTAAACAGAGGGATCCAGTTTCGGGAACATGTATATCGCGCCGCCGGGCTTGACGCAGCTGACGCCAGGAATCTGGCTTAGCAGTTCCCAGGCCAGGTCACGCTGTACCTTCAGACGACCCCCAGGTAGGATCAATTCGTTAATACTCTGATGACCTCCGAGTGCGGTTTGTACCGCGAATTGAGCAGGAACATTGGCGCACAGCCGCATATTGGTGAGAATCTCCAGGCCTTCGATATAGTCTTCTGCCGATGCCTTGTTGCCGCTTAGAATCATCCAGCCAGATCGAAAGCCCGCCAGGCGGTACGACTTCGAGAGTCCATTAAAGCTGACGATAAACAAGTCATCGGCGAGGGAGGCCAGCGCTATATATTCCGCTTCATCGTAGACGATCTTGCTATATATTTCGTCGGTGAAGAGGATGAGGTCATGTCGCCGTGCAAGTTCAATCAGTTCCAGTAAAATTTCCCTGCTGTAGACCGCGCCGGTGGGATTATTAGGATTTATGACCACCAGCGCCCGGGTGTCAGGACTTATCTTGGCTTCGATATCCCCTATATCCGGAAACCAGTCGGCGGCTTCGTCGCACACATAATGTACCGGCTTGCCACCGCTGAGGCTGACAGCGGCTGTCCATAGCGGATAATCCGGAGCCGGAATCAAGACTTCGTCGCCGTTGTTCAACAGGGCCTGCATGGACATGGTAATCAGCTCGCTGACACCATTGCCCAAATAAATATCATCGATATCGACGCCATCGATACCGATCTTCTGACACTCCTGCATGATGGCCTTACGGGCTGAATATAAACCCTTGGAATCGCAATAGCCCTGGGCGCTGGACAGGTTATGGATGACGTCATGTAGAATTTCGTCGGGCGCATTGAATCCGAAGGGTGCCGGATTGCCGATGTTCAGCCGCAATATCTGATGACCGTCTTCCTCCAGCCGGCGGGCGCGATCCAGTACCGGACCGCGAATGTCGTAACAGACATTATTGAGCTTGTCTGATTGCGTGATATTATCCATTTAGGTTCCAGGGCCAGATGATAAACCGTTCATTGTAACATCAATGCAGTCTGGGACATGTGGGGACCCGATCATGCGAGCTTCGGATTCGAGCTGATGACCCGGATCCAGGCGTCAGGTTTTCGGCATAGTGTCGATCTGAAAGTAGTGCCTCTCCAGCTTCTGAGTGAGAATGATTTATGAGTGAGACCGAGAACAAAATTACGAAAACGGAAGCCCAGTGGCGACAGCAACTTTCAGATGAGCAATATCGTGTCTGTCGCGAAAAAGGCACCGAGCAGGCTTTTACCGGTAAGTACTGGGACTCAAAGGAGGAGGGTACGTATCGCTGTGCCGGGTGTGGTGAGCTCTTGTTCTCTTCACAAACCAAATACGATTCCGGTTGTGGCTGGCCCAGTTTTTGTGCGCCATCGAACTCGGACTGTGTGTCCGAGCAAGTGGACAATTCAGGGGGCATGATGCGAACGGAGGTCGTTTGCAGCAAGTGTGATACCCATCTAGGGCATGTATTTCCCGATGGGCCGGCGGAAACCGGCTTACGCTACTGTATCAATTCGGCGTCATTGGGCTTTGACAACAAAGCCGATGAGGATTGAAACGATCAATCCCCTGCCATACAGCTGATCGATCTCAGTGGCTGCGGCCAAACCAAAAAGCGTGTATCCGCAATAGATATATGCCTTTGTTATTTATCGACAGGTTTAAGCGCGTAGGTTCAGCGTTCGATAACATAGAGGCCTTGAACCGAATTAGAATCGTCGAGTATGTCGATCAGGTTGAAGCCTCCCACAAACCAGGTTGCGGAGTCACCGGTAAACAATCCGACGAGATTGGCGCCGATGGAAGAGCTGACGAGCGCGCCCAGCTCCGAAAGCGATCCGCCGCTAGAACTCAGCCTGGCGACGCCGCCGTTCACGGAGCCGCTAAAATTAATTGACCAGGTTTGCAAACTGGCGACGCCCACTTCCAGTGTACCCTCGGTAATCGCGCCGGAGTCGAAATCAACATGCAGGTGTGCGAGTACGCTGGAGATACTGCCGGCACTACCACTACCGGTAAAGCTGGCGCTGGCACCATTCTCATAGGAGTGCAAAGTACCTGTCATGCTGGAAACCGGAGCCGGGTTAACATCGGCCAGGAAATCCCCCGAGCTGATGGTCGCCCTGTCGGCATCGATAATTTCCACTACCACGAAATTTTGTGCGACAGGATTTACCCAGGGGCCCCAACTGATGAATGCTGAATGAGTGCCGGCCGCCAGTGCGGGAGCTGGCGTAGGTTCGGGCTCTGGTGTGGGTTCGGGTTCCGGGGTGTAATCACCAACCAGTAGACTGCCCGTGAGGGTGTAACTGGAATTCTCATCGTGGAGACTGAAGCCGCTCACCAGGCCATCGATGATTTCCGGTCTGTCAGCATCGGGAGTGGGATCCTCGAAGGCCGTGGAGGCGAAAAAGAATCCAGCAATATCACCTCTGACAGAACTCGCCGGATCGATAGTTGTGCTGTCTATTCCTGTGATGGTGCCGCCGGTGACAGTCATGTCGATCAAATCGCCATTAATGAATCCGGAAAACTGGGTGTCCCAGATAGCGCCGCTAGCCGTTGCTACCACCAGGCCGCCATTGCTCAGGCTTCCGGTATCGAAGTTAATGTCAAAGACGAATCTTTGTATCGAAGAAATGCTGCTGTCATCGACGCCTGCGAATTGTTGAACGCCCTGGAAAGCAGTGATTTCGCCACTGACATCGAGGCGGAAAACGCCAGAAATACTGGCTAGCTGCGTGCTGGTAATTTTCACGAAAGGATCACTCGCCGGCAACAGGGAGAACCCCTGTTCCGCCAGCGCGAGCTTGTCCACCGTTGTGACCGTGCTCTTCTCCAGCAAGGTCGCCCCATTGATCGAGCTATCGGCATCGGCGCTATCCTGCAGTTGAAAGCCCAGGGCAAAAGCTTCCGCCTCGCTACCGGTAAAGACACCAGTAACCAGGCCATTCATCGATGATGTATCGGCATCGCCGAAGAGGCGGGTCCCGGTTATCGCCGTGGGTATCAGCACGCCGTCAACCACGGTGCCGCCGAAACTGCCTAGCCATTCTTCTTCCCAGTCGCCACCGCTTTGACTGGTGCATTTGTCTGTACCACCCAGACAAACCCGCAGGGAGCCGTCAGACAAAGCGCCGGTGTCCAGATCCACCGAAATCGTTGCCCACACACCACTGATGCCACTGGTAATCGCGGTGCCGGTGAGGCCGATGAAGGGCGGTGTGTCGTCATCGGTTTTATGGGTACTGTAGGTTGCACTTCCGCGCAAGTTACCGAGCGCAGTTGGGAGGACGGCGACCACAACCATTCGGTTCGGGAGTAAGTCTCGTGCGGAGTCGTCATCGGGGTCGGTAAATTTAGTTACCGGAGTCGACGCAGAGCCATCCCAGACGGCCCAGTCCACTGAAAACCCTGCGACGCTGGTCTGCAGGCTTTGGAGCGATGCAGATTCTCGACCAAGAATAAAAAGTGGCTCATCACCGGCCTGGTTGCGCGGGTCGGCCGTGCTCGAAACCGCGAGCAGGTTGACGTTGGTAATGCCGAGCAAACCAGTGGTGATCCCCTTGCTGCTGCCACTGCTTACGGTGACAAATCCTACTCGCCGAAGTTGATTAATTTCGATATCGCTTAGCACCGGTGTGACGGGCTCTGGTTCTGGTTCCGGCTCAGGTTCAGGTTCGGGCTCAGGTTCAGGTTCAGGTTCGGGCTCAGGTTCGGGCTCAGGTTCAGGTTCAGGTTCAGGTTCGGGCTCAGGTTCAGGTTCGGGCTCAGGTTCAGGCTCGGGCTCGGGCTCTGTCTCATCATCATCTTCAGGTTTACAGGCCGCGAGCGAGGAATTGACTGCGCAATCGACACGCCCGTCACCGCTGGTCTCATTCGGGTTAACCTGAATTTCATTGGTTTCCGCAGCTACTGCAGTAGTTCCAGATGTATCGACCCCCAAACTTGTTTCCGTATCCACCAGGCTGAGGGCGGGAGCGCCATCGTCAGCGGCTCCGGTGCCGAGATCTGCTGCTAGTACGTTACCGCCGTCATCTCCACCACCACCACCATCAGCCTGATCGGCAGCACCACCGTCATCGCCAGCACCAGCATCTGCAGCGTCGTTCGCGCCACCATCTGCGGCGTCGTTCACGCCATCATCTGCGTTGTCATCACCAGCACCGTCGTCGTCTTCCTCCTCTTCCGGTTCGGCTACGTTCAATACAGGAATATTGCCTAATTCGGCCGGCTGTAATACCAATCCTTGAGGCGGGGTGTTGGGATCGGTGGCCACACCGAAGTCATAATCTGCTCCCAGCCCCAGTTCCAGCGTATCTGCGTTATTAGACAGCGTTGTACCACCGTCATATACGCCTGTGTACAAGGCATCAGTTATAACCCCTTCATGGTCGGTACCGCGAATGCCGATGGTCGCAAATTCAGTCTCTACAGTGTAAGCATCTATATTTTGCTGGCCGATCCTGCCGGTGATGGTTCTAAATCCGCCTTCGATGAGACGCATTGTTGAAATATCAGTTTGTGGGTTTTCCACATAGCTGTAAGCGACAATTTCAAATCGAGTGGATTCCTTCAAGGAGATGATCGCGGAGTCAGTCATGCGAATCTGGGCGAACGACGCAGGCTGGGTCTCGATTGTATCGCCAACAAATATTTCAGATCGGCGACTCAATTGTCTGGCGCTGCCACTGCCATCGACGGCGCGCACTGTTCCGCTGACTGCGACGACGCGCCCGGCTATGACTTCTTCGGCGGCAAAATTTGCGGGCGTGTAGATTGCAATACATAACAGCAAAAAGTTATAGCAAAGGCGATCGATGAACATTTTAGATTTTGACTTCATGCGCCATACTTAATCTATGAAATGTGCCCAGGGCTTTATTAGAACCGATATCGAAAACCTGCCTGAAACTTGAATCTGTGATGATCAAACAAGGAAATGTTGCTGGCGTCGTTGGTATAGGACGCTTCGCCACTTATCAGTAAGTTTCTATCGAACTGATAAAACCAGCCTGCCGTTACGGATTCGATATCATCATTGCGGGTGGTATCGGAGAACACGGGATGCTCACCATCGTGATCAACTTCCTGCAAGGAAACCCGGAGATAGGGAGTATGTTGTGTGTTTAACCGGTACAGCAAGCTATAGGCAAGACCGGTGAATTCTCTTCCGTTATGCTCGCCACCATTAGTATGTCTTGCATCTTCATCACCACGATATAGATTGAGAGAATGAGTAAAAGCGCCAGAGATTTTTGTCAATCCGGCGGTTATCAAGAGTTGGTCGACATCGCGCAAATCGCTGTTGGTCTGGCCGCCGCTGGTGTCATACCTTATTTGAGTGTAGGATCCGGCGACTGACTGATACCAACCATTGCTGCTGGCGTGCTGCCAAGCAGAGCTCAGCCCGACGGAATCCTGAAACCCATTCTGGTCCAACAGCACCTTGGTGGCAACGAATCCATGGGAAAACCGGTTAATATTGTCGCCCCAGTTATAAGTGGCGCTGGCGCGCAAACTATCAATGTCGAAAGCGTCGGTATCAAAATTGTTCAAATGAATCAGGTCGAGTCCGAAATCGACGGAGCGATCCCTGGTTAAAACATACTTGTAATTCATTTCTCCCCGTGTGTTGGAATAGACGTCGTCGATCTGTTGACCATTGGGATCGAGTTCGATATCGCCGAATATTGGCGTGTCGATTGTGCCCAGGCTGGTCGCGCTGTTGACGTTGTCGTCTGAACCGACAAATGAAGAGAGGGCCCAAGTGAAAGAAGACGATTGCGAGGCGCGCCGGGTTTCGATCAGAATTAAAAAAGCATCGACATTTTGCTGGACATTCCCTGGCGGGTTATTGGCCAGGACGAGATTAAAAAGATTTTCTGCCGCGGTCAGGTTGTTGGTAACAAAATAGGCCCTGGCGAGTTCCAGGCGGGCGCGTTCCCTCAATATGCCGTCGGTCGATGTTGCTGCGACACGTTCCAGCGCGAAGACCGCCTCGTTGGGACTGCCTGATTCAAGCGCGGCAAGACCATACAGGAAATCGAATTCAGGATCGCCTTCCCAGTCTTCCAGATTGTCGTCGCCCAGATCCAGCGCCTGCGCATATTGACCCGCCGTAATCAGTCTATCCAACGCTGCGATGGGAGACTCATTTTCTGCCGCGAAGGATTGAATTCCGCTACACACTACAGCGATTGGCACTAGCAGCCACAGATGCTTTTTCATTATTGTTTCCGCTTTTATTTGCGCCTGGATCCGGAAAACCGGAGTTCAGTGCAAGTTAATGGACACGGGCTTTAAAGCACGCGCCATTGTACCAAAAAGCAGGCACAGGTCTTACTTTACTCGCGAAACAAGGCTATTGGTAGAGGCCGCAGGGGCATCCAGCATCTGACTTATTCGTGTTTTTGCAGGTCGTAATCGCAGGGGTGGTTGCTGTAGCTACTGAATTCCGTGGCCGTAGAATACTCGCGCGTGTCTATGGCATGGAAAACCTTGGCTTCAACGAATACCTCGACCAGATCGACATCGAGATATCCCCTGGCGGATTCCTCATGCAGGATATCGATCGCTTTCTCGGTATTGATCGCCAGCTTATAAGGGCGGTCGGAGGCAGTCAGGGCGTCATAGATGTCACAGACGGTCATGATCTTGGAAGGCAGTGGGATTTCATCCTCTGTCATGCCGTGGGGATAGCCGCTGCCGTCCAGTTTCTCGTGGTGGGCGCCGGCGATGGTGGGTATATTTTTAAACTCCTTGGTCCAGGGAATATGGTTGAGGAAATTCTGGGTATGCACAACATGGGACTCGATCTCTTTCCTCTCCGCAGGCGATAGACTGCCCTTGGCGATGCTCAAGAGGTCAAATTCTTCCTTCGTAATAATCGATAGTTCATCTTCCATGCTGTTATAGCGATATTCATGGATTCGGTCCAACATGTCCTTGTTGTCCTGTTTTAGCACGCTGGGCTCGTTCACTTCGGTAATGGCCTGATAGAACTCGTGCAGCATTTGAACGTCGGTAATTAGCTGTGCTTCTATGGCGGCAATGGCAGAATCCGTAACACCGCCATTACGATACATCTGCAGTTGCTTGCCGAGAGATTGTGATTTCAATCTTTCCTGGGCCAGTTGTATTCTGTAGTGGATGTTTTCGAGGCCGCCAGCGGATAATTTTTTCTCTTTGACCAGCACCGATTCCCGTACCCCGACCTTACCGAAATCGTGGAGCAGGGCAGCGTATTTAAGCTCTTTTATTTCCGACTCCGTAAATCGTACATTTCGAAGTCTGGTCAGGTTGGATACGGAAACGGATCGCGCCAGATCGATGCACAAGTCTGCCACCCGAAATGAATGACCGCTGGTGGTCGGATCCCGTTGTTCGATTGCGGACACCGACGCATGCACAAAGCCTTCGAACAGTGCCTTGATCTCGTTCTGAAGGATTGTGTTTTCGATCGCAATACCCGCCTGACTGGCTAATGCACGCAGTAGAACATTGATGTCGCTGTCGAATGGCAGGGTATAAGCGACGGCAGATTTTTCATCGCTTATCTTCAACGAGCGGGCTTTCTTTCTGTTGATAAACTGCAGCACACCGATAACCGACTTCTGTTTGTCCGTAAGCGGAATCGCCAGGATCGATTTGGTGCGGTAACCACTTTTCCTGTCGTAGGACCGGTTGAATTTGTATGGCACGTCCGGTGGCAGTTCATAGGCATCCGGAATATTGAGCTCGTTATCGGTCAGAGCGACATAACCGGCGATGGAGGTTACATCTATTGGGAAACGTTTCTCTTCGAATGGGAAATCCATGGAATCATTCTGCGTCAACTCGAAGACCAGTTCGCTCTCGTGATCATTTACCTCGTTGATGAGGAACAGCGAAGCGGCATCGCAGCAGGCGATATTTTGTGCTTCCTCCAGGATTTTGCGCAGCAGCGTCAGCAGATCGTCCTCGGAAGACAGGGAAATACTGATGTCGGCCAACTTGTTCAGATATTGGAAGCTGGTGTCATGCATCTTCGCCCGCTCGGTTTTTTCGCTCTTGAGAATCCACTGGTAGCAGGCCATTTCCAGCAGTTTCAAAGTCTGCCGGTAGGGTAAGCCATTGCTGAGAATAAGATCGACGTCGAGTTTCAGGGCATCGGTGGCAAGGAATATGGCTTCAGGAAATTCCTCAACCCACTGGGCGTGAGTCTTTTCCGTGGTGAGTTGATGATCCAGCAAGATCAGCGCGGGGTCGTAGCGCTGGGCTGCGGTGATGGATACAATTTCCGTGGGAATAACCAGTTTGGACTTGATGTCGCTCCAAACTTCACTGCTTGCGAAGCTGGGACCGTAGGCGATGGTGACGGTGCGCTGGGTGTTAGTGGTTGAATTCATTCCGGTTTGAGCCATGCAATCAAGCGAGAGTTTAACCCACAGAGTCTCGATAAGCGACACCGGCTACGAAGAATTTGATAGCGCCCTGGTGTGAGTTCGCCGAGGCATCTCGAACTTGAGTCATTACTTTTATTAGCCTGCAACAGGCAAGGCTGAGGTCGCTATCCAGATACGTCGGGCGATTGGACCCGGGTTAAAAATGGGGGCTGGGTTCTTGTTTGAGCCGCTTAATGAAGTGATTGAGGTTGCTTTCGGCCTCGCAGCGATATCGAAATGGGCCGACTTCGTTGCCCTCGCGAACTTTGAAATACCACAGGTCCTGCTCACTAAACATGCGCTCACTGCGAGACTGGTTGCTCGTCGCCACAGTGGAATCTTGCTGACGTGTGAGTGGCATCAATAAAATCAACAGTCGCAGGGGTATTGGTCTCCGCTAGCTTAAGGTTACTGCTAATAAAAATATTAGCCCCGACCAAGTAAGTCAGCGGGTAACCCTAAGCTAGCGAGTAAGGGCAGACTAAACCCTGTTGCCAACTAAGAGAAGAGCGCAAAATATATGCCATGTGGTTTTTATTACTCGCAATCAGGGCTAGCAGCCACTTTTAGAAAATTCAGTAATAACAACGAGATGCGAGCCGTTTTGAAAATACGCGCGACTTCTTTTTGTGATTGGAAACAAAGAGATAGATAAGTTTTCTAAGAAACGAAAAAACATTTGGTGAATTTTATTTTTCAATAAAAACCTTTTTTTAAGCTTCGATTAGTGATTTTGCACGCTCATATGATGCTTGTGTATTGATATTCAGGAACTGGGCAGGATCGTCAGAGGGAAAATTGACCAGCACATTCTTGAGTTGCGGAATTAAAAGTTTCGGCCCATAGATTCCATTTTCTATTGCCGTTTCAATCTCCGGTAAGGTGCTCAAAGCCCATAGTGAAAACAAGGGTTGTAGCTGATCGTTGCAGATCGACCAGGCGACCTCGGCATTGGCGTGGTCGAGTGCCGAACCCAGCTTCGAAACCAGCCCGGTGGGAAAGCAGGGCACATCGGCGGCGAAGCAAGCCAGGTATTTTAGCCCGGCAACCTGATTGTCACCTTGCAGTGCTCGCATCACACTGGCTATACCGATTAACGGGCCGGAAAAAGGATCTCGATAGTCAGCTATCAGGGCTAGCCCAAGGTATTCATATTTCTCTCGGTTGCGATTCACACTGATGAGGATTTCGGCGGACTCCGCTCTGGCGCGGGCCACAACATACTCGATTAGAGCCTTGCCATGGAGTGGCAGCAGCGCCTTGTCCACCTGTTGCAGCCGAGAAGCCTTGCCTCCGGCGAGAATAACGGCTGCTATCTGGGATCGGTCTATCATCTGCCATGCTGCCTGAGCTGTTGAATGCCTGAGGCAGCACAGATTACCCCATAGCAAACCCTCGTGCGTGGTTTTTCATTTTCGGCAGCACCGTCCTTAAGCAAAGATTGAATAGTCAATTTTGATATGGGAAAATCGCGCACCTTGCGATCCAGGGAGCGCTATGAACTGATTCCCAGGCCTCCGGCCATAAAATCGCTAACTTATTGAATTTTATAGCATTCGAAGCCTAGACATTGTCAGTTCACCTAGCTGTCGCAACTTCCTGGTATTCTAGTAAGCACATCGATATTCGGGTAAATCACGTCGATGTGTGTTTTGCCCCGGAACAAAAGAGGTTTAACCATGCGAGTTTCAATAGAAACTACAGAAGGTTTAGAAAGGAAAATGACCATTGCGGTGCCCGGTGAACAGGTGGATACGGCGGTGAACGCCCGTTTACAGGACGCGGCGAAAAATGTGAATTTGAAAGGCTTCAGGAGAGGCAAGGTCCCCTTCAAGGTAATCAAAGGTAAGTTTGGTAAAGGTGTGCGCCAGGAAGTGGTGGGTGAGCTAATGAGCCAAACCTACTATGAGGCGATTAGTCAGGAGAGCCTGAAGCCGGCCGGACAACCAAAAATAGAGGCCACGAATGTAACCGAGGGTGAAGATCTGGAGTTCACCGCAATATTCGAGGTGTATCCGGAGATTACCCTGCCTGATTTCTCGAAAATAGAAGTGGAACGGCTCAGCGCCGAGATTGAAGAGGCCGATATAGATGAAATGATTTTGACCCTTCGCCAGCAGCGACAGATCTGGGAAGTAGTTGAGCGCCCGGCCGCTATCGAAGATCGGGTTAATATCGACTTTGTTGGCACCCTCGGGGGTGAAGAATTCGAGGGCGGCAGGGGCAGCGGAACCAACCTGGTGCTTGGGTCGGAGCGCATGATTCCCGGTTTTGAAACCGGCATCGTCGGCAACAGCAGCGGCGAGGTTTTTGTGCTGACCCTGGAATTCCCAGGGGAATATTACAATGAGGAATTAGCCGGCAAACCGGTGGAGTTTGAAATCACATTGAGTTCGGTTAGCACCCAGGTTTTACCGGAGTTAGATGAAGAATTTTTCAAGAGCTTCGGTATTGACGAAGGCGGCGAACCGGCATTCAGGGAAGAAGTGAGCAATAACATGCAGCGCGAGCTGAAAGTATCCAGTCGCAGCAAGTTGAAGAACCAGGTAATGGGTGCATTGATAGATGCCGTCGATGTATCGGTGCCAGCGACACTGATTGCGGGAGAAATCCAGCAACTACGCGACCAGGCTATGCAAAAGATCGGCGCCGGGAAAAATATTGACCCAGCCATGTTGCCTGACGACCTGTTCACGGACCAGGCCAGGCGCCGCGTCGTGCTGGGACTGATCCTCGGTGAAGTGGTGCAACAGCATAAAATCACAGCGGACCCGGTGAGGGTTCGAGAGGCTGTCGAGGAACTGGCTTCTACCTATGAATCTCCCGATGACGTAATCAACTGGTATTACGGTGACAAGGAACAGCTCGGCACGGTCGAATCCACAGTCATTGAAGATCAGGTATTTGACCACATAATAGATGCAGCGAATGTCCGCGAGACCCGGTTGAGCTACCAGGAAGTAATCAAACCAGAGCCAAGTCCCGTTGCGGCGGCGAATACGGCAGAGACTGAAGAGCGGCCCGGCGGGTCTGATTCCGAATCGCCGCCATCACTACCAGCTTAGGTTTTGTGAGCCTGGGTCGTTATTAATACAAAG
>JADFIJ010000136.1 GCA_022566775.1 Pseudomonadota bacterium | reverse complement strand
CCAGCGTGGAGGACATCGAAGAGAATATTGCGACCATCTTAGACATGAGTGATAACAAGGGGGTTCTCGAAAGAACCCACCATCGCTAAATCTGCAAGGCGCGTGAATCAGGCGCGTTCATGCCAGCATGGAGGACATCGAAGAGAATATTGCGACCATCTTAGACATGAGTGATAACAAGGGGGTCCTCGAAAGAACCCACCATCGCTAAATCTGCAAGGTGCGTGAATCAGGCGCGTTCATGCCAGCATGGAGGACATCGAAGAGAATATTGCGACCATCTTAGACATGAGTGATAACAAGGGGGTTCTCGAAAGAACCCACCATCGCTAAATCTGCAAGGGTCGCGGATCGGGCCTGTTCAGGCCTGGTCCGCGATCGTGCGCTGCACCGAAGCCCGCTCATCCATCAGCGCCAGTAATTGCTTGATGTGCGGCACCTCGTTGAAGGCATCCCAATCCAGTGCTTTCTTACAGACAATAGTTGCCAGGCTAACGCTGTAGCGGAAATAGAAATCGGCGTAGCTGATTTCTGCGCCGGCAATATAGGGATCAAACTTCGCCAGTTTTGCCAGCGCCGCAAAGCCTTTTTCCAATAATGCCTTGACCGCAGCTTTCTCCTCATCGCTTGCCGGCCGGTCAAAAAACACCTCACCAAACAAGCGCCGCGCCGGCAGTTCAATATAAAGTTCAAGGTAACGAATTAACTCCTGCACCTTGGCTTTGGCAAAGGCATCCGTGGGATAGAATGCAGGTCCCTCGCCGAGGGCGTCTATATAATCGATGATTACCCCGGCTTCTGTAAGGAAGCCTTGCTCGGTTTCTATGCAGGGAACTTTACCCATCGGGCTCTGCGCCAGGTAGTCTTCATCCTGATTGGGCTTCACCAGGATCTCTTCGAACTCCAACCCCTTTTCGATAAGCACCGCCTTGACCATATTGTAATAGTTACTCAATGGCATGCCGTACAATTTAATACTCATTTTCGATCCTCAATTTATGTCAATAAGTAGTCGCGTATTTTTTGCGCGAGGTGCACAAACTCGATCACAGGACCTTCTCGGATTGGCTGAGGCGGAAGAAAACTTGTCAGGTTTTACTGCACCCGCTCGAGCAATGGAAAGATAATGTCCTCGTCAATCTGTATGCGATTGAATTCCAGGCCTGGATTGTATTGGCGCAGCAACCAAATTGGAGTGGAGTAGCGATCCATCGCGATGGCGCCTATATTGTCACGGCGTTTTACCTGATATTGCTCCACCCCCTGGATGCGATAATTGCTAAAGAACTCCCGTTGCAGCGTGGAATGAAAATCTCTCCGCTTCAATTCAAATTCAGCAATATTGACTCTGGAAAACGCCAGGGTCAGACGCTTGCCAATGATGACCGGATCACGGAACGCCATATTATTAAGTCGGCGCAGATCCCAGGCGCGTATACCCAGCCAGTCTGCGTAGTGGCCGAGGGTTTCGGAGGCCTGAATCTCGATACTGCTGTTGCCGGCCACCGAGTAGTCGGAAGGATCAGCTGACAAGGCCTCGGTGAGTTGTTCGTTGCTCGCCGCTATGTCCAGCACGGGATCCAGTGCAATAGCCTGTTCCTCTGCCGGCGTTACCTCAGCTTCCAGTACCGCGTTATCCGGCAGCACGGCAGCCGGCGGCAACACTGTTTCATTCAGCGCCAACAGCGTCAAACTCTCACTCGCTGCCGGCGTCTGTGATCTCTCGAGCCTACGGCTTGCGAATTCAATGTTTGCCAGCGCCAGCTGGTCGGAAAATTGTGCCAGGGTGGGTGGCACCGGTGTGGAATCTGTAGCGATGGCTGCCAGCTGGTCATCGCTACGTTCGAAGCCAGGTAGCATCAACAGCTGTCCCGGGTATATTCGCCGTGGATCCTGGATTGCATTCACGGCCAACAGGGCTTGTTCGGTCACTCCATAACGCGCCGCTATCAGCGAAACTGTGTCCCCGCGAAGCACCGTGTAAGCCCCTTCTGTATTTGCCAGAGTGGCAACAGCTAGCGGCGAAGCGGAATTATCCTGAGGCAACAGCAGCCGTTGCCCAATTGCAATCCGGTTGCGGCTCGCAAGCTGGTTCAGAGAGACCAGCCTGGGGACGGTAGTATTGAATCGTCGCGCTATCACCGACAGACTATCTCCGCGAATCACCACGTAGGCAATATCCGGGGTCTGTACCGGAAATTTAAATTCTGCCGATATCATCGCCAGTAAGTCACCCGCTGGTACTGCCGCCGCTCGCACCTTGAGCATAAATCCCTTGGGTATCCTCTTGTTGCCTTCCCATACCACCGGTCGCAGGGCGCGATTATCCGCTTGCAACTGTTCCAGGCTGATACCGACGGAGCGCGCGAAAACCTCGGCGTCGATATAGGCGTCAATTTCTACTTCGCGGAAATCGGGCGCCGGGTTCAGGCGCACCTCACCGAAATAACGGCTGGCGTCATTCTCCACCTGCAACACGGCGAGAAATTGTGGATAAAAATTGCGTGAAGCGAAACCGAAGGCCCTGCCGTTGTAATTGGCGATGATTTTTTCAATATCCGTGGTGCCGATCTGGCGAACTGCTCTCGCGATACCACCGACGCCATGGTTATAGGCAGTCAGCGCCAGGGGCCAGGTCCCTAACACGCTGTAGTTATACTCCAGCAAACTCATGGCCGCGTTGGTCGCGAGATAAGGATCCATGCGTTCATCGACGACGTGGTCGATACGCATAAATCGCTGCCCGGTAGCGCGGGTAAACTGCCACATACCGGTGGCAGCGACACTGGAACGTGCCCCGGGATTAAAAGAAGATTCCACGTGGGGCAGCACCCGCAACTCCGCTGGCAATTGTTTTTCTCGCACCACCTTGTCGATATGCGCTCGGTATGCACCCGAACGTTCCAAACCACCGAGGAAACGATCGGACTGCCCGAGCTGCCATCGCACATTGGAAGTGGCGGCACGCAGAGTCTGATTGCTGACATCCGCTGGCCACAGGGCAAGCACCTGCTGTTGACTCGGTGTCAGATTGGTGCGCTTACCCGTCGCCAGTGTCCTCAGATCGATCTGAATGCGCTCACGTGCGGATTCGATCTGCCTGCGTTTCCGGGCCAGACTCTGGTAAACCACGGCCAGATTCTGGGAATCATGCAAAAAACCGCTCTGGGTATCGACTTCTGTGTAAACCCGCACCCAGAAGTTGATAGCCGGTTCCAGTTCCGCCGGACGGGGAAACAAGTCCGTGGTCTGGGCCAGGGAGAGTCCAGATAAGCTGGCGAGAATGAAGCTCAGCAGGGTGATCTTCAGTCTGCCCCGGGAGTGCAGAAACCCTGGCAGGAATGTAGGCAGTGTAGAAATCATCGCTTCGTCATACTCGTTGGCCGCTTAGCTCAAATTGGGTCTGCTGCAACATAGCAATAAAGGTGAAACCCGCCAAGTGCTAATTACCGGCGTCGGTGCAGCTTGGGACGGACGGCTGCCATGGATCTAAAGCCGGCAAGCTTAAGGTATATCGTCCAGTTCGGAGCCCTCTTTGACTGGAATCATCAAATCTTCCCGGCTGATGTTCATGTAGAGGAGGACATTGGAGGCAATGTAGATCGAAGAATAGGTACCTATGAACACGCCGATGATCAGAGCCACGGCGAAACCCTGGGTCGATTCGCCACCGATAAAGAGGATAGAGAACAGCACCAACAGGGTGGTGAAAGACGTAATCATGGTTCTGCTCAAGGTCTGATTGAGGGATTTGTTGATCAATTCGAACGGCGATCCCTTGCGCATGCGCCGGAAATTTTCCCTGATCCGATCTGATACCACGATGGTGTCGTTAAGGGAGTAGCCGATGATGGCCAGCAATGCCGCGAGGGTATTCAGATTGAACTCTATGGTGAAAATGGAAAAGATGCCCAGGGTAATGATCACGTCATGGGCCAGAGCCACCACCGCACCCACGGCGAACTTGAATTGGAAACGAATGGAGATGTACACCATGATGATGCCCAGCGCCACCAGCATGCCGAGGCCACCCTGTTCCGCCAACTCCTCACCCACTTTGGCGCTGACGTAGTCTGATCCCAGCAGGGTTATCTCACTTGCCGTTTCCGTGCCTAACAGCGCGACGATTGTTGCTCCCACCTCGGCCGCCTGTACAGCCTGGTCTGCCACCGCCACCGTTTCATCGACCGGCAGGATGATGCGAATGTCGCGGTCGGAGCCAAAACTCACCACCACCGCATCGGTATAACCATTGCTGCGCAGGGTGTCGTTGACTTCACCCAGCACGATGGCATCGGAATAATTCAGACGCACAGAAGTGCCGCTGGTGAAATCCAGGCCAAATTCCAGGGAATTTACCGCCAGGGAAACGATGGAAACCAGCACCAGCACCAGGGAGATAGACCCCGCTACGCGACGGGCTCCCATGAAATCTATTTCTCTCTTTATCAACATACTCGTTATTTACTATCTCTTTTAAACCGGGTGATCCAGGATTGGAATTTAGCGCCCGGGTGTGGCATCAGCTGGCCGCGGTTTCAGGTTTGGCGTAGTTGCCAATGGCGAGGGTTTTTACATTGCGACCCCCGTAGATCAGATTGATCAGGGCCCGGGTTCCTACAATGGAGGTAAACATCGAGGTGATAATACCGATCATGAGGGTGACCGCGAAACCTTTAACTGGCCCGGTACCGATAGTAAACAGCACCGCCGCAACCAGGAAGGTAGTGATGTTGGCATCGAGGATGGTGGTGAAGGCGCGATCATAACCAGAATCGATCGCCTTCTGCGGCGTCGCCCCATCGGATAACTCTTCCCGGATACGGGTGAAAATCAACACATTGGCATCCACCGCCATGCCCACCGTTAACACGATACCGACGATTCCAGGCAGGGTCAGCGTGGCCGGGATGATCGTGGACATGACGGCAAAAATCAGCAGGATATTCATGATCAAGGCGCAGTTCGCTGCCAGGCCAAATACCCGGTAGTAGAAGAACATAAACATCACCACCAGAGCGGCGGCAACCTGCACGCCCCTGATACCCTGCTCCAGGTTTTCCTTGCCCATGGTAGGACCGATGACCGACTGCTCCACAATGGTCATTGGCGCCGCAAGAGAGCCAGACTTAATCAACAGGGAGAGTTCGTTGGCCTCCCGTGACGACAATCCGGTGATAACGAAAGTGCGAGGTAGTGCAGTCTGAATGGTGGCATGACTGATCAGGCGCTTTTCTTCGAAAAATTCTGTTTCCTCGACTTCCTCACCGGCGTCATTGGTGACTATGACCGTGCGCGACTTGGTTTCGATCAGCAGAATATCCATATTCCGCCCGACATTGTTCCGCGTTACCCGGTTAATCTGATTGCCACCCTGGGCGTCGAGATTGATTTGAACCTGGGGCAAGCCGTTCTGATCCAGAGTAGAGCGCACGCTGCTGATACGGTCCCCCTGCAGGATCACATCGTTGTCGACGTTGACCGGGACGCCGTCCGGTGTCGTGTAGGTCTCATAGGAGAGACTCGGTGCGCCGATAGCGGCCTCGAGATGAAACTCCATGGTGGCGATGCGTTGCAATACTCGAATCGCCTGGGCCGGATCCTGCACGCCCGGCAGCTCGACCACGATCCGGTCCGCCCCCTGTTGTTGCACCGTCGGCTCGGCTACCCCCAGCGCGTCGACCCGGTTCAGCAGCGTCGTTCTATTTGCCTGTAAGGTGTCTCGCTGAATCTGCAGCTGCGTCTCCGGGGTGAGCAGCATATCGAGTATCGCCAGGTCTTCGAACTCTCGATTCTGGAATTGGAGTTCTGAAAAATTGTCGAGCAATTCGGAACGTGCATTGCGGCGATCTTCCAGACTGGCAAACCTGACCTCGATGTGGTCAATACCGAGAAGGTTTATTCCCCGGGTGCGGATGCGCAACTCGCGCAAAATACTGCGCACATTGCCCAGATTGTCGCGCATGCGCCGTTCGATAGCGGCGTCCATATCAACTTCCATCAGGAAGTGGACTCCACCCTGCAAATCCAGACCAAGGTTCATCTGGCCGGCACCGATAGCCTGCATCCAGGCGGGTGTTGTCGGCGCCAGATTCAGGGCCACAATATAGTCATCACCGAGGGCGTCTTCGATGGCGGTCTTGGCCCGTAACTGATCTTCCACGCTGTTGAGTCTAACCAACAGGCTGGTCTCATCCTGCTCCGAACCGAAAAAATCGACCTGGGCCGCCTCCAGTGCGGTGGTGACTACCGCCAGATCGGCCGCATTGATATCGAGATTGGTGTTGGTGACCTGGATCGCCTCATCGTTCTGGTAAAGGTTGGGGACGGAATAGAGAAATCCCAGGAGTACAACCAACAGGACGAGAAGGTTTTTCCACAGTGGGTATTTATTCAGCATAGTCGAGTCTGCCTGGTTCGGGATGCCTGTAACATCCGGGGCGCATAGCCGGTGTAGCCCGAACAGAATGCCTGCGCCTATATCTGTGCGATCGTGCCTTTCGGCAGAGCCGCCACAATAGAGGATTTCTGGATTTTCAATTCAACATTATCGGCCACCAGAATGGCCACATAATCATCATTCACCTTCGTTACCTTGCCCAGCATGCCGCCTGCGGTCATTACCTCATCACCCTTGGTGATGCTGGATTCCAGCTCCTTCTGAGCCTTTGCGCGCTTCGATTGCGGGCGGAATATAATCAGGTACATCAACAAAAACATGCCACCGAACAAAATAAGGTTGGAAGTCATCGATGTCCCCCCGGATTCCTGGGCATATGCTGTGGGAAATAATAGATTCATGACAGATTCCTTCGAAGAAACGCAGTCTCGTCGTTAGCGCTGGTGGTCAGAACCAGGCCGGCAGCGGCTACTTTGTTTTTGAATTGACACATCTTTTATGCATAAAAGCTTAGTTGGCTTAAACCATAGCCCGGTTAAACCGTGACCGGGTTAAACCATAGCTGGGTCAAACCCTAGCTGGGTTAAACCATAGTTGGGCCCAATCCCTCTACTTCAAGGTCCCGGGCCCGGCTTCCAGTCGCGCCCACCGGGGCCGGAATTCATTCGGCCGCCAGTTTTTTCTGTTGCAACAGAAACTGGCTGACAAAGTCGCTCAATCTACCCTGTTCTATAGCGCCGCGCAATTGTGACATGAGCTGCTGGTAGTAGTGTAAATTATGGATGGTATTCAGTTGTGAACCCAGCATTTCCTTACATTTATCAAGATGATGCAAATAAGCCCGACTGAAATTGCTACAGGTGTAGCAGCCGCACTCAGGATCTAGCGGGCTGGTATCACTGCGGTACCGACTATTGCGCAGGCGCAGCAAGCCCTGGGAGGTGAAAAGATGGGCATTGCGAGCATTGCGGGTTGGCATCACGCAGTCAAACATATCGATGCCATGTCGAACCCCGTGGACGATATCCTGCGGCGACCCTACTCCCATGAGATAGCGGGGTTTGGATGCCGGCATCTGTTCGACGCAGGACTCGATCACCGCCACCATCTCCTGCTTTGGCTCACCCACGGACAGGCCTCCGAGGGCATAGCCATCGAAGTCCATAGCCACCAATTCTGTCAGCGACTGGGTTCGCAGATGCCCGTACATGCCGCCCTGCACGATGCCAAACAGTGCCGCCGGATGAGAACCATGGGCTTGCTTGCAACGCCTGGCCCAGCGCATGGACAAGGCCATGGAGTCCTGCGCCTGTTTCTCCGTAGCGGGATAGGCGGTGCACTCGTCGAAGACCATGATGATGTCGGCTCCCAGCTTATGTTGCACCTCAATCGCCGATTCTGGTCCGAGAAATATTTCGGCGCCGTCGACGGGTGACTGAAATTTAACCCCCGCCTCCGAAATCTTTCGCCTCTTGCCGAGACTGAATATCTGAAAACCACCGGAATCTGTGAGAATGGGTTTTTGCCAGCCCATAAAATCATGGAGGTCACCGTGCCGCTGTATGGTTTCCGTACCGGGACGCAACATCAGGTGAAATGTGTTGCCAAGCAGTATCTCGGCGCCGGCCTGGGCCACCTGCGCCGGATTCAGTGCCTTTACCGCACCGTAGGTGCCAACCGGCATGAACGCCGGCGTTGCCACTTCCCCCCGGGGAAAGTGCATGACCCCGGTACGGGCGCTGCCATCGCTGGCACCGAGCTGAAATTGCATATGACAGGTGGTCATGGAATTTCGATTAATGCTCTCGAGTGGCGTGGAAGCTTATTTCGGGCCAGCGCTCTTGCATGAGAGTCAGATTGACCCGGGTGGGAGCGAGATAGGTAAGATAGGCACCATTATCGATGGCCAGATGTTCCTGTGCCTTCTTGCGAAACTCCTCCAGCTTCTCCCTGTCGTCAGAATCCACCCATCGCGCCACATACACGTTCACCGGCTCATAAACGCAATCCACCTTGTATTCATCCTGCAGCCGAAACGCCACCACTTCGAACTGCAGCACACCCACGGCGCCCACAATCAGGTCATTGTTTCTCAGGGGCATGAACACCTGGGTAGAGCCCTCCTCCGAGAGCTGGGTCAGCCCCTTCTGCAATTGTTTCAGCTTCAGTGGATCCCGCAGGCGGATGCGTCGAAATAGCTCCGGTGCAAAATGGGGAATACCCTTGAATTTCAGTGCTTCGCCGCCGGTGAAGGTGTCGCCAATCTGTATGGTGCCATGGTTGTGCAAGCCGATGATGTCTCCTGAGACCGCTGCTTCTGCCTGGGATCTCTCCCCGGCCATGAAGGTGACGGCATCGGCAATTTTGACATCTTTACCGAGCCTGGTGTGGTGCATTTTCATGCCCTTGCGGTACGCACCGGAGCAGATGCGCATGAAGGCAATTCGATCCCGGTGCCTGGGGTCCATATTTGCCTGGATTTTGAAGACGAAACCACTGAAATCAGTTTCATCGGCGGCAACCGTCCGAGTTTCCGTTTGCCGGCTCTGTGGTGGCGGCCCCCACTGCACAAAATCGTCCAACATTTCCCTGACACTAAAATTGCCCAGGGCGGTGCCGAAGTAAACCGGGGTCAGCTCTCCCTTTAAATAGGCAGCCCGGTCAAACTGGTGACTCGCGCCCTCCACCAGTTCAATCTCGTCCCTGAAATCATCGGCATAGCTACCGAGTAGCGCGGCGGCTTCCGGGCTGTCCAGCCCCTCGATTCGAACATCTTCCGAAATCTTCTGACCTTGCCCCTGCCGGTAAACATGTATGGTGTCGGTGCGGAAGTGATAAACCCCCTTGAATTCCTTGCCCATGCCCAGGGGCCAGTTGATGGGTGCGCACCTGATCTTCAACACCGCCTCGATCTCATCGAGAATCTCTACCGGGTCCCGAATGTCCCGGTCCAGTTTATTCACAAAGGTGAAAATTGGCGTGTCCCGGAGTCGGCACACGTCCATAAGCTTTATAGTGCGTTCCTCGACGCCTTTGGCCCCGTCTACGATCATCAGCGCCGAATCCACGGCTGTCAGCACCCGGTAGGTATCCTCGGAGAAATCTTCATGACCCGGCGTGTCCAGCAGGTTCACTATCCTGCCCTTGTAGGGAAATTGCATCACCGACGAGGTCACCGATATGCCTCGCTGTTTTTCCATGGCCATCCAGTCTGAAGTCGCATGGCGATCAGATTTTCTGGCTTTTACGGTGCCGGCCACCTGGATGATCTTGCCCAGCAACAGCAACTTCTCGGTGATAGTGGTTTTGCCCGCATCCGGGTGCGAGATAATTGCCAGCACCCGGCGGCGCTTGATTTCTTGCTCTAAGGTTTCTGTGGTCATGACTCTGGCTGTGGCGAATCGGCGTCAGCAGCATCCTGCCGATGGCGATTTACTGCGATAGGAGCAAACCGCCTCTGATTGCTGCTGCGTAAAATAAAAGCGGCGCGATTATAGCAGTTGCACGCGGCTGCTGGGAAACTAGGGCACCTCTGAACAATGCAGTAATGTCTCAGCGGGTCCTGAAGCGTTCAGTTGCAAGGCACGCTTCGCAGGCAAAGCTTCCGCTCCCAGCTCACGCCCCTCACCTACATCCATGTAGGCGATGGCTTTAGTCCTTGCCAACAAGTGTAACGCCGCAAATGAGCGCTTCAGGGGCCGCCCTACGGGGCT
>JADFIJ010000135.1 GCA_022566775.1 Pseudomonadota bacterium | reverse complement strand
CGCCCATATATCCTTCACTTTAGCCAGCGCTGCGGAACTCGCTTCGCTCAGACAGTCCTCGCTCAAATCTGTCTAAAGTGAAGGATATAGACATGGCCTGATTGTGCGCAAGGGGACTAGGCAACTCAAATTCGCTTGATTATGTGATAAACGACAAGTCAGTGATTTCAATGTAGTTTAAAACCATATGCTGCAGGATTTCACTGAATTGAGGCGAAGATCCTCTACCCTGCTTGCCTTGCAAATCAGACCATGCTTTAGCGCTTTCATTTTTTCAGCTTGAGCGAGGACTGTCTGAGAGAACACGCTACCCGGAGACTCTGAAGGCGGTAGCAGCATGCTTCTATTCGACGTCAGAGATCCTCCTGGAGGAACAGAGTTTCCGCAGCGCTGAAAAAATGGAAGCGCGAATGGTCGCAAGGAAAGTAGGGTAGAGGAGCTTCGCCGGGAAAGTATCTACAATTAGCGCGGCAGGTTGGGTGAGAGGGCCTTCTTACTAGTATTTCCGCGCCGGGCGGCGGGTGCCGCGGGATCTTGAATTACCCCGGTTGTCCGGTCGTGGTCGTGATTGGACGTCGCGAACGAAGCCTGGAGCCCGCTCGAGTAGTCCCTCTTCAGGATGGATACAGTCCAGCTTGTGACCGAGTTTTTCTTCTATCGCCGGCAATAAGAATGAGTCTTCCTCACAGGCAAAACTGATCGATGTGCCCACCGCACCCGCCCTGCCGGTGCGGCCGATTCGATGCACATAATCTCCCGCCTCTTCCGGCAAGGTATAGTTCACCACGTGGGTCACATCGCTGATATGCAGGCCTCTGCCCGCCACATCGGTAGCAACCAGAACGCGTAACTTGCCAGTCTTGAATGCCTCCAGGGTTCGGATGCGTTTATTCTGGGGGATCTCACCCGAGAGGGCGCCGCAATTTATCCCATTACGATACAGATTGTCCGCCAACCTTCTGACCTGATCACGGCGGTTGCTGAAGACCAGCACCTTCTTCGACTCCGGTTCCGTGATGAGGTTATACAGCAAGTTGTACTTGTCGGCGGTGGTGACCAGGTAGACTATTTGATTAACGTCTACCGCCGCCACCTGTTTCGGTTCCACCTCTACCATGATAGGATCCACGGCCCAGCGGGACCCCAGCTCAATGATTTCAGGCGTGAATGTTGCACTGAACAACAGGGTCTGCCTGCACTCTTTTTTCGGGGTTCGGGCTACCACCTGTCTTACCTGTGGAATGAAACCCATATCCAGCATGCGATCGGCTTCATCGAGCACCAGCAATTCCACCAGGCCCAGATAAAGCTTATCGTTACTCACGAAATCCAGCAGTCGCCCCGGTGTGGCAACCACAATATCTACCGGCTTCGCATCCAGTGCCCGGGTCTGTTTCTGATAGTCTTCTCCACCCACCAGGGTCACCGTGTGTAAATCTGTAAATTCAGTTAGCTGCACCGAGTCATTGGCAATCTGCATAGCCAACTCTCGCGTCGGCGCGATGATCAAGGCCCTGGGCTCGGCCAGGAATCGATCTCCCTCGACGGGATGGGTCAGCAGATCATTAATAATGGTGATTAGAAACGCGGCTGTCTTGCCGGTGCCGGTCTGCGCCTTACCGGTGACATCATGCCCGGCAAGCGTATGCACCAGGCTTTGCGCCTGAATCGGCGTACAAAACTCAAACCCTAGCTTGGCTATGGCATCGAGCAAGGGCTGCTCTAAATCAAAACTGTCAAATGAGACTGTCTCGGACTCAGGCTTGGACTCTGATGTTTCTACTGCATCCATAAAACGGTTTTTCCAACACTATTCAAAAACTGGGGATTGGGAAATCTCTGGCAAGGCGATAAACGTTCTCAGAGGCTCTCTAGCAGGCTGTTGAAAAGCTCTCAGTCGAGTGCAAGACAAGGCAAGATCTGGCGAAAAAGCGGAGTTTACACGGTGTAAACAAGCATTTTGAGCCATATCTTAACGCAGTATTGTGCCGGCTGAGAGTTATTCAACAGCCTGCTAGGAAAGGCACGCATAATAGCGGGAAGCTTGGTCTACTGCAATCAATTGCAGCATGGCGCTGTTTACCGAGCGGCGTTTCCTGAATTTCCACAGGCGGGACATTGACTATCACGGGGTAGTTTCATCTCCCGCCACTGCATAGTTGCTGCGTCTAACAGCAGCAATCTACCGGTCAGAGAAGTGCCGATATGAGTGATGAGCTTGATTGTCTCCATGGCCTGAACAGAACCGATTATTCCAACCACCGGTGCCATCACGCCATTTTGCGAGCAACTGCTGTCCTCATCATCACCTTCGTGATATAGACACTGGTAGCAGGGACTCTCCGGGTTCGAGCTGTCGAAGACCGCGACCTGTCCCTCCATACGAATCGCGGCGCCAGACACCAGGGGCTTGCCATGGCGAATGCAACTGCGATTGATGGCGAATCGGGTAGTAAAATTATCGCAGGCATCGACTACTACGTCGACACTATTGACTGCCCGGTCCAGATCATCGCCATCGAGCCGTTGCCTGAGCGCGGTAATTTTTAAATCCGGATTCAGGCCCTTCAGGGTTTGCTGTACTGAGTCCACCTTCGCCGTCCCCAGGTCGGCCTGGCTGTGGGCGATCTGTCTCTGCAAATTCGTCAGCTCTACGATATCGTCATCGGCGATGATCAGGTGCCCGGTTCCAGCAGCCGCGAGATACATGGCGGCAGGACAGCCGAGCCCACCCATGCCGACGATGAGCACACTGGCATCGTTCAATTTCTGTTGCCCTGCCACATCCATTTCCGGAAGCATGATCTGGCGAGAGTAGCGCAATAATTGTTCGTCCAGCATAGGGAGTCTCTAGGGAGCCTCTGATTAATTCGGCCATTGCGCGGAAGTCAGGCGATCGAGCCCCGCTAAATCCTGTGCGCAACTGATATTGGAGTAGCCGGCGTCACCCAATAAATTCGCCACCGCCTGTTTTTGATTGAAGCCATGTTCCAACAGGAGCCAGGCCTCTTTTTTTAGGACCCGCCTGCAATTTTTGACTATTTCTTGCAAATGACTCAAACCCGAATCCTTGGCTGCCAAGGCAATCGGCGGTTCAAACCTCAAATCCCCCTTCTGCAAATGCTGGTCTCCCACCGCCACATAGGGTGGATTGGCAGCAACTAGATCATAGGCTCGAGCCTCCAGGCCATCACACCATGACGCCTCGCAGAATTCAATATTTTCTACCTGCAACGACTGCGCATTCTCGGCCGCAAGCGCCAACGCCTGTGGGCTGATATCCACGGCGGTAACGCACCAGTGTTTGCGGTGCCGCGCCAGCGCCAGCGCGATGGCACCACTGCCCGTGCCCAAATCGACCAGCCTCAGAGCCGCAGATGAATTCGGTTCCAGGAATTTTATAGCAGTCTCCACCAGCAACTCTGTTTCGGGACGGGGGATCAGCACCTGGGGGTTAACTTTTAGCTCGAAATCCCAGAATGCCTGCTTGCCGGTAATATAGGCGATGGGTTCGCCGCGCTCACGCCGCTGCATCATCTTCTGATAAGCGTCCGCCTGTTGCCTGGACAACTCCTGTGCCGGCCAGGCGAACAGCGCTTCACGATTGCTGTTCAGCGCATCGGCCAGCAGTATCTCGGATTCCAGCCGCCAGCTTTCACTCACAGCCCGCAATCTCTGGGCCTGGGACAGTGCCTGTTTAATGGTGATGACCATATCCGGGGAGACTCGGCTCAGGCGTCGTCGGCCAGGCCTGCCAGCAAATCGGCCTGGTACTCATTGATCAGAGGCTGGATGATGGAGGCGAGATCGCCGGACATGACTTCCGATAAATTGTACAGGGTCAATTTGATGCGGTGATCCGTCACTCGACCCTGGGGGTAATTATAGGTGCGAATTTTTTCGGATCGATCACCACTGCCCACCAGTTTGCGCCGGGTATCCGACTCCTCCTGTCGCTGCGCCTGCTGCGCCTGATCGAGAAGTTTGGCCTGCAGCAGTGACATGGCCCGCGCCCGGTTCTTGTGCTGTGATCTCTCATCCTGACATTCCACCACAATGCCGGTGGGAAGGTGAGTCAGCCGTATCGCCGAGTCAGTTTTATTAACGTGCTGACCACCGGCTCCGCTGGCGCGGAAGGTATCTACTCGCAGGTCGCTCTTGTTGATCTCGATGTCATCCACTGCATCCAGCTCCGGCATGATAGCGACGGTGCAGGCCGAGGTATGAATACGACCCTGGGTTTCTGTTTCCGGGACCCGCTGCACCCGGTGGGCGCCGGACTCAAACTTTAACTTCTCGTAGACATCCTTGCCCTCGATGCGGGCGATTATTTCCTTGTAGCCGCCATGTTCACCATGGCGCTGGGTAACATTCTCCAACTTCCAGTTCTGCAAGTCGGCATAACGAACATACATTCGATAAAGATCACCGGCAAAAATAGCGGCCTCATGGCCGCCGGTGCCGGCCCGAATTTCCAGGAACACATTACGGCTATCTTTCGAATCTTTAGGCAGCAGAAGTTTCTGCAGTGCCAGCTCCAATGCCTTCAACTCTTCGATGGCAGCGTCAGCCTCTTCCTCCGCCAGCTTGCGAATCTCGGGATCCGGATCTTTCTGGATTTCCCTGGCCCCGTCGAGCTCTTCGCTTACCACCAAAAACCGCTGAAAGCTCTTCACCACTTCTTCGATCTCGGCGTATTCCCTGGACAAATCGCGAAATCGGGTCTGATCGGCGATGATTTCTGCGTCGCTGAGCAGGGCTTCAATTTCATCGAAGCGGTCTTTGAGTCGGTCCAGCTTGTTACGAATGGAGTCTTTCATTTTTACTTCTATTGGTCGGTGTTTGGTGGGTGTTTGCTGGCGGCCCGAGTCCGGTTGTCCGATGGATCTAGGGTTCTTGCTTCGATTCCAGTTCGAAAAGTTCCTGGGTCAGCTGCAATAATTCATCCCGCCCTTCGGCGCTGGCCTTCTTCAACTGCACACTGGGCGAATGGGTGAGCTTGTTGGTAATCGCTCGGGCCAGGCTCTCAACCACCACCGCGGCACTCTCACCCTTCTCCAGCGCCTTGATGGCCCGTCGCAGCTCCCGATCGCGAATCGAGTCGGCCTTGTCGCGAAGCGCACGCAGGGTAGCGACTGCGTTTAGAGATCGCAGTTGTTGCAGGTATTCTCCGACTCCTCGTTCAATAATGGATTCGGCCTGGGCGGCGGCTTCGGCCCGGCTCTTGACGCCGTCTTCTATGACAGCGCTTATATCATCGACGCTGTATAGATAGGCGTCCGGAATTTCGCTGACCTCGGCTTCGATATCCCGGGGTACCGCTAAATCAATCAATAGCATAGGCTTGTGCTTGCGTCGCCTCAATGCCCGTTCCACCGCACCCTTGCCCAGCAACGGCAACTGGCTGTTGGTTGAAGAAACCACGATATCGGCAGTGACTAATTGCTCCGGAATCTCGGACAGCAACACGCCACGGCCATCAAACTTGGCGGCGACATCCAGCGCATGGTCCAGGGTCCGGTTTGCTACCACCATGGAGCGAACGCCCTTGTCCGCCAGATGTGTGGCCACCAATTCGATGGTGCGACCGGCGCCAATCAGTAGCACGCTGAGGCTGGCAAGGTCCGAGAAAATTCGCTCGGACAAGGCCACCGCGGCATAGGCAACGGAGACCGGATTCTCGCCAATCGCGGTGTCTGTTCTCACCTCTTTTGCCACCGAGAACGCCACCTGAAAGGCACGACCCAGGACCGAGCCAAGCACCTCTAAATCTTTCGATACCGCGAACGCAGATTTGATCTGGCCAAGAATCTGGGGCTCACCCAACACCATGGAATCCAGTCCGCAAGAGACCTTCATCAGATGACGCACCACATCTTCATCGCCGAAGGCATAGCTACTCTCAGCCAGTTCTTCTGCACTCATCTCATGGTAGTCCGCTAACCAAGCTAGGATTAGCTGCTGTCGATCCAGCAGTAAACGCTTGGTAGCGCGATCTGATGCCGGCTCCGACAGGTTGGGATCGCCTTCAAATTCCAGGTATATTTCCGTGCGATTACAGGTGGAGACGATCACGGCCTCATTCACGGATTCCAGGGCATGCACTCGCCGCAATGCATCCGCCACAATTTCCGGAGGAAAAGCTACCTTCTCTCGCAGCGCTATATTTGCCGTATTGTGATTTATGCCTACCAGCACCAGTGCCATCGATAACCTGCGGATCCGGAAAAATAAAAAGCCCATAATACTACTAGAATTCGGCCCCAGTTCCCATTACGGACTGATTTTGTGTTAGTGACACATAAACTGTCCAGTCTTGTAGCACATGATCTGTCCGGTTCTCATAGTACCCCGAGGAGGGGGACTTATGAGACGGACGGAGTGGCTACAGGAGACTCGACTGATGAGATTCGAGGAAACTTACGAGGGGTGGACGGAGAGCCGTCTTACACAAGAGGAGGCGGCGTTATTGCTGGGAGTATGTGCCCGGACATTCCGTCGCTACATAGATCGATATGAAGAAGAGGGCCTGGATGGTCTCATCGACAAACGGTTATCGCAGATATCGCACCGCCGCGCTCCGGTCGACGAGGTCATGCGCATGGTGGACCGCTATCGCAACCGGCACCGAGGCTGGAATGTGAAGCACTACTACTCCTGGTACAAACGAGACGGAGGCCAGCGCAGCTACTCTTGGGTAAAAAATACTCTGCAAGCGGCTGGCGCAGTGAAGAAGGCTCCTAAACGGGGGGTTCACCGTAAACAGCGTGATCGGTCACCCTGGCCGGGGATGATGTTGCATCAGGACGGCAGCCAGCATCTATGGGTACCCGGGCAGTACTGGGATCTGATCGTGACCATGGATGATGCCACCAATGAGCACTACTCGATGTTCTTCTGCGATGAGGAAGGAACGCAGAGTAGTTTCAAGGCTGTCCGCGAGGTGATTGAAGACAGGGGCTTGTTTTGTTCCCTATATACAGACCGTGGCAGCCATTATTGGACTACGCCGGAGGCTGGCGGGAAGGTAGACAAGGTGAACCTGACCCAGTTTGGGCGGGCTATGGGCCAATTAGGCATTGAGATGATCCCGGCCTATTCGCCGGAGGCTAGAGGCCGTTCTGAGCGCGTGTTCAGCACTCACCAAAACCGCTTGGTCAAGGAGTTGGCCCTAGCCGGCATCACAGAGATGGAGGAAGCCAATCGGTATCTCACACAGATCTACCTGCCAGCTTACAACGCCGAGTTTACGCAATCACCGCCTGAGCAAGGTTCTGCCTTTGTGGAGTGCCGGGACTTAACCGTGTTGGATGAGATTCTGTGCGAGCACTTTGAGCGGACGGTCAGAAAAGACAATTGTGTGCACTTTGAAGGACTGGTGCTGCAGATTCCGGCAGATCGTCACCGCTGCCATTATGTGAAGGCGACGGTTAAAGTCCTGCGCTACACCGATGACACCCTGGCGATTTACCATGGTCCTCGGGAGTTGGCAAGGTATGACACCAACGGACAGGTAATATCAAATGAACTGCTGGTTGCAGCATAATGTTCGCGGCTCAACCGGTGGTTGGCAGGCGCTCCCAGGAGCCCTCCGACAATCAAAGCAAAAGCGGACAATCTATTTGCTACAGAACCGGACATTTCTATTTGTTGCTAACATTGTGAACTAAAAAGTAATGAATATTGGCTCAGATAAAATCTGATAATATATCTGCTTGGATTTGAACAATCCTGAGTGTCCGCAGCCGAAAGCAGACGTTTAAATACCAATTAATTTTAGATCTGACTCCAATTTTTCTGCGATACCGTGTCGAGATTTTGGTGTAAGGAATATGGGAACTGGTCCAGAGAGCAGCAAATATGACTTCCGCTATTGATAGCGTGTTGAATTACCATGAAAGAACCAAACATTACCTGGACCACTATGCCCGTTCACTAGGATATTTGGATTGGGCGAGTCAACCCATTCCCTTTAGACGTTATGGAGGTGCGCCTTGCGTCACTCTTGAGCATGGCGATAACAGCCAAGGACCGCTTTATCGGGACCTAGTTGCAAGCCCGATTGCTCCGAGCCCAATTACCTTTCAATCCATAAGCCGGCTGTTTTATTACAGCATGGCGCTATCGGCTTGGAAAAATATACCAGATGGCAATTCCTGGTCATTGCGAGTGAACCCTTCCAGCGGCAATTTGCACCCCACTGAAAGTTATCTCATCATTGGGCCGCAAGCCTCACCAGGCATTAAATCTGGCCTCTACCATTATGATTCTTACCACCATGCGCTCGAATTACGCCGGCTATTTGGTAAGCATCTATGGAAAGCATTAGCATGTGGAATCTCCGAGAACGGGTTTTTCATTGGTTTAAGCTCAATTTACTGGCGGGAGGCATGGAAGTATGGAGAACGGGCATATCGTTATTGTCATCATGACGTTGGGCATGCGCTTGGCGCGATAGCGATTGCAGCCGCCAGCTTGGGATGGCAAGCGCAATTGATCGATAGTTTGACGGATAAGGACATTAGCATCTTTTTGGGCATTGAAGACCAAGTAGGGATTGAGGCGGAGCATGCGGACTGCCTTGTCGTTGTTTATCCCAATGATAAGAGAGCTGAGATAGAAAGCAACAAGGGTCAATGGTTACCAATGCTGACTGAGAAACCACTTGAGGAAATGAAGAATATCCCCCTATTAGGGGAGATCAATCAACTGAGTGAAAATCATCATGAATGGCCCATCATAGATGAGGTTTCGTTAGCTGCAAGAAAAATGCAAGAACAGAATGACGATGACTTAGATAGACCTTCGAAGTTACCACTTAATGCCAGTGTTTTATCGCAGTGTAATGAGACAGCGTTTCAAATTATTCGTCAACGCCGCAGTGCGGTGGCAATGGATGGTGAAACCAGCATGGAAAGATCCGTATTTTTTGGCATGCTGCAACGCTTACAATGCCGAAAATCACCCCCGTTTGAGTGCTTACCTTGGGCGCCCACCGTTTCGTTGTTTCTTTTTGTTCATAGAGTAAGAGATTTGGAGCCAGGTCTTTATGTCTTGGTTCGACATGACTCTCACGAAGCATCATTGAGGCAATCAATAAAATCGGAATTCCTATGGAAAAAACCGCAAGAGAATCCTGAAGGACTCCGCTATTACTTACTCGCGCCACAGAATGTTGAAGAAGTGGCTAAAGTAATAAGTTGTCATCAAGATATTGCCGCAGATGGTGTATTTTCCCTTGGTATGTTGGCGAGATTTGATGCTGTAAAAAATAACGGAGCCTATTTTTATCCCCGCTTATTCTGGGAAACCGGTCTTATCGGGCAGCTGCTTTATTTAGAGGCAGAAGCCGCCGGCCTACGGAGTACTGGCATCGGATGTTTTTTTGATGACGTTATGCACGAAGTGTTAGGCATTAGCGATCTGTCTTGGCAGAGCCTCTATCATTTTACTGTGGGCGGTCCAATTGAAGATACCCGCTTACAAACCTATCCCGCATATTTACATTTAGATTCTCTAAAATCATAGTCCGAGGTACTATAAAAACCCCGACAAATTTAAGGAGATCAATTGTCATGACTCAAAAAGAACTACCCAACAAATTCCAACTTGTAAGCCAAAAACATCAACAACTTGCGAAAGCAGTTGAGGAACTTGGTAAGGCCGCCAAGCAGGCAGGTCCAATCGATGAGAAGAGCGCACAATTGATTCAGCTAGCCGCCGCAGCGAGTTACGATCGGAAGGCGCTGTACATAGCCACGTGAGAAGGGCACTGGATGCGGGTGCAAATCAGCAAGAAATCCACCACGCTATACTTTTGTTGACGAGTACAATCGGTTTTCCAACTGTCGTGGCGGCAACGAGCTGGGTTGATGATGTCATTGGGGACGACTAACATCGGTATTGCCAAGTTAATGTATTTCTTGCCATTTTGGCAATGAAATTTGAAACACCAGCAGAGAGATTTAACGCATGTGTTGCGTTGACTGGTTGAAATCGCAGCCGGAAGCAGACCCTTTCAGAGCTGAAATTGTTGACTTGCATACCCGATTGACTCACTTTCGACGCTTTTTGTATTGAATAGTTGACCCACTATCTGCTAGTGATCGCGTCCGGTTGCTATATGTTTAATGGGTCAAAATTCAGTACCACTCCTGAGTAGCTGGTAGAGAGGCCGGTCACCCGGACCTCTCCCCGTTTAGAACCCA